>JAFAYW010000240.1 GCA_019240125.1 Alphaproteobacteria bacterium
GGGAAGGTCATGTAGGCCAGCACGTCGTGCTCGCTGTCGTCCATCAGCGCGGCGAGCTTGGGCCAGCGCGGCCGGAGCTGATCGGCGACATGCCGCCAGTTCAGGTGCGCTGCCTGACCGTCGGTTTGCAGGAACGCCTGGCGGATCGCGGCGGCAACCATGGTGTGCTGGCCTTTCGGCACGTGCGCCAGGGCATTGCGCATCCAATGGACGCGGCAGCGTTGCCAGCTGGCGCCGAGCACACGGGTGATCGCCAGACGCGGCCCCTCGTGGGCGTCCGAGATCACCAGCTTGACGCCCTTGAGGCCGCGTTTGACCAGACCCTTCAGAAAGGCCGACCAGAACGGCTCAGCCTCCGACGGGCCGATACCGAGACCGATGATCTCGCGCCGGCCATCAGTGGTGACCGCGACAGCGATTATCGCCGCGACCGAGACAATGCAGCCGCCATCGCGAACCTTAAGGTAAGTGGCGTCGAGCCAGAGATACGGCCACTCACCCTCAATCGGCCGGTCGAGGAAGGCGTTGACCCGCTCGTCGATGTCCTTGCACAGCTTGGAGACCTGGCTCTTCGAGATGCCGCTGAGACCCATTGCCTGCACCAGCTCGTCGACCCGACGGGTCGAGACACCGCCGATCCAGGCTTCCTGGATCACCATGACCAACGCCTTCTCGGCGGTCTTGCGCGGCTCCAGGAACGGCGGGAAGTACGACCCTTGGCGCAGCTTGGGGATGCGCAATTGCAGCGAGCCGAGCCGCGTGTCGAGGCTGCGGTCGCGATAACCGTTACGGTAGTTGAGCCGGTCGCCGGTGCGTTCGTGCCGGCCGGCGCCGATCAGCCCTTCAACATCCGCTTCCATCAAGATCTGCAACACCGCCTCCGCCACGGATCGCAGGAAATCGCTGTCGCCGCTCTTCTGCAGCAGCTCAACCAGCGCCATTCTCTCATCGGTCATCGGGTCCTCGTCGGCTGGGGGTGAAGCCTTGCAACTCCACCTTAGCCGCCCTTCCCGGTGACCACCTTTCGCTCACGCGCGCGCCGAGCTCCAAGTTATGGGGCATTCCGCCCGGCGCGCGCTAACCGCCGAATTTCCACCACGACCACGGACGCTAACCCGCCTCAGCGGCCATGACGAGGCCGCTAAATATCTATCCCCCTGGGTGGGAGGAAGCAATGAACGGAGCTGCTTTCCTTGCATGGCGTGATCGCACTGTTCGGGATCGGCGTAAAAGGTAACCCGGTAGGCGGATACCTCATCCAAGCCGAATCGCCAGGTTTGCAGGGGCGGCGACGGCGGCGGTCTTAAGGCTTGTCGAAGGCGGATTTGCCGGATGTCCGGTGGACATGCCATATTGGCGGACATGGCTGGAGCACTCTTCGTCCGGGTGTTGGCTGACTCATCGCCGAGCATCAACCGAACTTTCGAAATCTGGATTGTTGCAACCGACGATCGGGCGGAGGCGGAAAGGGCTGTAAGGGCGATGGTATCGCCGGGACGCTCCGTTGAGGTGATCCACGATCTACCCTCCGAGGAAACCATCAAGAGACTGGCACTCCCGCCAGGTAAGGTGTGGCTTCTGTAGCTGTAGCGGCATGCGCCGAAACCGCGGCGGTGGCAAGAGGCAGCAAAAGGTAGCGGGGGATCGTGGAGAAAGGCTTCAAGGTGCTGTTTTCGGCACCTTGATACGCAGCTGCTTGCCAGCCCTCCCTTTACATTCTTCCTAGACGCCTGCCGCATGATGGCCGAGGCTCGGCTAGCTCCGCTCGCAATTTGAAGGAGGGGTCAGATGTCCGATTTTGACGGAGAATACCCGACCGTCTCAATCAAACGCGCATGGGCAGCCGCACGGGCAGACGGCATAAAGGTGCTCGTAATTGAGCATGTAGACGGAGAGCGGATCGCTTTCCGGATGACTGACGATCAGCTGCGATACCTGTCGGTCGAGATGGCCAGGCTATCGGCTGTGATGCCGCCTCCCATAACGCCGAATACGTAAGCCGCACCTGTTGGCGTTCAGCGTCGGCAGAGAAGGATCGCCGCCAGGACAAGTGATTGGCGGCGCCAAGTATCGGGGGGATTTGCCTAGCAACCAAACACCGCCCAGTGCACAAGGCTGCGTCCCCGCTTATCACACCGAGATGCCAACCCATGATAACCCGACCCTAGCTAGATGGGTGATACCATTGCAGCGCTCCGGGCATGGCCTGTTCACCACCTTATGCTCGGGGTAGGCCCGGCTGGGTAATCCGCAAACCTGCTCCCGACCGGGCCGCTTTCTCGGGATCCTGGGGTCTCCACCGCTGGGCGGAAAATCCTTGGAACACGGGAGTGAGGAAAGCACCGATGACCGATATCGAAGAAGCCGGCGAGCGCCTGACGCGGCTTGCAGAGCTGATATCGCCGCTATTTGGCGTGTCTGTCGGCGGCCAACAGCAACAGGTCGGCGAGACAAGGTCGAGCATGCCGCGGCCGCTGACAGCCTTGGATTATGTTGGCCGCCTCTCCGCAGGAGAGCGCACCGAACTGGTCCGGCTGATTAACGTGATGCTCAACGAATAACCGGACACGAGCCCGGTTTTTAGGGAGCGCCGAATGGCTATCATCGAGGACTACGCCGCCATCGCGGCCGAGATGCGCCGGATCAAGGCAGAGCGGGCTCAAGCCCGCGACGATGCGAAGGCAGAGCTGAGCGATGCGCGGTCGGAGCGGCTCTGGCGGCAGAGCTTCGCTGACGCGAGGCTGCGGCGAGAGCCGGGTGATCGGGCATATCGCGCGCGGCGGGCTTAATGGAGGACAAACCCAAGAAGCCAGCAGATTTCGATCGGTTCGGGCGCTACGTCGAGCATGCTGTCGGCTCACCCATCACCTTCGCTATCGCAGCGTTGACGATCATTGTCTGGGCGATCACCGGTCCTCTCTTCGGGTGGTCGGATACTTGGCAGCTTGTCATCAACACCGGCACCTCGGTTATCACCTTTCTGATGGTCTTCCTCATCCAAAGCACGCAAAGTCGCGACACGCGCGCACTGCACCTGAAGCTCGACGAACTGATCCGAGTGAACAAGGAAGCGAGCAATGCGGTGGTCGAAGCAGAAGAGCTGTCAGAAAAGCAGATGCAGCGCCTAAAAGAGGCCGTTGTTCAATCCGCAGATCGAAAATAACACGCGTCCTGGGAAAGAAAGTTCCGGCCAGGGATCGGGTGAGTTTCCACAAGATCGTCTAAGCAAATACATTGCCCAAAGCGTCCGTCAGCCTAAGCTCTCGTGAGCCAGCGCGCCACTCGCTATCGTTCTTGTCCCGACGCGTGTTGGGGTGTCGGGTAGCAAAGAGCTGCGGGCGAAATGGTGCGACACAGGTTTGAGAAATTACAAGATAAGTTGATAACATGCGCAATTTTCGCGCGAAACTTGATGGTTGCATTAGTTTGAATGATCACCTGGCCCGGCCGGAGCCGAGCGGGTCTATAACCAAAACCTCTTACGGATCTACGCCGTCTATTGTATCAATCGGATCGACTACCGGGACTAAGAAGATGAAAAAATCATTCTCGCTGGCCGATATTTTGCCATCACGGATGGCCTCCGTCCTCGCAGCGTCCCATGCAGCACGCTCCTCATTCAGAGCCTCCCGGTGCTGAATCTGCGACTCGCCATTCCAAAGTGGATGCCCTTCGTTTTCGAGTACCATCAAATCGCCTCTGAACGTTTCATCCTGGATGAAGTCGCAAGCCTCTTCATTGTCTTCGGCATAGAAGGCTGCAACCGCACACCCATCAATTTCGGCAACGAAAATGGTCATTGTTGTTTATCTCCTGAGGAATATAATCTTTAGCCATCATCCCCTTAGGTCGCACACTAAGAAGCCCCGGCCGTCGCTGACCGGGGCAAAGCTTTAACCAGAAGAGCCCGGGAGGCTCCCAGACGGTCTTAGCCTACGCCTTCACCACCCCGCTGGTCAGCAACTCCAGAGCGTCAGGATTCACCACGGCGCAGCGCGGTGAGCCGTGAGATTTGTCAGCCTTTGCCGCTCGGCACCCAATTGGACTTTGTTTTATCGAAGGTGAGCCCAGGCGCCGCCTTCAGAGCGTCCTTGGTTGTATTGAGCGTCAAATACCAGCTGCCGTCTTTCATCTCGGCGTGAACCGAGGCAGGAGCGACGGCGACATTCTTTTCACCCATGCCGAGGAACCCGCCGACGCCGATGATGAAGGCCTCGATCTGGCCGCTATCGCTGATCACAACGTCGTCGATCGTGCCGATCTTGGCCTTTTGCGGATCGTATACGGGTTGCTTGTAGTATTTGCTGATGGTGTGCCCGGCCGGCGCTGTAGGCATGATCTGTACTGGAGATGCTGCCGGCTGCGCGACAGCCGGTGTTATCGTGGCCAATCCGAGCGCGATGGCCGCCGCAAGCGATACCCTCTTCATAGTGTTTCTCCCGCAAATCTGGCCTTCATCCAGCCATTTCCTATGAACAGAGCGACGCGTCGGTAAGTTGCAACATAGCCGTCGCGCAGCCTCGAGGCCGCAGTTGAGGTTTGAGCATTGCTTTAGACATTCGCCAAAAAAAGCCCCGGCCATCGCTGACCGGGGCAAGTACGTCTGAAGAGCTTGGGGGATTTCCAAGCGTCCTTAGCCTACGCCCTGAGCGTCCCGCGTGCCAGCCGCGCTGGTGGCAGGCAGCGGCGACTACCTCAGCCAGTTGGCCGAAGATATCCATGTAGTCGTCGGCAAAAATGCCGCGCTTCCCGGCCAGAAAGCGAAGCTTGATGAGCACTCCGGGCAGCCCTTTAGCGGGCGTTTCCTCTATCCGGTCGGACAGCTCGTTCTCCGCCTCGTATGCGATCGGCTCGATGATCTCGCATTCATTGTCAACGGTGACATTGAACCCCCGGTCGGAGAGACGCATGCGAGGCTGCATGTCATGCCAGCGCTGTAGCGCAGTGATCAGCCCTGCATCCCCGTCCGGTAAGGGTGCGCGGAGTTCTGCAGCGATCGCTTCGCATTCAACGCGCAGCGCCTCGTTCTCGGCCGGGGTTGCCTCCGGGCGGGTTGCCGGCGGCGCTGGCGGCGTTCCTGGGCAGGCGGCGGCAGAAGGTAACAGAAGGTAACTTACCTCGATCAGCTCCCTGATGAGGGCGCGACGGCGCTGCCTCAGCGCCTCTGTGCCCTGTTGGCCGCCGAGGGCGAAGATGTCGGGGTCGCTCATGCCGCATCTCCCGCCGCCATGGCGCGCAGCCCGGCGTGAGCGCTGACGAGCACTGGGTCCATCTCGTAGTCGGTCATCTCGATTAGCGCGATGATGCCCGCAAGCGTGCGCGGCGGCTCCATCTTCTCGATGCGCTCGTTCAGCTCTGACGCACGGGCGTGAAGGGCCTTTGCTTGATTGAGCAGAGCCGTATGGCCGATCTCTTCTCTTACTCTGGCAACGCGTTCTTTCTTGGGGCGCCACTCCGCAACCATCCGCTCGGCATCCTCTTCCTTGATATCGCGACGATCGATCTCATCGCGCAGATGCTCCTCGGAGTAGAAGTGGCAGGGTTTTTCTACGAGTTCGATCATCGGCACCTGATCAGGGTGACAACGCTTCAGCTCCAGTATTTGATTCCGCTCGCTATATGTCATGTCGTCATAGCCGTCGGGAATTTCAGCCAGCATCACACTCGGCCCATGCTGGATGTCCTCGGGTAGATTGCGCAGAAGCTTTATCGCCTGCTCTTCGAGCCGACTGGTCTCGTCATAGAGGCGGTCCATTCCGCGATCATCGGGATGACCGGATCAGTTACAGCCGACGCCTTGACAGCCGCAACAGCGGGTGCAGCGATTGCGCTGCCGGCAAACGCTGCCGCGGCGGTTAGGAGGGCGCGTCTACGCGATACGGGCGTGGTGGTAGTGTCGGTCATGCTCTACATTCCTTTCCAAGGGACTGCATGAGCCCGGCGGTTGGAAAGACGCGTAGAGACGTCCGCGCCGTCCTTTACGGTTTCCCGTTGGACATGCGACGGCGCCCGCCGGACATGATTTCAGTGTGGTCATCTCTACGCATAGCCTTTCCAAGGGCTGTCGCGAGCACGCGCCGAAAATCACGGCGGGGCAAGAGGAGCTGCTGTCGCCACGATCGGCGTAATCTCAACGGGGTCCTCACGTTATCCAGGTCGTAGCTCTCTTGCCCGAATGTAGCGCTGACCGGGGGGCGGATACGCTGTGTTGCGAGGCGAGCGGTTGCGTCGTCTAGCTGACAAAGACACCTGCCGATTTGGCCGGAGACACGGGTGCAAATCCCGTTCGTGCCGCTCGCCAGCTACGTCCGACAATCCAGGCGGGCCCGCCCTACTGATAAAAAAGCGCCGCCTATGGATGGGCGGCGCTAAGTGGTGCGATGAAGAGTAGATGCCCGAGTAAACTCCCATCCAGGCCGATCGTTGCGCCTAATCACAAAAAAGCGCCGCCAGGACGGGTGACCGGCGGCGCGAAGTGACGCGTGGGGGGTTGTCTCTTGTAAACGCTGTTGCGGCCGCGAGGTTGCATCGTTGCGTGTATAGCATCGACATAGCCGCGAGTGCGTGGAAGGGATCGAAGCGCCATATGCCCTATGAGATCACCTATCAGCCTCTGAATCGCATCCGCGGCGTTGAGCCGAAAACGGTAACCTACAACACCGCTGCGGAGGCGTGGTGCAAGTGTATGGCCTGATGGCCAGCGACGAGAGGGTGGAGTTTAGAGAAAAACCTGGATCGCCGATTACCTGGCAAGAGCTCAAAGAGCGAGCCGCCAAAGAAGCGAAT
>JAFAYW010000304.1 GCA_019240125.1 Alphaproteobacteria bacterium
ATGGGAGGCGTTCTCTCACCCCGTTCCCCGCTGTCGTCCCTGCGCAAGCAGGGACCCACCGGTGGGCTGCGGAGTTGTTGAAGGGTGGGTTCCTGCTTCCGCAGGGACGACAATTTTACTGTTTCAGCGGGCTATCGCACCTCGACCAGGGCGATCGACTCGCGGCTCGGGCCTTCGATCATTATGGCGCGGGTGTCGCCGAATTTGTGCGGGCCTTCGGTGATGCGCACCCTCTCGTTGCGCAACTTGCCGGCCCACTCGTCGAGATCATGCACGCTGAGGCCGATATGGTCCTGCATCTGGCCGCGGCTGGGGGCGAGGGGCGTGCTGCTCTGATTGGCGTACCAGGTCAGCACGACATCGTCGAATTCGACACCGGCGCGCGGCGTGCGGAACATGCCCTCGCGGTTCAGCGCGGGCCAAGTGCGGTCGGTGCCGCGCGGCACGCGGCAGGTGTCTTCGGTCAGGTTGGTGTCGGGGAAGCCGGCGCGCACCGGCGCGTTCAGGTGCTTCTTGTACCAGAGCAGCGCGCAGAACGGGTCCTCGTGCCACATATGGATGTGGTTGAAGCGCTCGGCCGGGTAGTTGCCGGCGATCTCGAACAGCGCGTCTTCCGGGCCGCCCGACATATAGGAGAAGCCACCCACCTTCTCGGGCGGGATGTTCTTGGCGCGCGCCTCGGCGATCTCTTCGCGGGTGCGCCCGAGGCCGCTGGCGCCGCCCGGCCAGGTGTCGCTGCTGGCATAGACCGAACCGCCCTCATCGGTGGTGTAAAGCGGGCGCATCTTGACCTCGGGCCGCTCCTTGAAGGCGGCGACGGTCTTCTGCGTATCGGCGACATGCCAGCCATAATGCCAGATCGCGCTTTGCGGCTCGGTCGGTGCCGGGGAGTCGACCTTCTGAAACAGCACCAGCACATTGGTTGTGCACCCGAGGGCAGGAAAGCCGCCCCAGTTGGTCTTGCGCGTGCTGGTCGGGAAGATACCGGTGTAGAAATCGATCGCCGCATCGGGATCAACCGAGCGCAGCATCAGGTGGTGAAAGCCGGGCGTTTCGAGCGTCGGCATTGGCGCGGTCCTCCGCTTATCTTCTGGTGGAGATTTTGCGCCACTATGCGCCGGGGCGAGCGGAAATCAAACGGCTCCCAGGGAATGGCTAGCGATAGATTCCCCTGTTTGTCATTCCGGGGCGGCCGTAGGCCGAACCCGGAACCCATATGCCAGAGGCCGACGTTCATGGGTTCCGGGTTCGCCGCTGCGCGGCGCCCCGGAATGACAGGAAGGAAGCTCCGCCCCTATACCCCGAAGATGGCGCCGCGCACGTTGACCTGCTCGCTGTCGCCCTGGGGTGCGTTGGTAGCCGGGGCGGTGGCGCCGACGGCTTCCTTGACGGTGAACGGCGTGTCGCGGATTTCCCAGAACTTGCCCTGGCCCCATATCCCCACACCGCCGCCCTTTCCGTCTTCGTAATAGCCGTCATGCACGGCGACGACCGGCACATTCTGGCCGCGCAATGCCTCGATCGTGTCCGGCTCGGCAACGCAGAAATAATCGGTCTTCCCCTCGCCGCCGGTGACGATCGCCGGTGTCTTGCGGCTCAGCTTCACCGCGATATTGGCGGCGCTCGGCGCCTCGCCGGTGGTGCGGATGATGAACATCATGAAGGCGTACTCGGCTATCGGTTGATGAAGGCGGCGACGCGCTCGGCGAATTCCTGCGGGCGCTCCAGCTCGGGGTGATGCCCGGCGCCTTCGATGATCGCGAATTCGGCGCCGGGGATCAGCGCCGCATAGCCGCTGCCGTATTCCGGGCTGACGATGCCGTCGCTGGCGCCCCACACAACCTGGGTCGGCACGCCAATGCGGCGCAGCCACTGCTTGAGCTGCGGGTTGTACATATGCGGCCGCCAGGCATAGAGGCACAACGAGTCCCAATTGCGGGCAAGGAGCACCATGTCCTCGTCCCTCATCGCATCACCGATCTGCTCGTGCCAGCCGACACCGTAAATGCCGGCCGGCGCGTTGGCCGGGTCGTGCCAGGCGCGGCGGTGCAATTCGCGCGGATTGGTATTGAAGAAATGCGCGATGTCGCGCTCCTCGCGGCCGCCGAGCTTGATGCCCACCGGATCGACCAGCACCAGCTTTTCGAGGCGCGGATGGCCGCTGACCGCCAGCTCGGCGGCAATCCATCCGCCAAACGAAAACCCGATCACCGTGGCCGGCTCCGATAACCCGTCGAGCACGTCGAGGTAGACGTTCACGAGGTCGTACATCGTGTCGCAATCTTCCGGGCGCGGCGAGCGGCCGAACCCGGGATGCGACGGCGCGATCACCTCGCCGTGCTTGGCCAGCATGTCGACAAACGGCGCCTGCGGGCTGACTGGGTTGATCCCGTGCACCAGCAGCAGCGGTCGCCCGTTGCCGCGACACAAGACTTCGAGATCAAGCGGCCCGGCCGTTATGGTAGCCGCACTCATTCGGCCGCGGCCTGCTTCGCCATCCATGACGTTTCGTCCTCATCAATCGGGGGCAGGTCCTGCAATTGCGGCAGAACCTCTTTGGCGGCGAGGTTGAAGCTCTTTTGAGCCTCGGCATGGGTCACGAGACCTTGGCGGGTCATCATGATCACATGCTGGATGCCGCCGACGCGTTTGCGGAAATCCCTGAGCTGGCGGGCGACCGTGTCCGGGTTGCCGGCAAACATCTGGCCCTGGCCGATCAATACCTCGGCGTCCAGGTTGGTCGGGCGCGGCCGGCGCGAGGCGCCGGTGCGCCAGGCGTTCGGTGCCATCTGCGGCGCGACATTGCCCGGCTGGTACTTGGAGAATTGCGGCGAGCTCTTGATGCTGACCGTCAGAAACCAGGCGATCTTCTGACCGATGCGCAGGGCTTCCTCATCGGTGTCGCCGACATAGGCGAACGCCATGTACGAGAAGCGATCTTCGGCGGCTTTGGCCATCGCTGCCTCGGCGCGCGCCCGCTTATAGGCGTTAAAAGCCTGCTGGGTGCGCTCAAAGCCGCCAAACAGCAATGTGTTGATGATGCCGCGGCGGCCGAGCTCGGCACAGGTCGGCAGGTCCGACGTCGCCGCCCAGAAATCGGGGCGCGGCTGCTGATAGCAGCGCGGCCAGACATTCACATGCGGGTGCTGGTAGAATTTGCCTTCCCAGCTGAACGGCCCGTCCGTCGTCACCAGCGATTTCTCGATCAGGTCGATGGCTTCCCATTCGCGTTCGCGGATACGCATCGGGTTGGCATCGCCCGACACCATCTCGGTCGCCCCGGATTTGACAAAGCCGATCTCCAGGCGGCCCTTCGAAATCACATCGAGGGTCGCGTATTCGGTCGCAACCCGCACCGGATCG
>JAFAYW010000039.1 GCA_019240125.1 Alphaproteobacteria bacterium
CGAAGCCGAACGAGATCGCAGCCGTGCAGCTTGCTGTCGATCGCGAGATTGAAGAGGGCGGGGTCGCGGCGATGCTGTTCAAGCTGCAATCGCACCCGGATCGCCCAAACCTCCTTGATTTCAACGGGCGCTTTTGGCCGATGAGGCGGCCCTTGTTCCACGGGGTTTTCGCAAAACCGACCATTGATGGGATCGCGGTGGGCATGATCTGCTCCTGATCCGACCGCTCCCGCCGCAGCGCTGCTCAACCGCTGAGCCGCAACTCCTCAACGCCCGCTTAGGCGCTATAAACCCGACATCCGCATTCGGCGATGCTGGCTGCTGAACCTGCCCCAAAGCAGCCCGGACGCACTTGGTTGACAACGGGATCTGACCGGCTGGTCGGATGCAACGCGGCCTCTAAAAAGCAGGAAGGTAGGAGCCCGTACAGCCCGGCTCTGCAAGGAACGTCATGAACTTTCCAAAGGCTAAACCGGCATCGCTCGCAACCGTCCAACGCAGCCCTTGAACCGTAACTGACCGATCCTAAATCGAGCACCGGATGCCCCCTTGGGGGTCCGTGACGATCGTTTCCCATGTTGCTCATAGGAGGGCGTGGCAATGAATGTCGAAGCAAATCTCCCTTCCCGGAGGCCCGAGCTCCCTCGCGCCGTGCTTCAGTCGCCGGCGATGGCCACGCGGCAATTGTGGGGCGGAATGAAAGAGTTGGACGAAGTTACTCACGGCGGTCGCGAGCCGCTTTTCGTCATCGACAATTCACCTCCCCGCTGGCCCCGCATCTTTCCGGGCCTCTAACTCCATTCCAATAGAACATCTGAAATCCGAGGCCCCGGACGACCCATGCGCGCCGCGCGGCGTGCAGGTGTTTGGCGGCTCGCATCAGGAGCATGAAGGATGGCAACGGTGTTTTCCGATCCGTTTGACGCGCTGCTTCAATTTCAGCAAGCGCTTGACTCGTTCAGGACCAGTGGCTGGCTGAGCTCCGGCCCTAGTGCGCGCGGTGCGTTCCCGCCAATCAATATCTTCCGAAACGGTGATGATCTGGTGGCAATCGCCGAAGTCCCCGGTATTCAGAAGTCGGATCTTGAGATCCAGGTGGTGGGTAAGACCATCCGCATCGCCGGAAGCAAGGGGGTCGGCTATGGTGAACAGGCCGCGTTGCATCGCCGCGAGCGCCTCGCTGGCCGGTTCGACCGTGCGTTTACCGTCCCCGTGGAAATTGATGGCAACCGGGTCAAAGCGGAATGTCGCGACGGAATACTGGCAATCTACCTGCCGCGCGCGGAGCGCGACAAGCCCAAGACTATCGCCGTGGACTAGATGCAGAACACGAATTCGGGAGACGCAGATGGCACAATCACAATCGCTGGAAGTACAGGAAAAGAAGGAACTGGTTTCGAAGGACGAGAAAACCGTCCCGGCCCGGCACTACGTGCCGACAACGGATATTTTCGAGACGGATGATGCGCTAACAGTCGTTATGGAGCTGCCGGGCGTCGAGAAGGACGCGATCGATGTGAATGTCGAGAATGATCTGTTGCGCGTAGACGCCCGCATCGATTTCGGGAAGTACGAAGGGCTGGAGCCGCTCTACACCGAATACAATATCGGGCATTTCGCGCGCTCGTTCAGCCTGTCCAACAAAATCGACCAGCAGCAAATCAGTGCCCAGCTTGAAAATGGCGTTCTGACCCTGACGCTCAAGAAGGCGCAGGAAGCTCAACCCAGGCGGATCGCAATCGGCTAAACGATAACGGCAGGAGGGCGTCGGCTTGCTGTCGCCGGCGCCCCCAGTTTCGATGAAGGACTACTGCCGGGGCTGGCCCTTCTGGCCGTCACTGCTGACGGCATCAGTGATGCATCCGCATGGCTGGATGCAACCGGCGGCATCGGCGATTACTGTGCGATAGCCGCGCTGCTGATACCAATGGCCAGAGCGGCCATAAGCTTTTGCATCGTGTTTCCCCTCCGGCATGCGATTACGCGACTGCTTCGCTAAGCTGCGCAGTGGCAGCGGCGGCAATGGCAGGTGCCGGTACGGCCTCATCCAAATCTAGCAGCTGGCGCAGAACGGCGCGCCCGCGCGACAAACGCAAGCGCACGATGCCGATAGGCACGGTGCCAATAGCGGCAGCCTCCTCCTAGGATGTCTGGCTCGAAGCACGCTCATCCTCGTGCCCCGATCAAACTGGTGACCTGATGCCTTGCCTTACTAACGCTTCGGTGGCGCGCATCAGCTGGACATGCGTGAAGGGCTTCCCGAGCACGGGGGCATCAGCAAAATCCCGCGGCTTTCCGGCCTGTCCATAGCCGCTGACAAAAAGGAAGGGTACACCGCGGCAGCTCAGCGCAGATGCAACCTCATCGATCGCGCGCCCGTTCAAATTGCAATCAAGGAGGCCTGCATCGATCTTCTCGCTCTCGATGTAACGCAGAGCCTCCTCGACCGGGGCCGCAGTGCCAACGATGGTTCCGCCGGCCTCCTCAAGGGCGTCCGCCAGTAGCAGTGCCACAAGCGGCTCGTCTTCGACGATCAGGAAGCGTTCGCCCCCGATGCCGCCCGTTTCGACCCGAGGCGGTTCGGGCGGCTCATCCTGCGGCGGGACCTCATTGAACGAAGTCGGCACTGATGCCTGTGGGCGCGTTCGTCAGGGTAAGGGTAATCGTCCATTCGACCCCTTCACGAGGGTTGGATGTGTGCGCGGTCCCCCCTTGGGTCTTTACGCTCTGCTCGATCAGCGTGGTGCCAAAACCCGATTTGCCCAGCGGTGACACGGGCGGACCGCCGCGTTCACTCCAACGCAGCACAAGGGTCTCGTCCGACACCGTCCATTGCAGCGCGATCCGGCCCCGAGCCGTCGAAAGTGCACCGTACTTACGGGCGTCGTACCCAGCTCGTGAAGGATCAAGGCCAGACGCACCGCCATGTGCGAGGGCAATTGAACCGCTGGCCCGGAGTCGTCACGCGGTTTTCGTCCAGCGAGCCAAGGCGGATTTGGTCGCGGATCAGGGCCGCCAAATCGGCCGCCTCCCAGGTGCTGTCGCTGAGCAGCGAATGCGCTTGTGCGAGCGCCTGGATGCGGGCCGAAAAATTCCCGGCGAACTCCGCCGGATTTTCGGAGTAGCGCAGAGTGTGGGCCGCGACGGCCTGCACTGTCGCGAGGGTGTTTTGACGCAATGATTCAGTTCGTTGATGAGCAGGTGTTGCAGCTTCTCAGCGTGTTTGAGCTCGGTCAAATCGCGGCTCGCGCCCGCGATGGCGACCGGCTTGCGGCTCTCACCCTCACCTTTGAACTCGACCAGCCCCGATGCGCTCAACCAACGCCAGCTCCCATCGATCTGCTTGACCCGGTACTCGACCTCGTAGCGGCCATCCCCTTTGGGGTCGAGCGCCTTCGCGACGCGCCCCCATATGAGATCCCCGTACGCGAGGGTGCTGGATAACTTGGCCTCGCTACTTCTGCGCAAGGCGATCTTATCGCCGCGCGACCGCTCTACGAGCGCGCGGTTGCGATCCGCGAAAAGATGCTGGGCTCGGAGCATCCCGATATCGCCATCAGCCTCGACAATCTCGCCAGGTTATTTACGGCTCAGGGCGATTTCGAGGCGGCCCGGCCGCTCTTTGAACGCGCGCAGACGATCTTCGAAAAAGTGCTCGGGACTAAGCATCCGGACACTGAGCGCGTGCGCGACAACCTCAGAAGCCCCTCGGACGCAGCGAGTAGGCTCCCCTAGAGTGCACGGCAGTGCCGATTTGCCCGGTGGTGGTATGGTTGGGTTTGCATTCTGCGGCCGTGGGAGGGCCTAAAAGATGGCGCTGGGTCAACCTACCGGCGGTCGGCGGGAACCGGACCGCTTACGGCGCATCTCGCCCATAACCCAGCGTCTCGACTGGGTCGGCTAACCCGAGGATACCCACTCGGTTGGGTAGGTCGCTTCTCTCTTGCAGTCCCACACATGGATTCGGAGGCTAAGCGGTGGCTGGAAAACTCGAGCTGGAAGCCGATGTGGTCGATGCGTTCTATCGCGGCGCCTGTGATCGCTCCGAGCTGAGGCAAGCTCTTGAATGCATGCGGCGGTTGCTCGGCGGCGCCGCCGTCGTATTTGGCGAGAAGGAGTTCGGACGCCCAGGGCTCTCGGACCTAATCACAGTCGGGGTGATGGACGAACCTTGGCTGCAGCGCTATCCGCCTTTCGCCGCCTATGATCCACTCCCGGACGCCGCGTTGCTTGCCCCGGCCGGCAGTGTCCTCAGCTCAGCTCGAATAGTCCCACGGGAAGACCGCCGCCGGAATCCATTTATCAATGAGTTCCTTCTGCCGGTAGGGGTCAGGGATGCCATTGCTACGCGGCAACCTTCGGGTATTTGCCGAGGTGGAATGATTTCAGTCATGCAGGGCATAGAACGTGCCCCCTTCGACAATGAGGATTCGGCCGTTCTTGGAAGGCTAGCGCCGCACTTTGGCCGCGTGCTGCAGATCCGGCGGCTCTTCAATCAAACAGCAGGACGCGCGGCGTTTCTCAGCGCGATCGTCGATCGCGGCACGACGGGCATCATTGCACTGTCCAACGAGGGTCCAGCGCTTTTCATCAACCGGCCGGCTGAACTAATGGCTAGCGCCGGCGACGGCCTGACGCTCGACCGGAACGGGCGACTCATTGTTGCCGACCGCGCCATCGCTAAACAACTTACGGCTTTTCGGGCCGATGTTTTAGCGGGGGGTGCGGGAGGGCTGCTGCGGGTTCCCCGCATATCCGGCCGCCTGCCCTATGTCCTGCTAGTCGCTCGACTTCCGACCGAAAACGAGCTGTTTCCGAGTATGCGGAGAGGCGTGCTCATCGCAATCCATGATCCGGCAAGAACAACCGCCGCGACAGAGCAAAAACTTGCGGACCTGCTTCGGCTCCCCCGCGCGACGGCTCGTTTGGTGTGCGCTCTTCTTGAAGGGGAGGATCTCAGGCACTATGCAGAGCGGACGGGCATTTCCATGAACACCGCTCGCTTCCATCTGAAAAGCGCTTTCGCTCGAACCGAAACCCATAGCCAGGCGGAGCTTGTACGCCAGGCTTTGATGGTACTTAGCGATCTTGGATCCTATTTCGAGGGAAACTGACGCGGAACCTACCTCGCTGACGCGACGGTTTTGGCCATTTATCCGACAAGAAGACGGACGGTTGATGTAGAAACCGTTGTTAATAGGGGTTGTCGCTCAGCGACTTTTGGAGCGCACTGAGAAACGTGGAGCCATCCCAGTAAGGTGCCGCAGCGAGCACGACACCCAACAGTGCAAGCCCAATGACAATGGTCTGCCAGGCGGCCGTTAAGGCGTCGAGGGCAGGAGCAGGCATGGGTATTTTCTTTCGTTCTTTTGTAGCAAGGAGATACCGCAAGACACCGCGCGTTTAGCGGCAGCGCCGGAAGACGGTGATGGCGCCCCTGGGACCGAGCGCTGTGATCAGAACGAGTTCGCCGTTGATCGCTTCGAGACGCCACATCTGCCCACCGTGCCAAGTATAGCCTTCGCCGACACAGGCGAGCGCTACGCCGAGAGCAAGCGACGACTCATCGTCAGTGGGTGCGACCGCCGCGATGCGGCATCCGATCTCAGGGTACTGGATCCGCGTCGGTGTGATCCGGACGACCTCGCGCTCATTGGCGTCACCGGGTAACGACGGGGGGTGGCAGTTCAAGATGCCCGGCCCGTCGCTTCGCCATGTTCCGCCATCCCCGGCACTTCGCCATGATCCGAGAAATAACCGGGATATATCCTCGCTGGCATGAGCGGCAGATACCAAGCTCCCGGCCAGGTACAACAAGCCAGCCAGTATGGTGCAGCCCAGAAATTCGAGGGGCCACAACGTCGCCGCGCCTCGGTTCACGAGCCACCCCTGAGGTATATCAATAGGGTGCTCGGCAGACACCTCGGCGTGTCCGACCAAGTCGCTTCCCGCGCTGATCACCTTCATGCCTCCCGTTGCTTGCGCATAAAGGTTACGGGTTGGTAAGACGCCGTCCGCTACCCGTTTGGGTAGGTGAGCCGACTTCATCCCTTTTGTTGCGGGCCCAAATATGCAGCTCGACTGAAGCCCGCGGCTGAGAGGCAGACGCGGACGACCGTTTTCGGCGCATTATGCTCATTGCCGAGCGTATCGATTAGGTCGGGTAAGTTAACCGCAACCGGACATTCGGCCGGGGCTACTCTTTAGCCGACGTCGATCATTTATCGGAGGCCGCTTGAGTCTTTGTTGAGATGGCCCACGCTGCCACCGGGGCGGGGCTCGGGGTGCCACCTCTAAATGCGCGGCCACGGACAAGAAGTTTCGGAATGACCGACAGCTCTCCCCTGATTGTCGCTTTCACGCAATTCATTGTGCCCGTAAACCGAGATGCCGATTGGAGGGTAGCTACCGCTTGGGAAGCGGTAAAAGTACGATGGAATGCACTAGCTCCATCATGCCGGATACCTTTTTCACGCATATTTCTAGCAAATACCTCCCGCGAATTCGAGTTCGAGCCTAGGAGCGGTCGAATTACGAATCGAACGATCGAACGGCGGCGAGCGCCTCCTTTGCGTGAGTTGATCGTATTTAGAGCCAGTTTGCGCCTGCTGGAACGCCGACAGACCTTGTGTGCACTGAAAGTAGCAAAGTCCGATGCCAGAGCAGAAGCTTTGGTTTATTCGAGGAGCAGTGAAAAGCGTATTTGAGAGGTTTGCGAGCTAGAGTCCACATTTGGGCCGCCAGATGATAGTTATCTCGCGTTTGGGATATGGACAGGACGCCGATAGCCTGAATCTTCGCTCCATTCACCAATGCATAGTCCTGAACCACATCCATGGGGAATGAGTCGTGCCGGCTGTTCCATCAAACCCGAATCAGCCGTGACCTCGCATCATATTTCAACTGCGGCGCAAATGCTTCTGTATCCCCAAATTACCACTCAAAGACTTGGGCGGTTGACACGTCCACGATGTAGTTGTTCAGGCAAGTTTAAACGTAGTTAATTCCTGCTTCACGAGCGGTCTATCGCGAGATTCCGGCGCGGGGCCAATGATAGATACCAAATCGGCAAACCGGCCGAAATGTCCGCTACTGCCTCCGTCTGTGATCTGCCGGCGGGGTGCACTTTACCGGTACTCGACACGATTATAGCTTGCCTATGCGGGACCGACCCGGCCGAAGCGCCTCTAGTTGGCGCGCGAGCTCGGCCATCTGATACGGCTTGGCAATGAACGGCAGGCCATCGCCGTCATCCGTGCGCTCGCGGGAATAGCCCGACGCAAGCAAAATGCAGATGTCGAGGCGCAGTTTCCGGGCTTCGCGAGCCAGGGCAATCCCGTTAATCCCATTTGGCATCACGATATCGGTGAACAAGATATCGATCGGTGTGTCCTGCTTCAGGATCGCGAGCGCTTCGGTCGCGTTCGTTGACGTAATGACCTCATAGCCAATGAGGCGCAATGTTTCGGACGCGATGGTGAGGACGTCGCTGTCGTCCTCCGCGATAAGCACCGTACCGTGCTTATTGCCTGCGCCCATGCCCTCCGGGGCGAGCCCGGGCAAAAAAATTCGCATGGTCGTGCCGCGGCCGAAGACGCTATCGATTTCGAGCTGGCCACCCGATTGCCGGGCAAAGCCATAAACCTGGCTTAGGCCCAGCCCGGTGCCACGCCCCGGCTCCTTGGTGGTGAAAAACGGGTCTATAGCTCGCGCTCTAACGTCCGGCGCCATGCCGGCGCCGTTGTCAGACACCGCCAGCATGACGAACGGCCCGGGCGCAATGTCGCCCAGCGAAGCGGCGCGGGTTGCGTCGACCTCATAATTACGCGTCTCAATGGTGATGATTCCCGGGCGGCTGCCGATTGCGTCCCGGGCATTTACCACGAGATTGAGCAGCCCGGACTGAAGCTGTGTGCGATCGATATCGCAGGGCCAGAGCGGCGGAGAGAGGTTCAATCGTATCTCGGCGTGCTCTCCCGTCGCATGCCGCAACAGGGACGCTAATGACGCGATCAACTCGTTGAGGTTCGACCGCTCGGGCTGCGCCGGATGCTGGCGCGAAAAGGCAAGCAGTTGCTGCGTGAGGCGAGAGCCCCGCGCCACGGCGCTCTCGGCCGTATCGAGCAGCCGAATCGCTCGCTGATCCGCGATCATGTGCTTGAGCAAAGTCAGGCTACCTCCGACAGCAGTCAACAGGTTGTTGAAGTCATGGGCGACCCCGCCGGTGAGTTGCCCGACGCTCTCCATCTTTTGCGCCTGGTAGAGCTGATCGCGCGCCTGCTCCAGCGCGCGCCGCTCGGTGATATCCCGCGTGATCTTGGTGAAGCCGATCAGCGTGCCGCCCTCGTCGCGGATCGGGTCGATAACAACATGGGCCCAGAACTGGGTGCCGTCCTTGCGGACCCGCCAGCCCTCGCCCTCGAACCGGCCTTCGGTGCGGGCGGTCAAAAGGACGCGGTCCGGGTCGCCGGCTTCGCGAGCCTCCGGCGGATAGAAGACCGAGAAATGCTGCCCCATGATTTGCTCGGCGGTGTAGCCCTTGACGCGTTCGGCGCCCGGGTTCCAGCTCTGGATGATACCATCCAGGTCCAGCGTGAAGAGGGCGTAGTCGATGACGCTGCTGACGAGCAGCCGGAATCGCCGCTCACTCTCGGCGAGAGCCTGCTGCGCGATACGGCGTTCGGTCATGTCGCGGGTGATCTTGGCGAACCCGATGAGCTCGCCAGAGGCATCGCGGATGGCGTCTAGCACCGCCAAAGCCCAGAATCTGGTGCCGTCCTTGCGGACCCGCCAGCCTTCATCCTCCCAGCGCCCGGTTTCCGCCGCGGTCTTGAGTGCCTGGGCCGGCTTGCCGGCGTCGCGCGCCTCAGGGGTGAAGAACTTCGAGAAATGCTGGCCGACGATTTCGGTTTCGGCGTAGCCCTTCAGCCGCTCCGCGCCGGCATTCCAGCTGAGCACCATCCCGTCCAGATCCAGCATGTAGATGGCGTAATCGGTGACGGCCCGGACCAGTAATTCGTAACGGTCTGCGGTGACGGTCCGCCGCTGATCCCTGCTCGTCGATGTGTCAGACAACGTAACCCTTCTGTGTGGCGCCAAGACTCCCCGGGCAGCCTAAAACGCATCTCCGCCCCAAGGGTTCCTAACGCGCGGGAACCAACAAGACAATGTACGGAAATGGCGGCGGGAGCGGCCCGGCGTGATCGTCGCTTGATTGCTGTGGGCGAGGGAGAGGACTGGGCTGCAACCGGCCGCGTCACCTTGCGGGTGGGCCTGTCCTCGCGCGGGGCCTGATAGACGACCTGGCGCAGCAACCCGTCATGGTCCAGGTCAGGAAGGTGACCCCGGCTACGAGCTCCGTTCGCACCCAACGCACGCGCGATAACTGCAGCGGTGACCCGAAGCGACTGTCGCGCGTTGTGGCAGGGCGTCACATTCGCCGCGGCGCCTCGATCGATACACCAACTATGGCGAAGGCTGAACTAATCCCGGAACAACGGCTCTGCTTTCGCGTTCAGAGCGACAAACATAGTTAGTATCCATCAAAGCGTGCCTTTTAAGGGGATGCTGGATGAGACTTATTCCCCTAGCCATCGCGCTACTCATTGCTTCTCCGGCCTTCGCCGCCGAACAAGATGCCGTCGATGCTCAACTTGAGGCCATGTGGCGCGGGGCCTGCGCTCAGAACCGCGACTCCGATAGTGCCACCATGGGCTTCAAATCCGAGTGCGAAGAGATAGCTGCCATGCCGCTTGGTAGTTTGAGGTTTGAATGCGCTCCTGATCCCCCAACGCGATGCAAGCCGGTTCACTAGAGCGGCGACGCGACTGTCGTCCTATCGGCAACCGTTCGCCGCGGCAGCTGTTCGCAGCGCAGGCGTGAGTGGAACCCCAGGATTTCCTCGCCCAGCATCCTGACGCCCTTTGTCGGGCACTCGCCCGTAGGGGGTCGCCTGGTCCACAATGTGCGGCAGGTGCTGGCTGAGCTGATGCTATCGGCGAAACGGCCGTTCATTTGCGCGCTTGCGCTCTCGATCGCCATCACCGCATCGGTGGCCCCGCGCGCGCTCATGCTGAAAACCAAATGCGCTATTAGTTATTGACCGGCGAGGACGCTCGCTCATTGCCGGTCTGCCTGGCTCCGCTTTGTTTGACTTGCGCTCAGTGCCAGAACAGCGGCGTATCGTTGAACCGCAACCAAGCCTTCGGCAGCTGGCGGAGACTCTTGGCTCGGCGTTCTTCGGCCCATCTGTTGAGTGCGCCGATCGCGGGCACCAAGTCACTGCTTTGGCCAGCATCTAGCTGCTCGGAAAGAGTAATGGCCATGGCCGCGTCGTTTCCTTCCCCGAGCAATTTGAGCAGCCGTTTGGCGCATTTTTGGTACCGCTTGACCGAGCGCGACGGATACGGCGCGGCGAGGTAGTCAGCGCTGTACCGGAGTTTCTTCAGGGATTTGCGAAAGTCGTGCAGCTCTTCGCTCGACCGCCGCCCCAGGTGGCCGCCGCGCTTCGCGACACGCCGATCCATGCGGTCCAGCAAGATGGGAGCGTGCTTTTTGAGGCGACGCTGGCGCCGGTTATCGCCGAGCCCCGCGGTTGCCGCCTCGTCCGGCTCCAGCCACGCCGCCATCCCGAGCACGAGGGCGGCGAGGGCTCGATGTCCGATCTCGTCCGCGACGCGGCGATGAGCGATTTGCCGCCGTGCCTCGGCGGCCGGCTGGAGCAGTTCCACCCAGACCTTCATCGCCGCGTCACCGGCCGCCTCACGCAGCGTCTGGGTGCAGAACACATCCCAATCGCGGGCAGCGCCGAACACGTTGCCCAGCCGCTTAAGCTCGGCTTCGAAGCGGCGAGCGGCCACCGGCTCCAGGTACTTGGCGAACAAGGCCAGCGCGGTGCGCAGCCGGCGGATACCGACCCGCATCTGGTGCACGCCCTCGACAGCCCCCGCCGCCGCGGCAGGCTGGTTGGCGAGGAAGTGGCCGAGTTCGGCGCCAACGATCTGGCGCACAGCCTCGGTAATCGGGCAGGCGCCGGCCAGCTTTGGCACGGCGCCCTCGGTGGCTTGGGGCGCTTCACCCGTCCTAAGCCGGTATCCGCGCTGCGCTTTACTTTCCGCTCCGATGGTAAAGGGAATGTCGCTGTGCAGAGCGAGGGCGAGGCGGTAGAGCGGCCCGGGGATGCCGCTTTTCAACTCGAGCTCGAGTTCACGGATCTCCTGCATCGCGGGCCCGGCGGCGACATGGCCTTGATCTATCGCCACTTCAACGACCGTGTTCCCGGCGAGCCTGAGGCTGCGCACCGAGCGCCGGATATCGGTTTCGAACACCGGCTGCAGGCCGCAGCCTGCCTCTGCGGCGATTTCCGTGCCGAACGGCGTGTTCGCAAGGCGGGCGAGATCGGGCACGTCCTGGTCAACTGGCCACTCCCATTCGCCGCGAGCGGCCGCGACAGCGCCGCCGTCTGACGACGATTTCAACGTCTGCGTCAGCCGGTTCCCGTGCCGCCGGATGCGCAGGCTGAGGCCTTTACGGGCGAGCCGCAAATCTGCAGTATCGAAATAGACCGTGTGCTCTTCGCACAGCTCGGGCGACGCCGCCAGCGGCTCTTGCAGGGCCGGGTGCTGCTCCAGCGCGGCAATCTCGTTCGACAGCAAGAGGAGTTTGAGCTCTACCTCGAGGGGCGTTCGGGATGCCATGCTGCTGGTCCTGTCCAGTGGGTTGATTGCCGACGGCGTTGGGCGCTTGGCGACGATCCTGTAGGTTTACACGGCCAGCCTCGGCGGCGATCCAAATTCGCGTGACGCGCGCGTAGATTCACTGCCCCGCGCCGTCGCCCTCGGTCTGGTCCAGCCCCCGAATTAAGAAGGGTGACCCACACGTTGGCACCGATCCACGCCGCAGGGCTGCGAGGCAATGCTATAGCCGCGCGTCACACGTCAACGGCTGTTACAAGCAAACTGAGACACTACCCGCAACCGAGCGATACGGGGCATTGAAGCGCGCTATTGCGGCATCGGCGCACATCTTGTGCCAGTTTATCTTCCCGCAATCCCTGATAGACGACCTGGCGCAACAGCCCGTCATCGGTCCAGGTCAGGAAGGTCACCTCAGCCACCAGCTCGGGGCGCACCCAATGCACGCGTGAAAGCTGGAGCGGGATCCGACCCGGCTGTCGCGCGGCGGCGCTCGATCGAGCGGCATTGTGTCGATGGCTAGTGGCCACAGCCGTTCATGGACGCGCTTCAACTCCGCGGCCCGCATACCGGTGCCGGCACGGCCGGCATAAATCAGCTCGTCGGATTCCGTGTAATAGCCCAGCAGCAGCGATCCGAGATACGGCCGCGAACCCTCCGGGTCGGTCCAGCCCACGACGACGAATTCCTCGCGGTTGAGGCACTTCGCCTTTACCCGTAGACCGCGGTTGCCGGGTGCATACGCCGCATCGGCGCGCTTCGACACGATGCCCTCTAGCCCCAAACGGCAGGCCTGTGCATGAAACTCGGGACCGCTGCCTTCCTGATGGTCGCTGTAGTGAAGGCTGGGGTCGGCATGCTCCAGCAAGTGACGGAGGCGCACCTTGCGCGTGATGAGCGGCAGCGGCGCGATCGGCGTACCATTGAGGTACAGCAGGTCAAAGGCGAAGAATACGAGGCCGGCCGTGGTGCCGCTGTCGGTGGCCGACTGGATCATGCTGAACGATGTCACCCCGTCAGGCCGGACACCGCATAGCTCGCCGTCGAGATACGCTGAGGTCGCCGGGAGCTGCGCCAACGCACTGGCGATCGCCGGGTATTTGTCCGTCCAATCAAGCCCGGTGCGCGTTAACAGCCTCACCTGGCCACGATCGAGGCGGGCATGCATGCGGTAGCCGTCGTATTTGATTTCGTGCACCCAATCTGAACCGCCGGGGGCCTGCTTCACAAGCTGGCTGAGCTGCGGCGGGATCCACGTTGGCAGCTCGTCATCGGGCAAATCTGATATCGACTGGCCGGCGACCACCTGCCTCCCTGTGCGTGTGGCGCGAGGCATGTTAGCGGCAGCGCTTCGCAAGCTCGGCTACAGCCGTCTCGTACCGGTCCTGTGCCAAGTCCAGATCGGCGTATTCGGTTGAGCAGTCGTCCCGACCGTTGCTCCTGTCGATACATTGTTTGTAGGCCGCGAGATCGGCGCGCAGACCCTCGATCGCCGTCTGGAACAGCTCCTGGCTCGCCTGGCAAGGCGATGCGTTCGCCCCGCCAAGAGCGACCAGGAGCAGCAGGGTAGCCGGCCCGATCACTATTTGGCGGGCGGCTTTTCGTTCTTCGCAGCGCGGCCGATCTTGTCGGCATCGGGCTGGCACATATAGGCGCCGTTCTTGGTGTGGCCGTAATCACGGGTGCCGGCGAAGTGGTAGACGTGCGATTTCGTATTCAGCCAGACCACGCTGGCCGAGCATTTTGCCTTTGCATCGGCCTCGGTTGTGTACTCGCCGGCCGGCATCTTGGTCGAGGGCGATGACATCGTCTGCGCTATGACAGCGCTGGTGCCCAGCAAAAGCGCCGCGACAGCGGCAATAAACGGGCGCATGGGTCCTCCAATTCGCGGGTAAAGCCGAGAGGCAAACGCCTCGATATGGCGCATCCTCTCGCGCCATGATGCAGGCCGGCCGCTGCTCGGATCGAGTCGCGATAGCGCGCGTTGAAGCCGCGCATCTGACGGAGGGCCGCAATGCCGAGGGCGAGTTGGAAAGGCTTTCTCCGCCTCTCTTTGGTGCGAATTTAGCGGGGCATTTTATATTGGTATGGCAGCAGCGGCCAGGGCATCACCAAATCGCGCAGCATGAGGGCTGCCACTGCCGGGGTAGCGCTTGAGAAAGCGCGAGACCGTAGACTGGGCTCGAGCCGCCGCAATTCGACCGCCGCGTCTTGCGCCTCGGCCTTCCGGCCACTCATCATCAGCGAGATCACTAGAATGCGATGGGCGATGGTATAAGTGCTGTTCTCTGACAGGCTGCGGAGGCTACACTCCACCGCGCGGTCGCACTGATCGTCGACCAGATAAGCAATCCAAGCCAGTCCGGTCTGACTGGGCTCTTGCCTGCCCTCGAGGTGGCGGACATCTTCCGCCGCCACGGTGACGCGTACCGCCGGGCGAAACCTGACTGTCTCGGCCGAACCGAGCGACGCGTCATGGCCGCAATCGAGGCCTGTCGGACTGCGCGGCTCGGCGGCCATGTCGAGCGCTGCACCGACTGCGGCCTGGTTCGCATCGCCTAAAATTCCTGCCGTAATCGTCACTGCCCAAACTGTCAGCGCGCCGCGCGGACCGCCTGGCTAGCCGAGCGCCAGGCGGAATTGCTGCCGGTGCCGTTGAATGTGAAGCGCAACGGCGGAGTGGGCCATCGCCGCTCCTGGGCGGAATGGCCAGATTGCGCCAATAAAAATTACTCAACGATGATATACAAGTTCTCAACTGGATTCGGTCAATAACGTGCACTGTGCAATATATATTTCAGTTTTGTGACAGGAACGGTGAAGAAACAACCTTGTTCTTAATAGGAAGTTTGGGAGACATGAGTGCTCTCTGCCCTTGATCCCGCTTCTGAACTTGCGATTGGGCTTTTGATTTTTGCCCTATTGCTCGTGATGGCTTTCGAGGCCACCAATGGGTTCCACGATGCCGCAAATGCGGTTGCCACGGTTATCTATACCAAGTCGTTGAGGCCGGGACTGGCGGTCGTCTGGTCGGGGCTGATGAATTTCTGCGGCGTTCTGATTGGCGGCATCTCGGTCGCCTATGCGTTGGTGGAGTTGCTGCCGGCGGAGGTCCTGTCGCCACCGAGCGGCGCGCCCGCCGTTTCCATGCTGGTTGCGCTGCTGATAGCGGCGCTCTTCTGGAACATCGGCACCTGGTGGTTCGGCCTGCCGAATTCCAGTTCGCATTGTCTTATCGGCGCCTTGATTGGCGTCGCGATCGGCAATGCGTT
>JAFAYW010000143.1 GCA_019240125.1 Alphaproteobacteria bacterium
AATTCGGCCGTCGCGACATCGACATCATAATGCGTCAGGTCGGCGCCAACATTGGCATAGAGCGCGACCTTGCCCGATGCGCTCGGCGCGCCGGCCGGCGATTGGGCGAACGACAAGGTGGGCATCACCGCACTGCCGGCGACGCCAGACAGAAATGTCCTGCGGCTGACCATCGACAATCCTCCCAAACCGCCATTGGCGCGGCGGCGTCTGTTTTTGTGACGGCCGGTGGTTTGTTGCAGCCGGCCGTTGTCCTCAAATGTTTTGGGCGGTCACTACCATAGCCGATAGAATTTCAGCGCGGTGTCGTGGAACATCTTGTTCTTTTCGTCATTCGAATAGTGCGCGCTGACCCGTTTAAAGGCGTTCCACAAATTGGAATAGCTGCACATGCCCTTATCGACCGGGAAGTTGCTCTCGAACATGCCGCGATCCGGGGTGAATGCCTCGATGCAGGTTTCGAGATAGGGTTTCCACGCCTCGGCCAGGATCTCCGAGGAGGGTGCCTTGTCCGTCTGGCCCATCTCAAAGCCCATCAATGACGGCATCCCAAGCCCGCCGAGCTTTACATACACATTCGGGAATTGGCCCAGTTTCATGATCTGGCTGCGCCACTCGTCGAACACTTCCTTCTTTTTGCCCTCATAGGGGCCGACCGCCAGCGCGCCGCCGATGTGGTTGAGCACGATCTTGGTTTCAGGGAAGGCGCCCGCCAGGCTGATCAGATCGCCAAGCTGGCTGTGGAACATCCATGCCTCAAAGGTGAGGCCGAGCGGCGCCAGAGCGGCAAACCCCTCGCGCCATTTCGGGTCGACATAGAGCCCCTCGCCGGAGCCCGAGGTGAAGACCCGCAGCCGGTCGTCGGTATGCCAGGTGGCGCCGTTGCGGATACCGCGGAAGCGGCCGCCCGACGTGACGATGTGCTGTTCGAGGATGCCCCTGGCGCGGCTGCCCACACGGAAATCGACATTGCCGATAATGCCGGCACAGGCCCGCGTCGGACCGTATTTGCCGCTCTCGCTCATCGCCGCGACGCCGGTGACAAAGGCTGTTTCACCCAGCGACCTGGTTTCGGCGGGGCCGCTGTCACGGTACATCTCGCGGCATTCGAGGAACACCGTCGCCTTGATGTTATGGCCGCTGCTGGTGTCCTCGATCAGATCGTGCAGCAGATACCGATTGCCCGGCCGGTCCCACAGATGATGGTGCGGGTCGATGATCGGCCGATCCGGCTCGAGCGCCGGCTCCCGGGTGGCGGCGAGCCAATCCTTGCGGATCGGCAGATGGCGTTGCGGCCCATGGTGAGAATGCCCGCTGTGCGATTGCATGTTTCTTCCCTCCCGGAAAAGTTGGGTCAAGTCTGCCCCCGCGCAGGCGCCTGTGCCAACGGGTTTGTGGGCGCTCTTGTCCCTCGGATGGGTAAGGCAATATATCCTTACCGCGGGAGACGATTGGAGGTATTGATGACAACGCTCACGATTACCGCCAAGGGCCAGGTTACGCTGCGGCAGGACATTCTGCGGCATCTCGGGGTCGGGCCAGGGCAAAAGATCGAAGCGGATGCCCTGCCGGACGGGCGAGTGGAATTGCGAGCTGCCAAGAAAACCGGGTCGATCGAAGATTTCATTGGTTGTTTGTACGAACCGGGGACGAAGGCGCTGACGCTTGAAGAGATCAACGAGGCGATCGAAAAAGGCTGGGCCGGCGAACGTTGAAACTCACCGCAGACACCAATATCCTCATCCGCCTCGCCATTGAAGACGCACCCGAGCAGACGCGCTTGGCGATCGAGATGATCCGAATCGCGGAACACATTGCCATTCCGTTGCCGGTGCTCTGCGAATTTGTCTGGGTGACGAGGCGAGCATACCGCCGTCGCTCGTCCGCGGTAGCCGAGGCGATCAGGAAGCTCATCGCCAACCCCGCTGTCCATGTCGACCGGCCTGCGGTCGATGCGGGCTTGGCGATGCTCGACGCAGGCGGCGACTTCGCCGACGGTGCCATCGCGTTTACCGGTCGCCGGCTGGGCGGTCCGGTCTTCGCCAGCTTCGACCGCAAGGCGGTCGAGCTGGTGGCCGCGGCCGGCGGGGAGACGCACCTCCTCGGCAGCTAGACCTTCGCGAGAATGCGCTCGCGGAAAGAGCGCATCTCTCTCAGCACGTCGGCTTCGCTGGGGCGCTCGAAATCGAAGTCGAGCGCGGTGACGCCGAGATCACGCAGCGCGTGGATATCGCCGATAATGTCGGAGTCGCTTCCGCTGAACAGTCGCCGGCCACCATCGGATGCGTGATCGGGCACGTCCTTGCCATAGCGCTTGATGCGGTAGGTCAGCGACACCGCGTCACGCTTCCGCCCGACCTTCTCGGTGGCGGCCCGCAGCCGCTCGATACCCGCTTTGTACAGCGCGAGGCTGTCGAGCATATGGGCGGTATTGGTGCCGATCGGGTACCAGGCGTCGCCGAGCTTTGCGGCACGCCGCACCGAGGGCCCGCTTTCCCCGCCCACCCAGATCGGCGGGTGCGGCTTCTGCACCGGTTTCGGTTCGAGCAACAGCCCGTTGTGGTGCACGTATTTCCCATCGATCTGCGGCTTCTTCTCGGTCCACAGGCTGCGAAAGGCGGCGACATATTCGTCGGTGACCGCGCCGCGCTCGGCGAAGGGCGTTGTCACAACTGAGTCGAACTCGGCCTTGAGCCAGCCGGCGCCGATCCCCACGGTCAGGCGGCCGCCGGACAGCACATCAACTGTCGCGAGCTGCTTCGCTGCCAGCACGGCTGGCCGGTACGGCACAACCAGCACCGCGAGCACCAGCCGCAACCGCGTTACGGTGCCGGCGAGCCATGCCGCGAGGGTGAGCATCTCGTGCCGGTGCGCGCTGTCTGTCGAGTAGAACGCGCCGCTTTCCGAATAGGGATAACCGGGCTCGGCCATGTCGGGGAGCGTGATGTGGTCGGTCACGGTCAGGTAGTCGAAGCCGAGCGCCTCACCCTCGCGCGCGATGCGCAGCATGATCTCCGGTGATGCCAGCGCTCCGCTATTCGGCAGATTGAACCCGAACTGCATTCCAGACCTCTCCCCTCACAATCACGCAATCGCCGGATGACCGGCACCCTGTCTTCGCGCTAGATTGCCGCAAAAGCCTCCCGGCCGAAACGGGGCGCTCATACAGGGAAGCGGCGCGTCGGGCAAAGATAGTTTGGGAGGACTGCCTTGACCGACATTACCCTGGGCGCGCGCGCGGCGACGGCCCGTGCCGATACCCGCCGCGCGGCCGCGACATACGCGGCCCGCATTGATCGTCTGCCCAGCACCCGCTACATCTGGCGGCTGGTCTTCCTGCTTGCCCTGGGCGGGTTCTTCGACGTCTTCGATAACGGGCTGATCTCCTACATTGCGCCGGGCCTGTTTGCCGCCAAGATTTTCTCCGCGACCACCGCCGGCTTCTTCGATCTGAACGGGTTCGCCAGCCTGATCGCCGCGACCTTTATCGGCATGTTCGTGGGAACGCTGCTGTTCAGCTCACTCTCCGACCTGTTTGGCCGCCGCTCGATCTTCACCTTCGCGTTGCTGTGGTACTCGCTGTGCACGATAGCGATGGCGTTCAACACGACGCCACTGGCGATCGAGTTCTGGCGCTTCCTCGCCGGGATCGGCATCGGTGTCGAGCTGATCACGGTCGATACCTACCTGTCAGAACTGATGCCGAAGGATCGCCGCGGCAAGGCTTTTGCCTTCACGCAATCCTTCTCGTTTGTCGCCTACCCGACCGTGTCGCTGCTGTCGTATGCGTTTATCACCTCATCCCCGATGGGATTTGATGGATGGCGCTGGGTTACCGTGATCGCCGGCATCGGCGCCATCGTGGTCTGGTTCATCCGGCTTGGACTGCCGGAGTCGCCGCGTTGGCTTGCGATCCATGGGCGCACCGAAGAGGCCGAGCACATCATGGCGACAATGGAGGCACGAGTGCAGGCCGAGAGCGGCCGCCCTCTGCCAATGCCGGAAACCCTTCCCGATGAAGTCGAGGAGGGGAAGGGCGCCTGGGTCGAGATGTGGCACGGCGTCTACCGCAGCCGCACCATCATGATGATCATCTTCAACCTGATCCAGTCCATCGGGTATTACGGCTTCGCCAACTGGGTGCCGACCCTGCTGGTGTCGCAGGGCATAACGACGACCAAGTCGCTGCTCTATACCTGCGTCATCGCACTGGCCAATCCGGCCGGTCCGCTGTTGGCCTCGCTGATCGCCGACCGGATGGAACGCAAATGGCAGCTGGTCTGGTCTTGCGCCATGCTGGCTGTGTTCGGGCTGATCTTTTCGCTGATGACGACAGCGCTCGGGATCATCATTGTCGGTGTGCTGGTCGCGTTTTCGACCAGCAATCTCTCCTATTCCTTCCATGCCTACCAGTCAGAGCTGTACCCGACCCGCATCCGCTCGCGGGCGATTGGCTTTACCTATTCGTGGAGCCGGTTCAGCACCATCTTTGTCGGCTTCATGATCGCCTTCTTCCTGCGCAACTACGGAAATGTCGGCGTCTTCGCCTTTATCGCCGTGGCGATGGTGGGGTGTTGTCTGGTAATCGGGCTGATGGGGCCGCCGACGACCAGGCTGCGGTTGGAAGAGATCTCGCGCTAATTCGCCGCGAGCGGGCGGCTCGCTTCGGCAGCCGCCTGTGCTAGGCTTTTGCCAATATCCGGACAACCGGAAAGCAATGATTAGGAGGAACGTCTGATGCCGCTCAGTCGCCGTACATTGTTAAAGCGCGCCTCGTTCATCACCGCCGGTGTCGTGGCGGCGCCGGCGATCCTGCATTGGCCCGCGCGGGCCGCCGAGTTTACCTGGAAATGCGGCAGCGCGTTGCCCGATGGCCATCCACTGATCACCCGTGGCAAGGAAGCCGCCGCCAAGATCAAGGAGGAAAGCGGCGGCAAGCTCGACATCACCTTCTATCCCAACAGCGTACTGGGGCAGGACACCGCGCTGATCTCGCAGGTCATTGGCGGCGCGCTCGAGATGTACATGCTGCCATACGATCTCCTGGCGCCAAAAAATCCGGCGATGGGCATCTTCGGCGTTGGCTTCGCCTTCCCGAACTACGACCATATCCTGGAGGCGATGGATGGCGAACTCGGTGCCTACCTGCGCACCCTGGCCGAACCCCTCGGTTTCCATTGCATCGAAAAATGCGGCGACCATGGCTTTCGGCAGATCACCACCAAGAGCAAACCGATTGAAAAGCCCGAAGATCTCAAGGGGTTCAAGATCCGGCTACCGGTTTCGCCCTATCTGATCGCGCTGTTCCAGCACCTCGGCGCCTCGCCAACTCCGATCAATTTCGGCGAAGTGTATAGCGCGCTGCAAACCGGGCTGGTGGATGGCCAGGAAAACCCGCTGATCATGGTGGACACGGCGAAGCTCTACGAGGTGCAGAAATATTGCAGCATCACCAATCACGTCTGGGCGGGCATCACGTACTCGATCTCGACGATCTATTGGAAGCGGCTGCCCTCCGACCTGCAGGACCTCGCCACCAAGCATTTCACCAACGCCGCGACGCTGGAACGCGAGGACTGGCAGAAGATGACCAAGCAGGAGACCGAAAAGCTGACCGGGCAAGGCATGGTCTTCAACATGCCCGATACCAAGCCATTCCAGGAGATGCTGAAGAAAAACGGCTTCTACCCCGACATGAAACAGAAGTCGGGAGACAAGGCGTGGACGCTCCTTGAGAAATATACGGGGCCCCTGACATGAGCCTCGAAGCACCGCATCTCGGCTCTCCACCATTGGCGGTTCCCGCCGCTCCCGCCTGGGGCGGCGTGCGGCGGGTCGCCTTGCAGATTGATCGCGCGATAGGTTTTATTACCGAGGCGATCGGCGCGGTGCTGGTCGCGGCCGAAGTCTGCATTCTGTTCGCCGGGGTTATTTCCCGATACGTGTTCAACAGTCCGCTGATGTGGACCGACGAGCTGGCGACGTTTCTATTCCTGTGGCTGGCGATGCTGGGTGCCGTGGTTGCCTTTCGCCGGGACGGGCACATGCGGTTGACGACGTTCGTCAACTGGGTGGGGCCGCAATGGGGCGGCTGGCTGGGCAATGTCGCCGCCCTCGTCGTGATTACCTTTGTGCTCGAAATACTGGGGCCCGCCAGCGACTACCTGCAGGTCCAGGCCCCCACCGAACTGATCACACTCGCCATATCGGACGGATATCGCGTTGTCGCGATTCTGGTAGGAGCCTCGCTGATCGCGCTGGTGGCCCTGTTGCGGCTGCTTGAAACAACCAACACGCGCGGGCTGATCGCGGCGGTTGCCGTGGTCGGCGGGGTGGCGCTCGCCTTGTGGCTCGCCAAGCCGCTGCTGATGACGATGGGCTATGGCAGCCTGATCCTGTTCTTTGTCGTAATTGTCGCCGTGTGCGTCGGGATCGGGGTGCCAATCGCCTTCACCTTCGGTATCGCGACGCTGTCTTATCTGGCATTGACCACCGACATGCCGATGACAATCGTCATCAACCGCATGGATGACGGCATCTCCAACATGCTGCTCCTGTCGGTGCCGATGTTCGTGTTTCTCGGCTTGTTGATGGAGATGACCGGCATCGCGCGGGTGATGGTCAATTTCCTCGCGGCGTTGGTCGGTCATGTGCGCGGCGGCCTGTCTTATGTGCTGCTCGGCGCGATGTATCTGGTATCGGGCATTTCCGGGTCGAAGGCCGCGGACATGGCGGCGGTAGCGCCGATCCTGTTTCCCGAGATGCAGAAACGCGGCAGCCATCCCGGCGAGTTGGCGTCGTTGCTCGCCACCTCAAGCGCGATGTCGGAAACCATCCCGCCGAGCCTGGTCTTGATCACGATCGGCTCGGTCACGCCGGGGCTCTCGATCGCCGCGCTGTTCACCGGTGGGTTGTTGCCGGCCGCGGTCGCGGCGCTCGCGCTGGTCGCGGTGGCCTGGTGGCGCTCGCGCAACGCCGACACCGGCGCGCATGAGCGACTGCCGGCGGCGCAGATGCTGCGCGCCTTCGCGGTCGCCGTGCCCGGGCTGACACTCCCCTTCGTCATTCGGTTCGCGGTCATCGACGGTATCGCGACGGCGACCGAGGTCTCGACGGTCGGTGTGATCTACACCGGGTTGCTCGGCCTGCTGGTTTATCGCCAGTTCGATTGGAAGCGCCTTTACCCGCTATTGGTCGAGACCGTGTCGCTGAGCGGCGCGGTGATGATGATTATCGGCACCGCGACGGCGATGGCCTGGGCGCTGACCCAATCCGGCTTTTCCATCTGGCTGGTCACCGCGATGTCGCACGTGCCGGGCGGCAGCTGGGGCTTTCTCGGCATCACGATTGTCGCGTTTGTCATATTGGGCAGCGTGCTCGAAGGGCTGCCGGCAATCGTATTGTTTGGGCCCCTACTGTTCCCGGTGGCCAAGGCAATGGGCGTGCATGAGGTGCATTACGCGATGGTGGTGATCCTGGCGATGGGGATCGGCCTGTTCGCGCCGCCCTTTGGCGTCGGCTTTTACGGCGCCTGCGCGATTGGCCGGGTCAATCCGGATCTCGCGCTGTGGCGCATCTGGCCCTACATCTTCGCGCTGATCGTGTCATTGCTGATCGTTGCCGCGATACCCTGGCTATCGATCGGGTTCCTGTAGGCCAATGCGGCGCACCATCGGGAGAACGATATGCCAGCAGCCATGAAAATCGCAGTCATCACCGGCGGCGGCAGCGGGATCGGCCGCGCCACGGCGCATCAGCTCCTGGCGCATGGGTGGACCGTCGTGTTGGCCGGACGGCGGCGCGAGATGCTGGAGGAAACCGCGGCCCTGGTGCAGGCGCCGGCGCCGCGCACCCTGGTGGTGCCGACCGATCTGCGCCATAAGCCCGACATCGACAAGTTGTTCGAGGCGGTGAAAACGACCTATGGCCGCATCGACCTGCTGTTCAACAATGCCGGGATCAGCACCCGCAACATCCCGATCGATGACCTGACCTACGAGCAATGGACCGATGTCGTCGCCGTCAACCTGACCGGCTCATTCCTTTGCGCCCAGCACGCCTTCCGGATGATGAAGGCGCAGGACCCGCGCGGCGGACGCATCATCAATAACGGCTCGGTCTCTGCGCATGTGCCGCGCCGCAACTCGGTACCCTATGCGGCGACAAAGCACTCGTTGACCGGGTTGACCCGCGCCTTGTCACTGGATGGCCGCGAATTCAACATCGCGTGCGGCCAGATCGATATCGGCAATGCCGCCACCACCCGCAACCAGGACACGTCAGTTGGCCGCCTCCAGGCCAGCGGCCGCGTCGAGGCGGAAGCGCGCATCGACGTCAATGACGTGGCAAAGGGCGTCCTCTACATGGCGGAACTGCCGCTCGAAGCCAATGTGCAGTTCATGACCGTAATGGCCACCCAGATGCCCTATATCGGACGCGGATAGCGCTGGCGTCAGCCTCTCTCGCCCACGCCTGCGCTAGGCGTGCAGAGCGTGTTCGAGTTCGGCCTTGGTCATTTTCGAGCGGCCGGGAATGTCGCGCTTCTTCGCCTCGGCATAAAGCTCGTCGCGTGATTTATCGCTTTTTGACCTTCCGGCGTGACGGCCTTCCGTCTCGTCCTTGTAGGTTTCGCCGCGGCGTTCCTTGGCCTTTGTGTGGCGTAGGTTATGCGCGTTCTTTTTGGGAGTTTCCTGGTTCGAAGCGCCGGCCTCATGCAGGGCTATGGCGATCGCCTGTTTCGGGTTCTTCACCTTGCGTTTTCCGGCAGCGGTTTTCAGTTCGCCATGCTTGAACTCGTGCATGACGCGCTCGACGGTTTTCTGCTGGGCGGCGCTTTGCTTGGCCATGATCGGATCTCCGTTCAAGACGGCGCCGCGGCGCTAACCGGACGCTGTTATCGATCGTGACACCTGCCGGCGGGATTTGGTTCCGTTCAGCTCTTACCGAGGAATGGCCCTTACAGAGGAATAGCGAGCAGCGTATCGATCTGCCGGCTGTCGAGGACGACGAGCTTGCGGGCAAATTTCCAGCCGTTGTCGTCCGGCACCACCCGATCGAGATAGCGGCCTGCGGCAAAAACGATCATCTCGCCATCCTGCATCGTGCGGATCACCAGAAAACTTGCCTCCACATCCATCCCATCGGTCGAGTAGCCGCTGATGCGCAGGCCCGAGATCAGGTGACGATAACGTTGCGGCTCATAGATGTTGGCGCCGCGTAACGCGCTGACCCGGTCGGCCAGCATCTTGCGCGAGGTGGCGTAGATCAGCCCAATCGGCAACCCGGCATCGTGGTTTTCCGCCGAGGTGATGCGGTAGCGGCAATCCTCGGCAAAGAATTCGGGCCAGCGTTCCAGATCGTCGCTATCCAGGCAGGCGGCGTACTCGGTGTAGAGGTCCTCAATCTCCAGCCGCCGCGCGATATCCGCGAGGTCCACCGGCTAGAACCCCATGGTCTGGCGATAGGCGTTCCAGAACCCCCGCACCGAGGCCTCGGTGGCGCGGGTCTCCTGCGAGGCGTGTTCGTGGCCGCCCATCTCGATCACCGAGCATTCGCCCTCGCCGCCCTTGATCGCGCGCTGGATAAACCCGCCGACCGCGCCATCCTCCATCGAGACATAACCGGCCGGGCCGACCAGATTGGCCTGCTGCAGGCGGCGTTCGGTCATCGCGGCGTCGTCATCCTCGAAGCCGATATAGGTCCATTGCAGTTCGGTCTTGTCCGGGCCTTTCGGCAACACAAGGCGCAGCGCAATCGCGTTGTGGATTTGCTGCAGAACGAAGTTGGGGAAGACGCTGAGGATCTGGAGGGTAATGCCATCGCCGATTTCATCAACCGTGTCGAGAAAGCGCGGGTCCTGCAGCCGATAGTCTTCGTGCAGCGAGTGGATGTTGGAATACGCCTTGTCGGAGCTGCTCTTGTCGGCCGCCTGCCCGCCGATCGTGTAGCTGGCGTGATGCGCGCCGGTCTCCGCGATGGCGACACCGCCGCCGGTGGTCAAGCGGGTGATCTGGAACGTCGTGAAGAACGAGTGCAACAGGCTGGCGTGATAGGTGTCCTTGACGTTCTCGATGTAGAGCTTCCAGTTGTTGTGCAGGATCTGCGAGGTCGTGCCGAGCACCTTGGGCTTGCCGCGCATGACCCGGCCGATCCGCGCCCCGATCAAATTGCCGATATAATCGGACAGCGGCGGTGCGTCGGGTGACAGCGTGCCGAACACCAGCCCGGCGAACTGATCGACGCCGAGCGGCCGCAACCCGTTTTCCTCCAGCTTGAAGCTTTCGGGCATACCGCCTTTGCCGGCGACGCCACGGCGGAACGCGACGCTGGTCAGTTTCCCCGTCAGGTCATAACGCCACGCGTGATAGACGCAGGTCAGCCCGTCCGTGGTATGGCCGCGCTGTTTCAGGCACACGAGATTGCCGCGGTGAGCGCAGCGATTTAACATCGCGTGGATTTCGCCATCCTCGCCGCGCGTGATGATCACAGGCGTCTCGCCGAGGAAGCTGGTCTTGTAGTCGCCCGGCTCAGGCAATTCATCGGCAAGGCAGAGATATTGCCAGGTCGGCCCTAGAAACAGGCGGTCGAGTTCAGCCCGATACACATCCGCGTCGGAAAACATTCGGTAGGGAATGCGAGCGTTGCCCTGATCCGGCCAGGTTACGACATGCTGATCCATCGAACGCCTCCTCGCCTCCGTCCCGGCCACTGTAACACGAACCCAGAGTTGATCCGACGCGTTCGATCACCTGATACATCAGGCGCGGATCAGGTGAAAACTCGCGCCGAGGTTGTGCGACCGGCTCTGACAGCCCCGGCTGCGTGCAAGACGCCGTGGAGCGGGGTGTGATCGGGCAGATAATGCCGGAACAAAACATGTCCAATGTGGTCATGCGCTCTCAGATGGCAAGATGCGCCGAATGCCGGGCGGCCTGTCAACAAGGGGCGCAATAGGTGGAAGGAGGTGGTGAGCCTGCTTTACATAGGCCTCTCAAAGTTCATGTCTTTGAACGCCGATTATGCGGAAGGTGAAACAACAGCCTCTGACGCCCGACCAAGGCGCCGGATGGCGGCATGGTTATTCCCGCGTGTACCCCGTGCTGTACTGGAAGATGTTGGGTTTGCGGTAGATCGCGAGGATGATGGCGCCTTCGTCGGAGTGGGTTTCGTGGAAGGAGCCGACGCGGCGCCAGACGAATTCGCCGGCGCGGCAGATGCCGTCATGGTCGTAGAATGAGCCTTCGACGACATAGGTCTGCTCGATCTCGGGATGCTTGTGCATCGGCAGGGTGGCGCCCGGCTCCCATTTAAGGAAACAGGTCATTTCGCCCTTTTCCTTATCCTCGTATAAAACCTTGATCGAGATGCCGTCGAACTGGGTCGGCTGCCATGTCATGTCCTGCGGCTTGATATAGATCGAGCCCTGGGGCGTTGGCGTTGCCGCCGTCGCTTTGCCCTGGAGCAACGTCGCGGTATCTCCCTCCATCACATCGTCTCCTCAGAGCCTCGTCGAAAATCGATCGTCGGGCGTCAACGGGTTGAAGACTGCACGGCGGCAACGCAGTGATGGCTCCTGCACCATGCTGCGCATGGTCCCGCCGGAGCGGTCGTCCCCAGGGTCCAAGGGGGACCCGCGCATTGCGGAGCGACCGTCACGAGTCCATTGATCCCGCTGCCGCAGTCTTACAATTGATAAATTTATTATCTCGATTAGCGCCGAGATTGCGAAGAGCTATTTCGGGACTGCAACCGACAACGCATCGGCCTGTTGGCAGCATATGGAAGACGCTGACGACGTCGAAAAAACAGCCGCTGAATATTTAGCGAGGTTGGGGACGGCCGCTGTCGAGGACTTGCGCGAGCGGGCAGAGATGGCCGCGGCGGATGGTGATGATTTTTCCGCGGCGGCCTGGACCGATATCGCCGATGCGGCGAAGCGACTACTGGATAAGCGCTATTCCATTTGACAAGCCGCCGCCGAAACTTTTGCTTTCGCGCTCGAAAATATCCTGCATGGGCGCCGCGTAGGCGGACAGCGCGTCGATGTCGTGTATCTCTGCGCGGCTACGGTGAAGGGTGAGAATTCCCTCTTCGCGCAACCTTTTGAGGGTCCGGTTCACGTGTACCATCGTGAGCCCGAGATGCTCGCCCAATTGCTCTTGCGTCAGCGGGACCTGAAAGCTATCGCCTTCTCCCAAACCGGCCTGCATCAGCCGGCCGCGGAAATCCAGCATCAGCGTGGCAATTCTCTCGACGGCGCTGCCGCGTCCCAACGCAACAACCCAGTTGTGGAGCCGGCGCTCATCCTCCGCGAGCTGCCACATAAAACGCAATGAAACGTCGGGGTCAGTCTTCGCCAATTCCAAAGCCTGCCCATAATCGAGCGCCTGAATTGTTGCTGTTGCAACACACACGATTCCATCCGGCTGCCGGTCGAAAAGCATCGTTTTGAGTCCGAGCAGATCTCCCGGTAAAAACACCATGATAATCTGCTGCCGACCGTCGTGGAGCGTGCGCGAGCGAGCTATCCAGCCAGAGAGGAGCCGATAGATATGGCCGTGAGCCTCACCGTCTTTAACGAGCTTCTCGCCCGAGCGAAGCCTACGCAAGCGCCCTGACATGATGCGTCCCAGTGCTACATCTCCGGCTTCAAGCCGGTCCTGAATTTCGGCGCGGGGTGGAGGAAATTGAATTGTCACGTTTTTTCCTGCGTAGTTGTTCGACGGTGCTTTTACGGAATTAGAGTCCCGAAGCTCCAGATCACGTCATCTGCGGCTGAAGGCCGTTACAAAATCCGGGGCATTCTCATTAGCATCGAAGACCCAATCAGAAGAGATGCTCGTACCCGATAGCGGTCTTAGAAGCTGGCGGGGTGAATCCGCTTGTGGTCGAGCCAGGTGCATGCTTTCCATCGACTTGGCGATATCATTGTGGTTGGTTATCTCGATCGTCATGGGGAGGGGCATCTAGACCTCCGAGCGATGCTGATGGGAGAGCAGTTTGGGCGGGCTCGCTGTGCATCCGCCTTAACATGGGCTGGGTTCGATATCTTTTTTGCGTCTACGCGACCCCGTCGGGTGCAGATCATCTGCGGGCGCTGTTGATAGTGAGGGGTGGTTGCCTGAGGAATCTCATTAAGGATCGGATATGAAGAGCGCATATGGCAGCGCCGTCCCGCCATTTACGACGCCGGCCGCCACCGAGGAATTGCTGACGGGCGGACGCCTTCTGCGCCGCGCATTTCTGGAAATGCCTGCCAGACTGGCGGGCCGTGGTGAAGTGATTGTCCGCCTTGGCGAACCTAACCCGCCGCTCTTTCAGCTTCGGCGGGGGATGGTCTTCAGCTGTTCCATGCTGCCTGAGGGCCGCCGCGCGATAACCGACCTATTATTGCCTTTCGATATCGGCTGCCTCGAGCAAACGGTATCGCACCATGCGCACCAAGACATTATTGCCGCCAGCGCGTGCACCTACCGCAAACTTAGCAGCGCGGCGTTCCGGGAATTGATGCGCAACGGCGCGGTCGCTCTCACGGTGATGTCGCTCGTGGCCGAAGCCCGCCGGCGCATGGATCGCCACGTGGCAGCGTTGGCGCGGCTGGATGCCCGCGAGCGCATCGGAGGCTTGCTGCTGGACATTTATGACCGCCTGCGACGTCAGGAAATGATAAACCAGCCTTGCTTCAATCTCGATCTGACGCAGGAGCAAATTGGCGATTACCTTGGCCTGACCGTAGTTCATGTGAACCGCATTTTGCGGCAGTTGCGCGAGGAAGGATTAGCGTCGTTCAATCGCCATGTGATCATCATCATGGATGTCGAACGACTGCGCGAGCTGGTTGCCGGTTTACCGCCGCTCGGTAACTCGATTGCCAGCGCGGATCAGGGCGCCAGCGGCCGCTTATCGGGTATGCTGGGAGTTTCCGCCGGGTAGGCTTCGTCCCGCAATGGAGCGGCGCAACGTTCGGGCGTGGGCGCGAAACTCGCCTATCCGCTCCTCGTAGGATGCCGCCGCGGCGGCTCGTCCGGTCGTGCGCGCCTCTTGGGCCATCTTCTCGCTAAGCACAATGCGCTCCTCCACGATCCTCAGCGCGACACGCACCGCCTCATCAACGCTATCCTCCTTTTCTGCTGCGAGAGCTTCGGCGGTATAGGCATGGCCCACCTGACAGCGGAAGCGGAGCGGCGAGCGGTTGACTTCGGACAAAACGCCGCCACAGGCCGGGCACGAGAGCGGAACCGCATGGGCAAATTTCGCAACGACGTCGGTGTCTGACCGCCTGCCAAGCGCGATCAGGACCTCACTTTTTATGTCGTCCGGGATCTCGACGCTGGGACCGGCCTCTTCGCCGGCGAGTGTGACCAGCAGCGCGGCCATACCCGCCAGCGGTGCGCGGTAGTCAATATCGCTGCCCCGGAGTGCGCCAAGCGGCATGTCGGGAGCAACTGCATCCGCGGGGCTTTGAACAACGGTGACGCCGCCGCATCGTTTGATGTCGGCAAGGCCAGCGGCCCCATCATCCAGCAACCCCGTCAGGACGACGGCGATCGCGCGCGATCCATAAGATACCGCAACCGAGCGGAAGAGCGGATCGATGGCGGGCCGAGCCAGGTTCTCGCGAGGACCGCGGCCTAGCCTAACCCTGTTGTCGAGAACGAGAAAATGATGGTCGGCGGGGGCCACATAGGCGTGACCTCGCTGCAAAATCTCGCCATCCACTGCCGTGCTCACGGAAATTGCCGACTGAGCGTCAAAAATCTCCGCAAGCAGATCGTTCCCGCGCGCCCCGACGTGAATAACGATGAACAGCGTTGCGGCGAGATCAGGCGGTAGATCGCGGCAAAGTTGCTTTACAGCGCTGACGGCGCCTAAAGACCCGCCGATTGCAATGATGTCCCGCCGGTTCATCCGAGCCCTCCGCCTATTTAAACCTTGCCGGACGGGTTTGGTTCTAACGGCGTCGATCGACGCAAAAATGGCAGCCGGCCTGAACAGCGCCGCGGAACAAGAGTGTTCGCCCTTTCGTAGACGATAAAGGCCGCGGTGTTTACGATCATGCGCAGCGCTAATCCGGAGGCATAATGGGGCCGGCTCCCAATCCACCTATCGTCGGCATCGGAGCATCGGCGGGGGGAGTTCAGGCTCTCCAAAGCTTTTTTGACGCTCTCCCCGACAAGCCGAACGCCGCGTTCGTCGTCGTCGTGCATCTCGATCCTGAGTTCAGGAGCCAGCTCGCCAGCATTCTCGCCGCGCGGACGACCATGCCCGTGGCTCAGGTCGAATTAAGCGCGAAGCTCGAAAACAATCATGTTTACGTGATTGCGCCAAGTAGCCAGCTGGTGATCGCCGACCAGACTATTTCCGCTATTCCACTTGATGAACCCCGTGCCAGACGGGCCCCGATCGATCTTTTTTTCAGGTCGCTCGCGGAGCAGCACACCGATGGATTTGCCTACGCCATTGTCCTCACCGGCGCAGGCACCGACGGCACGATCGGCGCCAAGTGCATCAAGGAAACCGGCGGCATCGTCCTCGTGCAAGACCCCAGCGAGGCTGAATATCCTTCTATGCCGCGTAGTGCGATTGCTGCCGACGTTGCCGATTTCGTGCTGCCTCTTCGAGATTTGGCGCACCAGCTTGTAGAGCTCCTTAAAAACGGTAAAGAGGGTATATCGCCCGCTACCGGGCCGGACAATGAGAACGATGGCACGCTCCGCCGCATTCTTGCCCATCTCCGGGTCAGAATCGGTCACGACTTTTCACTCTACAAACGATCCACCATCTTACGGCGGATCGCGCGCAGGATTCAGGTCACTCGCACGGATTCGCTGGAAGAGTATTATGAATTCTTGCGAGATAACGCCGATGAGGCTCACGCGTTATTCACCGATTTCCTGATCTCGGTGACCACTTTCTTCCGCGACCGGAAGACCTTTGACACCCTCTCGCAACTCGTGATTCCCCGGTTGTTCGAAGGCAAGGAAGCCGGAGGCGTTCTGCGGGTTTGGGTGCCGGGCTGTGCTACCGGTGAGGAAGTCTATACGATTGGTATCCTGCTTCTCGAACAGGCAATGGCGAGCGGAGTCAAGCCCGAGATTCAGGTTTTTGGCTCGGATCTAGATTCCAGCGCCCTGGCGGTAGGCCGCGAAGGCCGCTTTCCCGCAACCATTGAAGCCGATGTCTCGGAAGAAAGGCTGCGTCGCTTCTTTCAACGTGAGGGAGACTATTACCGCGTTCGTCGTGAACTACGCGATATCGTGCTGTTCGCAAATCATAGCCTGCTCAGAGATCCTCCGTTTTCCCGGCTGGACCTTATCTCCTGCCGGAACCTGCTCATCTATCTCGACCGCGATCTCCAGTACCAGGTTTGCAATACCTTCCATTATGCCCTTAAACCCGGCGGTTTTCTGTTCTTAGGAGCATCGGAAAGCGCGGATGAGCGGGGTGGGCTGTTCAGATCGGTCGATCGCGACGCACGGATCTATCGGTCCTCGACCTCGGAAGTTTCGAGGCCGGCGCTGCCAATCCTCCTCGGCCCGAACCGTTCGCCGATCGAGCGACCGGCATCGTCGCACCCCGCATGGGCAGGTACAAGCACCGGCGACGCGGCGCTGCATCGTCAGATGCTGGAGAAGGTCGCACCGCCGAGCATGCTCGTCGATCAGAACCACATTGCCGTTCATCTCTCGGACAACGCAGGCCGGTTTCTCCAGCTTTCAGGAGGGCCGGTCACGACGGATGCGACTGAGCTGGTGCGAGAAGAATTTCGCATCGACCTGCGGGCGGCGCTTCACCGCGCCTTCGAGCACGGCCAAGCCACGCTCAGCATGCCAATCTCCGTCCAATTCAACGGGGCTGCGCATCGCGTTTATCTGCAAGTCAAGCCGGTAGTACAGGAGAACGATCCAACACGTTTCGCCCTCGTCATTTTTATCGAAGGTGAATCTGTTGAGCACAGCGGTCCTGACGGCGCGGCCAATTGGAACAACGGAGGGGCCGGTAGCGAGACGATCAAGCAGTTGCAGGAAGAGCTTCGGCTTGCCCATAACCGGGTCCGCTCCACTCGCGAAGAATCCGAGGCGGCCTATGAGGAGCTGCGCGCGGCCAACGAGGAACTGCAATCGATCAACGAGGAATACCGTTCGACCTCTGAAGAACTGGAGACGAGCAAAGAAGAGCTGCAATCGATAAACGAGGAGCTGCAAACCGTCAATAACGAGCTAAAGATTAAGCTAGAGAATGTCTCGCAATCTCATAGCGACCTACAGAACTTAATGACGGCGGCCGATTTTGGAATCCTATTTCTCGATCCGTCTCTTCGCATCAAAAGGTTCACACCTCGATTGACCGAACTCTTTAACATCACGATAAACGATGAAGGGCGCCCGATAACTGATTTTACCCACCAGCTCCATTACAGCAAGCTGGCGGATGACGCTCGCGTCGTTCTCAAGGACCTGGTACCGGTTCAGCATGAGGTTGAGAGCGTAAAAGGGGGTTGGTACCTCATCGGCATTCGCCCCTACAGAACGGTGGACGACAGGATAGACGGCATCGTAGCCACTTTTGTCGATATCACCGACCGCCGGCGAACCGAGGCGGCTCTGCGCGACAGCGAGGAACGGCTCAGACAGGAGATGCGTCTGGTCGAGCTGTCGCGTTCACCGATCTTCACGTGGGATTTCGATAACGGTATCAATCAGTGGAACCGGGGCAGCGAAGAGCTTTACGGCTACACGCGGCAAGAGGCGATTGGACAGCAGGCCGATGTGCTGCTGCAGACATCCGTTCCTGGCTCATCGATCGACATCCTGCGCCAATCTCTTTTGGAACAGGCGAGCTGGAGCGGCGAGCTGCTGCATCGAACGAAGGACGGGCGCGTGCTGACCGTCGAAAGCCAGATCGAACTTGTTCCAATGGGTGGGCGCCGTCTCGTCTTCGAGAGTACGCGGGATATCTCGGACCGGAAAAAGTGGGAGGAGCGCAGAGGCCTGCTTCTCGGCGAGCTGAGCCATCGTGTCACCAACACGCTGACGGTGGTTCAATCGATGGCTCGCCAAACCCTCCAGACGGCAAAGTCGAACGATGAATTCGTCGAGCTGTTTGAAGGTCGGCTGGGCGCGCTGGCTCACGCGCATAACCTGCTGATCGCCGCACATTGGCAAGGCACTGAATTCGGCAAGCTCGCCCGCGGTCACCTCGCAGCCTATATCAGCGGCGATCCACCGCAACTGCGCCTTGAGGGCGACCCAGTAATATTGACCCCCGATTTTGCGACGCCGTTTGGCCTGGTCCTTCATGAGTTGGCGACAAACGCCGCGAAGTACGGCGCCTTCTCCACCGCGAGAGGGTATGTACTGCTGAGCTGGAGCGTCGACGCAAAGGACGGGAGCCGATTGCTCAGGGTTACGTGGCGCGAGCACGGGGGACCGCCAGTCAAGGCGCCGGTAAAGACAGGTTTTGGAGGCTCGCTGATCGAGCGCAGTCTACCAGGTGCATCCGTTCACCGTGAATTCTTCGTCGAGGGGCTCGTTTGCACCATCGAGCTGGAACTCCCGGCAGAGGATCCCGAAAATGGAACAGGCGTCTGAACTAGATCGGCCGCTCAGAGGTAAGCGGATCCTGGTCGCGGATGATGAATTCCTGATTGCCGTACTGTTGGAAGAGACGCTTATCGGCGCCGGCGCCGAAATCGTCAGTGCCGCGACCTTGGCCGTTGCGCTGAGAAGCGCCAAAGCCGAGTTGCTGAGCGCGGCAGTGTTAGATGTGCGCCTAATCCAGGAGACGACTGAGGCCGTTGCGGATATCCTGACGGCACGCGGCGTGCCATTTCTTTTTTACAGCGGACAGGCTCTGCCAGAGCGCATCCGTGAGAGGCATCCCGGCGCCAAGGTCTTGATGAAGCCGACGAGGCTACATGAAATTATTCAGGCCCTCGTCGAACTTACGTCGCATTAAACAAGCGCGTTTGCGGCTGGCGTTGTCCCAGGGCAATACCGCGTAGGAACCCACCTCATGTTTGTCTGCCGGCGATCCTAGCACAGGGCTGACGTGCCGCGCGCGGCCTGAGAGCGCCGCGGCGCGCGCTGGTCATGCGCCGCAAAATCATGCGCTTGCTTTAGTATTTCCAAAAAACTAAACAAGCCGCCAGGGCACAAAACAAATAAATGGATCGGCGGCAAAGAGACTCCGTTCACAATCACAGAGACAAATCACTCGTGATCGATCTCTTTATCTTAAACGGAGTAAATAAACATGCGTTATACTGAAACTGCCGAAACCGCGAGAGACTTCGCCACGTTTGATCGCGGCACCGCGACGGCAAGAGACGGCGGATTACGGCTGTTGGATTGCGTTGGCGTTATCGTGGGCGCCATCATTACGCTGGGGCCATTGGCCGCCACCGCGCTGCTAAGCCACTGACCCTTTGTGCAAGATTACGGCGACCGCTCGCGGTCGCCGTAATCCTGTTCTCCTGCCGCCAACCGGACGGGTGCACCGTCAGGCTGGCTTAGGCAACTTATGCTACTCGATTACTGAGCACCGTAAACGGCGATGCAACCCTGGGAACAGTTGGGGTATGCGGTATTCGCCGGTAGCGGAATGTAGATATGGTTGTTGGTGGCGCTGGCGGCGATCGAATGCACCGTTCCGGAATTGTGCACCCCTGTCACCGCCGGGACTGGAGGCAAGGTCGGGATCAGCTGGATCAGCTTGTTGACCTGGGCGGATGTATTGGAGCCAACGACACCAACCGAGGGACCAAGCGGATTATTACCCGCGGTGACATAGTAGTTGCCGTCGCCGCGATTAAACCAGACCTCGTCGCCGCCGCCGGCGCCGGGGATTGCGACCAGGGCATTACCCGTGCATCCGCGCACCGGATTGCACACCGCGGCCAGCGGGTTTGCCGTCCCGGTGCAGGTTGCCGGCTTCGCATTCGACGCCGGCGCGGGCGCGACCGCAGAGCAGGCATTGCCCGACGTATCAAACACGGTGTTGCAACCCACCAGCAGATCGCCGTTCGGCCCGAGGGTCAGCCCGGCCGGCTGGCAATAGTTGATGGGGTAGACGGTTTCGATCGCGCCGGCGGTGGTGATGCGCGCGACGCCGCCATTCGGGCCGCCGCCGCCCGGTCCGCCGATCTCGGGGATCGAGATGTAGAACCGTTGCGTGCCCGGATCCCACACCGATTGCTCGGCCCCATTGGTCGCATTGACGCCGTTGGCGGCGTTAAATGTGATCTTGATCGGGTTCGACAGCGCACAGGTCGACTTGTTGACCGTGAGCAGCGTGCTGAACGGCACGGTCTCCGCGTTGTTCGTCACCAGCAGCAGACCGTCGGCCGGATCATACGCCAATTCGTCGGCGCGGAACTTACCACCGGTGCTAACGGCACTAACCGGCTGCACGAAGCTTACGCTCGCATTGATCGAAATGACCCGGCTGTTGCCGTCACCGGCAAAGATGCAGGGGAAGGCTGACGCGACACCGTTCGGGCCGGACGTCCCCGAGCTTCCAGTATCACCCTGGAACCCGAAGGCACCGCCGCCGATCTGGCCGTACAACGAATCCGGCGTGCCGGTGAATGCGCCGGTGGTATCGATTACGTCGAGCGCGGCGTTGGAACGATCCGCGAGGTAGTATAGCCCGTTGGCCGGATCGACAAAGCTGATGTCGAACGAGAACATCTGGTTCTTGGGATTGGCGGCGGTTCCCTTGATCGGGATCGTCGTGAGCAGGCGGATAGCCGGCGAATTTGCGGCGTTGGCTGGCGGGGCCCCGAGGCCGAGCAGCAGGGGCAGCGCCATCAACAGCGCTAATGTCCAGGTAGCACTCAATATTCGGCGCGCTCTGCGAGCGGCTTTCTCCGTCATGGCGTTCCTCCGGTCGGTCGATGTCTTTATCTTGTCACGGCAGGTAACCCTGCCAGCTCAGGATACCATCCTGAGGGGTGGGGTCAATGAATCCGAGGCATATCGCTGCCGATCCTGGCCGAGCCTCAAATGACGGCGGCGACGAGATCGATATGATCGATCCCGCTGCGGGCAAAGGCTGTCATGACGGCGTCGATGTCGGTGCCGCAGGGTGTCTCGCTGCCGTCTTTTTCGATGACCCCCAGGCGATAGCCCCCGGCAATCAGAAAGGCGAGGTACTCGGGACCGGTACAATGCGAGATGCCGGGCAGCGAGCCCGGGCTGAACTCGCTGACGATGATCGGCCGGTCGCGCGCCAGCAGCTCCGGCATGCCGCGCAGCGCGTTCAACTCGGCTCCCTCGACATCGAGCTTGAGCAGATCGATGCGACGCTGCGGGGGCAGCACCTTGTCTAGCGCGATACACTGCACGGAACGAGCCGCCAGCAAGGTTTGCAGGTCCTTTGGCAGGTCGCCGGTCACGCCGTTCGAAAACGACACATTGAGGCTTAAAAGGGCGGTTTCATGCCCGGCCGCCAACTGCAGCACCTGGATCTGATCGAACCGGTTGAGGCGTCGGCTGGCTTCCAGAAGCCTGACATTGTCCGGGTTGGGTTCAACCGCGATAACGCAGCCCGCGGAGCCGACCAGAGCAGCCGCGAGCATGACCAATGAACCGATATTGGCGCCGACATCGAGGACACCCATGCCCGGCTTGAGATACCGGCGATAGACGGCGCCGATGCCGGGATCGAAGGGATGTCCGTTCAGGGCATGCTTGCCGACCGCCAGATCGTCGGGCGAGGCGAAGAGGGCGTATTCCGGAAAGCGCGCGACCTCTACTTTTTCGTCGTAAGTCTTTCGCGCCATTCCGCGTTCGGCGAATTCGCGGGAATTGACAAAGCTGCCAACCACGTTTTCCAGGTCCTCGCCAGCCCGCGAGGAGTGGCCTGGCCATTCCTCGGGGTTCGGGCAGCGCGCCAGCAGCAGCCGGAAGCAGTAGAAGATGTCCTCCGCCGTTGCGACCGGCGAGTGCTGCGACGGCACCTTAAAGCCGCGCGACGGCTCAATCCTCGTCCCAGCATCCAGCGCCGGCTCGCCTAATTGCTGCCGCGGCGAAACGAGGTTCCGCAACAGCGGAAGGCGGGCGGCGGCGATTAAGCCCTTGAGGCCGCCCCCCCTGTCGCTGCCCCTCACTGATCAGCTCCGGCCGCGTAAACGCCGGGTGCGACCACGCAAGCCCGTAACCGGCGCGGGCGTTGGTACGGCGCGATCATTGGTGCGGCGCACTGCCCGCATCAGCCGGTGCTGCCCCGCCTGATGGCCGCAGCGGTCTGAGCGGCCCGGTGAGCCGCGGTGTGCCGCCGCCCCCGGGCGTCGGGGGAGCTGATGCCGGTTGCGGCGGAGCGGCGCTCACAGCGGCCGGAACCGGGCGCGCGGGTGCCGATCTGACGAGGGTTTGATCAGGCCGGGGTTCCAGCGTTCGCGCGCCGCCCGGCCCGCTCAGCGACACGGCAATTTCCGAGATGCTATCGAGCCGCCAACCGTTCAGCTCCTCTCCCTCGCCGCGCACCATCGCCTTGCCGCCCGGCACCGCGAATATCGCAAGCCGACGGTCCGGCTCGACAACAATTCCGGACAGCCGCACGTCGTTCAGCTCGGAATTGCTCGGGCCGCCGGACGCGTCAGGCGGATGCCGGGTTGGGCTGAACAGCGGCGCGGCCAGAACCGTCGACGACAGGGCCGCGGCACTGACCTTCGCGGGTGGCTTTGCCAGCGCCGGGGCCGGCGCGGCCGGCGCGATTTCCGGTGCGCGCGGATCGGGCATATCGGGAAGCAGTTCGAAGACGATCAGCCCGGCAAAGACCGCACAACCCGCCAACAGCGCCACGAGCGGACGATCGATCATGATTGTGCGTCTGCGGCGGGCCTCGGTGCAGGATAAGGCGCGCCTCGGCGAAGGGGCGCGGGTCGGCGCCCGATCGCCACGGACGCGTCACCCCTCGCCAGCTCGCGCTGACACTCTTTCATCGTCATGGCGAATTCAGCGGAGCAACCTCGACCCGGCGCTATTGGGCTGCAGCTGCGATGCGGCTGTCGCGGAAGGCGGGCATGACCTCCTTCGCGAGCCGCTCCAACTGCTCCAGCGCCACCTTGAGCGGTGTCCCGAGCGGCAGGCTGCACACTACGCGATCGAGCGCCGGATAGCGCTTCTCGATCGCCTTCAACTGCTCCGTAATATCGGCGGCGGTGCCGGTCAGGAAGCCGCCGGCTTTCACCGCGTCTTCGATGCGTGGCAGTTTGGTGGCGGCGGCGAGTTTGGGGTCGCGCATGGCCGCGATCTGTTCGTCGCTGAGCGCGCGCACCAGGCGCAATTCACCGAACATCTTCATGTTCTCTTCATAGTATTGCGCCGCCTCGCGCATGCCGGCTTCGCGGCTTTCGGCGATGTGGAACTGAAAGCCGAGCGCCAGCTTCTCGCCGAGTTCGAGCTTGATGCCGCGGCGCGCATACGCGGCCTGAAAGCCGAGCATGTGGCGCTCGACGGCGCCGCCTTCAGCCGAGCCGCCGCCGATAACGCCGCTGATCCCGTGCTTGGCCATGAAATCGAAGGCGCGGTCGGAGCCGCTCTGGATTGGCTGCCAGCATTCGACCGGCAGGCGCTCCGGCCCCGGCACCAGCGTGATTTCCTTCAGCGTGTAGCCGCGATACGGCACTTCCGGCGGAATCGTGTAGTACTTGCCCTTATGGGCGAAGGGCTTGCCCTCGAACGCCTTGAAGACCACGTCGCAGCCTTCCTCGAACATCTCGCGATTGGCGTCCTGATCCATCAGCGGCGCGCCAAAGCTCTCGACCTCGCGCGTGTGATAGCCGCGCGCCACCCCGAAAATCACGCGGCCGCCGCTCAGGATGTCGGCCATCGCGTAATCCTCGGCGAGGCGCAGCGGGTGCCACATCGGCACAACGTTAAAGCCGCAGCCGATCTTGAGGGTCCTGGTCACATTGACGAGATGCATCGCCATCATCAGCAGGTTGGGGATGCACTCGGTGCCTTCCGGCTGAAAATGGTGCTCGGCCATCCAGAAGGTGTTGAAGCCGTTCGCATCCATGCACTTGGCGTAAGCCACCGCCTTGTGCAGCGCGCCGGCCAGCTGCTGTTGCGTATAGGAGCGGTGGTTGATCGGCGTGCCGGTATAGCCGAGATTCTCCATATCGACGGTGCCGACATAGGAGCTGTCGAATTTCCTGATCATGGCGCGGTCCTCCTCAATCTCTTTCCCAGATACTAGGGGACCAAGCAGCCAACCGCGGCAAAAATCGCATGCCGTGGAGAACGACTGCTTACTTGAGGCTGCCGATATAGGCGATCAGATCGTTGATTTCGCTGCGGCTCAGCGACAGATCCGGCATTTTGCCATGCGGGTGGATCAGAAACGCTCGCAGCTGGTCCGGCGGCATAGCGGCAACGCTGCGCAGGGTCGGAGGACCCTGCTGGGTTGACGCCGGCGCGGTTGCGTCAGTCCCGATCACGTGGCAATTGGCGCACCATTGATTGGCCAGCGCACTGCCGCGCTGCGCGTCGGCGGCGACGGCCGAATGGGCGACAACCGCGGACGCCAGCACAGCGGCGGATAAGCTGCGGATCATCATTTCCTCAGTGTGCCATCAATACCGGCAGGGTCATGCTGGCGAGCACGGTTCGCGTCGCGCCGCCGAGCAGCAATTCGCGAATGCGCGAATGCCCATAGGCGCCCATCACCAGCAGATCGGCCTCGATATCCGACGCGCGCGACAGCAGCGTATTGCCAATTCCGATGCCGCCTGAGACGGTCCGCTCGACCTGCGCCGCGACCCCATGGCGAGCCAGGTGGAGCGCCAGATCGGCGGCCGGTGTCTCACCTTGATCGCGTGCCTTGTCGGCATCCACCGACATGATGGTTACCGATTTGGACTGGATCAGAAGCGGCAATGCATCGCCGATCGCCCGCGCTGCCTCGCGGCTCGCATCCCAGCCGACCAGAGCACGCCGGCCGATCGCATCGAAACGGCCGACATAGGGGATGACCAGGACCGGCCGCCCCGCCAACAGCGCGACCTCTTCCGGACGCGGGCGGAGAAGCGGACCACGCGGGTCTTCCGGGTCGAGCTGCCCGAGGATGACAAGATCGGCATAGCGCGCATGGGAGACCGTAACGTCACCGGGGTAACCGGCGGCGCTGCGCCACTCGGCGGAGACCGCATGGCGACTTGTCACATCTTCAAAGGTCTGCCGGACCCGTTCGGCACGCGTCGCACTCGTCTCCTGTACATCGCGCCAGATCGGGTCATATAGCGGCGGGTAAAACAGGGGTGATGCCGGCTCGCTATCGGCGATCAGGGTCACATAGAGGCCGACGACATGGGCCTCGAACCGCGCAGCCAACGCGGCGGCCGTCTCGATGCGCCGGCGGGTGGCGCGGTCGGCGTCGAGCACTACCAGGATGTCTTTGTACGCCATGATGAATCCTGCCCATGTCTGGTTCGGCGTGGGAGACCGATAGTGGCGGGCGGATGCGGCGGCCTGCCTTGATGCAGGTCAATTGGAGACGGCGGGAGGATGCTCGATGCGGGCGCCACGGTCGGTGCGGAGTGCTGAAGCTCTCGGGCGCGTGCGGCTGTCGCATTCATTCTACATGCGGGATTTTCTCCATAGTGAGATCGGTAATGTGCACGGCATCCCCAACCTGCCCGACGACCCGGAGCTCGCAATCGCTGCCGGCTCGCGGCTATGCGAGGAATTGCTGGAACCACTACAGGCGACATTCGGCCGGCTATCGATCCGCTCGGCCTTTCGCTCAGGCACGCTGAATGCGTTCGGCAACGCGCATTTCCACAACTGCGCCTCGAACCAGCGCAACTATGCCCGGCATATCTGGGACCGGCGCGACGCCAGCGGCATGATGGGGGCGATGGCCTGCATCGCGATCCCCTGGTTCGCCGACCAGGTGGCGGCGGGCATGCGATGGCAGGCCATGGCCTGGTGGGTCCACGACCATCTGCCCTACAGCCAGATGCAGTTCTTTCCGAAACTCGGCGCCTTCAATATCGGCTGGCAGGAGCAGCCGCGGCGAGAGATTTACAGCTACGCGTCGCCACGCGGTTATCTGACCCGTCCCGGCATGCCCAATCACGCCGGCGACCACCAGGGCCTGTATCCCGGTTTTCCGGCCTTACAAGCGGCGACCAGATAATCTCAGGCGTGCTTCTCGCTCCAGGAATCCTGCTGGTTGCGGTTGGCGTAGTTGCGGTTGAGGAATTCGATTGAGAACGCTTCCATCGTCACCGGCTCGTATTTCGGCGGGTTTTCCGGCCCGACGCAGCTCGGCAATGCCTGCAGCACCGTGTCGTATTCCGGCCCGACAAAGAACGGCACCGAATAGCGGTCGCGCCCAGCGATGTTGTTGAGCACGCGGTGCGGTGTCGACAGGAAGCGGTCGTTGCTCCAGCGCCGCAGCGTGTCGCCGGAATTGACGACGAACGCGCCCGGCATCAGCGGTGCGCGCTGCCACGTGCCGTCCGGCAGCATGATCTGCAGGCCCGGCGTATCGCCCTGCGCCAGGATCGTGAACATGTTGCGATCGGTATGCGCGGCGGTCCCGAACACGCCCTCGGCGACCTGTTCATCGGTGGCCGGCGGGTAATGGATCATCCGCACGGTGATCTCGCCGCCCTGGTGGAACGACGCGGCAAAATGATCCGCCGGCAGGTCGAGGGCGCGCGCATAAACCGGCAGCATCTTGTGCGCGAGACGCCGCATGATGGTCTGGTATTCGAGCACCGTCTCCTTGAAGCCGGGCATGTCGTCGGGCCACTGGTTAGGGTCGCGCAGATCGCGCTTGGCGATCACGTCGGGGTCGTTGGGGTCGCGCTCGCGCTTGGCGAAAAACGACTCGTTCTCGTTCGGCTTTGGGTTCTTGTTCAGCGTCGAATGGCGCTGCGCATGGCCCTTCAGCGGCATGTAGCCGTTGTTCGAGCGGTTGAGCTTCAGCGCCATCTTCCTGTCGAGCGGCTGCGCGTGAAAGCGCTGGGTCTCGGCGAAGATGCGGTCGATCATAGGCTGCGGCACGCCATGCCCGACGAGATAGTAAAACCCGATATTCTCCAATGCCCAGCGGAGCTGCGCCGCGGCGTTATCCAGCGCTCCGGGCTTGCCCGCGAGGTAATCGCTGATGTCGATCAGTGGGATCTGGCCGAGGTCGAATTCCTCCAGCTTGGAATTACTTGGCGAGGCTTGCTGCGTATTCACGCTCATTCGAGGCTCCCGTGAGAGGCGGAGCGGCAGGGCGCTCCTCAAGAGTATCGCGCCAGCGCCAGCACGCAACCGCATGGCCGTCTTCGGCTTGCAATTCCGGCTCGCGCTCGCGGCATTCGGCGACCGCATGCGGGCAGCGGCCGGAAAACACGCAGCCCGGCGGCAGGCGCGCGGCGCTCGGCGGCTCGCCCTCGATCGGCTCGACCTTGCGGGTGTTGCCTTCAAGGCGCGGCACCGCGGCGAGCAGGGCGCGGGTATAGGGATGGCGCGGCTCGGCAAAGATGTCGGCGGCGCTGGCCAGTTCGACGATGCGGCCGAGATACATGATCGCGACCCGGTCGCAAAACCGCTTCACGACCGACAGATCGTGCGAGATGAACAGATAGGTCAGGCCGAAACGCTGCCGCAGATCGAGCAGCAGGTTCAGCACGGTCGCCTGCACCGACATGTCGAGCCCCGAGGTCGGCTCGTCGAGGATCACAAAGCGCGGTCGCAACAGCAGGATGCGGGCGAGCGCGACGCGCCGCAACTGGCCGCCCGAGAGTTCGTGCGGGTAACGCCGCCGGGTCGTCGGGTCGAGCCCGACCGCATCGAGGATTTCGTCGACCCGCGCGCGCCGCCGCGCTACCGCAGTGCCGCCCTGGATGCGCAATCCTTCATCGAGCGTGCGCCCGATGCTCCACCACGGATCGAGCGCGGCGCCGGCATCCTGGTGCACATAATGGATATCGTTGCGGCGGCGTCGTGCCGCTTTTGGCGGCAATTTCCCCACCGGCGCGCCATCGAGCCGGATGTCGCCGGCGGTTTCGCGCTGCAACCCGAGCAGAGTGCGGCCAAGGGTTGTCTTACCGCAGCCGCTCTCACCGACCAGGCCGAGGATATCGCCCTGCTGCACGCTAAGGCTGACGCCGCCGACCGCGCGCACCGGCGGCACCGATTTGCGCAGCCAGCCCTTGCGGCCGCCCAGCAATACGGTCACATCGCGCAACTCGACAATCGGCACGCGCGCGGTTGCTTCACCCATCATGCGACGACGCTTTCCAGCTCGTCATAGAGGACGCAATCGACACGCCGCCCCTCGATAAGCGTGTCGAGATGCGGCGGCCGCATGGTGCAGGCCGGGCGTGCTTCGGCGCAGCGCGGCGCGAAGCGGCAGCCAGGCGCGGCACGCAACGGCGACGGCACCGAGCCGGGGATGCCGATAAACGAGTCGGAGCGGTCGGGATGGCAGGCGAGGAGAGCGCGCGTATAGGGGTGCTTCGGCGCGTCGAGCAATTCACGGGTTGGGCCAGACTCGACGGTCTGACCGGCATAGATCACGCAGGTCTCGTCGCACAATTCGGCGACAACGCCGAGATCATGGGTCACGAACAGCATCGACAGGCCGAATTCCTCGGTGAGTTCGCGCAGGAGCGCCAGAATCTGCTGCTGTGTCGTCACATCAAGCGCGGTGGTCGGCTCGTCGGCGATCACCAGTTCGGGGCCGCAAGCGAGTGCGGCGGCGATCAGCAGCCGCTGGCGCTGGCCGCCGGAGAATTGGTGCGGGTAACGGTCGAGCGCGGCCTCGGCATCGGGCAGATGGACGCGGCGGAGCAGGCCGATCAGCCGCTCGCGATGCTGGGCCGCGCCTCGGCCGGGGGCGTGCCAGCGCATGATTTCGAGCACTTGCCGGCCGATCTTGAAGACCGGGTTGAGCGCGAGATACGGGTCCTGCGGCACAAACCCGATGCGGCTGCCACGGATGCGGCGGCTGAGCTCACGCTCGGGCAGGCGCAGCAATTTCTCGCCGGCGAAGTCGACGTCGCCGGCTTCCACCGTGGCGCCGAGCGGCAGGATGCCGAGCACGGCCCGGATCAGGGTGGACTTGCCGCAACCGCTCTCGCCGACAATGCCGAGGATATGGCCGGGCTGCAGCGCGAAATCGATATGGTCGAGGATGCGGGCGATACCCTCGTCGGTCCTGATCGAGAGCTTCAAGCCGCGCACCGCGAGGATTGGGGATGCGACGCTCATCGCGACCGCCGCAGGCGCGGATCGACGAGGTCGCGCAATCCGTCGCCGAGCATGTTGAAGCCGAGCACCGTCACCAGGATCGCAAGACCGGGGAAGATCGAATACCACCACGCGCCCGGCAGGTAGGAGCGGCTTTCCGAGATCGTCAGCCCCCAATCGGGCTGCGGCGGTGTCGCACCCATGCCGAGAAATCCGAGCACCGCCGCCACCAGGATCGTAAACCCCATGCCAATCGTCGCCCGCACGATGATCGGCGACATCGCGTTCGGCAGGATATGCAGGAACAGGATACGCGCGTCGCCGGCGCCGATGCCACGCAACGCATCGACAAACAGCGCGGATTGCAGGCGCCGCGTCTCGGCAAAGACGAGGCGGGTGAAGTAGGGCCAGTAGGTCAGCGCCAGCGCGATCATCGCGCTCTCCAGCGATGGCGTCATCAACTGCGCCAGCGCAAGCGCCAGGATCAGCTGGGGCAGCGCGAGGAACACGTCGGTCACGCGCATGATGCTCTCCGACACCCAGCCGCCGCGATATCCCGCCACCAGCCCCAGTGGCACCCCGATCGCCGCCGCCACCCCGACCACGATCAGCGCCACCTCGAGCGCGCCGCGCGCCCCGAGGATCACGCGCGAAAGCATGTCGCGGCCGAGATTGTCGGTCCCGAACGGAAAGGCCGAGGAGGGCGGCTTCAACCGCTGCAGCAGATGCGAGGCATAGGCGTCCTTCGGGTAGGGCGCGAGCCACGGCCCCACCACCGCGACGATCACCACGACGACAACGATGACCAGGCCGATCAGCGCGGGAATATCGCGCGCGAATTTCCTAAGGATCAGCATCTCACGACTGTTCCCACAGGCGTGGGTCGAGCCAGCCATGCACCAGGTCGATCAGGATATTGACCACCGTGTACACCACGCCGACCAGCAGGGTCGCGGCCATCATGACCTTGTAATCGGCGGTCAGGATCGAGCGGACGAGATAGCTGCCGATGCCCGGCCAGTCGAACACCGCCTCGACCACCACCGCGCCGCCGATCAGCGCGCCGAACAGCAACCCGATCTGGGTCACCGCCGCGATCACCGAATTGCGCAGGACATACACCCAGATCAGGCGGCGCCGCGGGTAACCAACCGCGCGCTCATAGGCGACGAAATCCTTCTGCAATGTTTCGAGTACGCCGGCGCGGGTGAAGCGGGTGATGGTCGCCAAGGCGCCAACCGACAGGGTGATCGCCGGCAGGACCAGATGGCGCAACGCGTCGCCCGCGACGCCCCACTGCCCCTGCAACAGCGAGTCGATGATCAGCGAGCCGGTGATCG
>JAFAYW010000212.1 GCA_019240125.1 Alphaproteobacteria bacterium
CTCGCGCACCGTGCCCGCGATGCCCTGGATCGCCTCGGCGGTGCGCACCGTCGCGCCCTGGATCGCGCTGATCTGACCGCCGATCTGCTCGGTGGCCTTGGCGGTCTGTTGCGCCAGGCTCTTGACCTCGGAGGCGACGACCGCGAACCCCTTGCCGGCATCGCCGGCCCGCGCCGCCTCGATCGTCGCGTTGAGCGCCAGCAGGTTGGTCTGACCGGCGATATTGCTGATCAGGTCGACTACCGTGCCGATCTGCTCGGCGGCGCCGCGCAGTTCCTCGACCTTGCCGACGACCTCTTCCGATTGCTGCATCGCCTCGGTCGAGATGCGACGCGACTCGCTGGCCCTGTCACCGATTTCGGCAATCGAGGCAGAGAGTTGCTGCGCCGCCGAGGCGACCGTCTGCACCGCCGAGGCGGTCTGTTCCACCTCGCCGAGCACGATCTTGGCCTGGCTGTCGGCTTCCGACGCGGATTGCGCCAGGGTCGACGAACTGTCGGTCATGTTCGTCGAGGTCTCCGCCAGCGAGGTAAAGACACCGCCGACGCTGCGGCCAAAGAAGCCGACCAGCTGACCCACCTCTTCCTGGCGCCGCGCCTGCACCGCCTGGTCCTGCGCCTGGCGCTCTTCCAGCTCGTGCTTGGCGATCGCCGCCTGCTTGAACACCTCAACCGCCTTGGCCATCTCGCCGATCTCATCGGCATTGTCGCGCGCTGGTACCTCGACGCTGCGATCGCCGGCGGCAAGCTGGGTCATCGCCTTGGTCATGCCCGCGACAGGACGCGAAATGCTGCGGCTTATTGCAATCGCCAGGACCAAGCCGACAATCAGCGCCGCCGCCGCTAATCCGGAGGCAAGCAACGTCACGCGCTGGATGATCGATTCACTGGCAGCTTTGGCGTTGAGGAAGTTCTGATCGTTGCTGGCGACGCGTTCGTCGATGCTTTGCTGCATCTTCAAAATTTCAGGCCGCATCTGCTTGCCATATAGTTCGATCGACCCAAGCCGTGCTTCGGCATACGCGTCGGACTTGGCCTTGTATGCAGCCAGCGTGTTTTGCAGAGCTTCCGTCGCAGCCGCGACCTCCGGACCAGCGCTTTTCTTCAGTCCGTCAAGGATGGCTTCGACTTTTTCGCTGTTTGACCTGAATGTCGCGGCGGCCGCCGGATCATCGGTCGCGATAAACTTCCAGTTTGCCACACGAACCAAAAGAAATGCCACGTTCGCCCGCTCGGCGGCGGTCATGACAACCTGGTCATGTGAAGCATTGGCCACCGCAATCATTTGGTTGGAGGCCGCCATCAGTGCGTCGCCGTCGCTGAACAGGCCCTGCCGCCGCTCCATGCTCGTTTTCGTCAATTTCTCGAACTGGTTAAATTCGCCCTCATGGACCTGAAGTGATTCCAATATCGAGGCGTCGAGCTGCCGTGCCTTCTCGGATAACGCCTGTTGCATTGACCCCGTGATCAACTCGCGCACCACGGTGATACTGGCTTTCACATCGTCGACGCCCTCGCCATCAACGCGCATCCGGGTCTCGCCCCGGCGCATCGCCTCAAGGCCAACTTTTGCCTTCAGCACCGCAGCACGATTTTGCGCGACCTTAGTGATTGTTGCGGTCTCGTCGCTAACTTGATTGAGCTGGTAGATGCTAAATCCAGCAATCAATAGACTAAGCGCAATTAACGTTCCAAAGCCGACCAACACACGCATACCGATTTTAAGCCGATCCCATCTCATAATTACCCTCCGTCCCGATTAGTGAAGCGCGAAAGCCCGTTTCAGGATATGCGAAACCATATGACATGTTTATCCAAAAATGTCTTGCGAAAATTTATGATAGACTGACGGTGAGGATGTCCGCTCATAATTCGCAAGCATTCGCGCCATGTAATTCAAGTGCTCATACGCCAGGGGTAGCTGCAGTTGCGCGCAATCGCCGTTTGTGTCGACAAAGCGGGTCCGCAACACCCGGTCGATGCCTTCGACGGCCAGTTCGACGACGGTGCCCGCCGGCGCGCTCAGCGCACCGACAAACACCGCTGTGCCCGGTGACATGTGGCTGATGCGCCCCGGGACCGCGCGGCCATCGAGGGTCGCTGTCGCGGGCGCGTTCAGTTCGTAGGTCAGCAGGCGCTGGCCTTCGCTCAGGGCCTCGAGCGCTGACAGGAAGTCTTTGACCTCGAGGCTCAGCGCGCCGGACTCGCTCGACAGCGTGCCGGCGATCTCGCCGACCTGCGCGGCAGTGTCGCTATTGGCGCTAACGGCAATCTGGACCTGCCCCATGCTGTTGGCGACCGTGGACGTGTTCGAGGAGACCAGGTCGACGCTGCGCGCGATTTCCTGCGTCGCCGCATTCTGCTGCACCACGGCCGCGGCGATCGTCATCGCGATATCGTTGACCTCGCGTACCGTACCGGCGATGCCGTGGATCGCCTCCGAGGCGCGCACCGTGGCACCCTGGATCGCGCCGATCTGGCCGCCGATCTGATCGGTTGCCCTGGCTGTCTGTTGCGCCAGGCTCTTGACCTCGGAAGCGACGATGGCGAACCCCTTGCCCGCTTCACCGGCTCGCGCGGCCTCGATCGTGGCGTTAAGCGCCAGCAGGTTGGTCTGGCCGGCGATGTTGCTGATGAGATCGACCACCGTGCCGATCTGCTCGGCGGCGCCGCGCAGTTCGGCGACCCGATATACGACCTCGTCGGATTGCTGCATCGCCGCGCTGGTGATGCGTTGCGACGCGCTCGCCTGCTGGCCGATCTCGGCAATCGAAGCGCTCAGTTGCTGGGCGGCCGAGGCGACGGTCTGAACCGCCTCCGCGGCCTGCTCCACCTCGCTCAATACCAGCGTCGCCTGGCTGCCGGTTTCCGTTGCTGATTGCACGAGGCTCGACGAGCTTTGGGTCATGTTCGCCGTGGTTTCCGCCAATGTGCCAAACACACCGCCGACGCTGCGACCGAAGAAGCCGACGAGCTGGTCGATCTCCTCCTGACGGCGCGCCCGCTCTGCCTGTTCCCGTGACTGGCGCTCTTCGAGCCCCTGCTTGTCGATCGCGTTCTGCTTGAACACCTCGACGGCCTTGGCCATGGCGCCAAGCTCGTCGCGACGGGCGCGGCCCGATACGGTCACCGCCGTATCTCCCGTCGATAGACGGTTCATCACGCCGGTAATCGCGGTCAAGGGGCGCGACAATCCGCGGCCGACCAGCAGCGCCAGCAACACGCCGGCGCTCAGGATCGCCAGCATCACAAAGATCAGGTTGCGGCGGGCACGCGTGGTCTCGGCCTCATACTGCGTGGTGTCCTTCAGCACCTCGAGGACGGCGATCGGCTCGTTGCTATAGTTTTTGACCAGCCCGACATAGAGCGCCGCGGGATGCCCACCTGTAACGACATCGTGCCGCAGCGGGGTTCCCGCTAGCGCCGATCTGAGTTCATCCTCTGTGGCGGCAGAGGCACCGTCCCAGGTCGAGACCAGCGTCTTGAAGGTTTTGCCATCGTAGCTGCGGACAGCGATATCGACGCCAAATCGCCGCTTTGCGTTCTCGGCGAAAACCTTGCCAAATGCAACGCCACTGTCAATCACAGCTAGAGGAGCGCCGTTTCGCAAAACCGGCGCCACGCCGTAGATAGCAATCTCGGAGGGTCCAGCCTCAACACCAATGACCGCATTCCCTGTTTCATTCGCCTTGACGATGGTTTTACGGCGCCCCGAAATATCGTCACCGCCCAATTTGGGCTCCTGGACGCGTAGGAACGCAGTAGCGGGCGGCAGAGCAACCATCATGCGCGGCATGCCTTGGCCAGCTAACACCTTATTGGCACCGCCTAATAACGCAGACAGCGCCTCGCGATCGTGCTGGGCAATGGCATCGGCGACCGGCGGCAATGCCGCCACAACGCTGCTCACCGCAAGCGCCGCGCGCCCCTCATAGTCGAGCGTTGCGAGCACGCTGTCGAATTGCAACTTTAGCTGCTCATCAAGCGCCAGCCGCATTAACGAGTTCTGTTGCACGAGCGAAAATGCGCCAAGTACGCCGCAGATCGTCACTGCCAGGCACGAGACGGTCAGGATCAGACGCGCGGATATGGAGCGAAACTGAAACACAGGCTTAAATCCATTTTGAATGTTCGTGCGACTTCTCCGACGATCTTCCCGCCGCTCCTTAGGCGGCGGCTTTGTGACCGTACCCGGCGAGCGTTTGCGCCATGTAGGTCAAGTGCTCGTGCGCTAAGGATAGCTGGAGGTGCGCACCGCGTGGGGTCGCCTCGACAAAACGTGCCCGCACAATCCGCTCGATGCCGTCCACCTTAAGCTCGAGCGCCGTGCCGGGGGCGGCGTTCAGCGGGCCGACAAACACGGCAGTCCCTGGCGACATGTGGCTGACGTGCCCGCTGATCGGGCGGCCATCCAGCGTCAATGTCGCCGCAGCGTTCAGCTCGTAACTCGCCAGCTGCTCGCTGTCGCCCAGGGCTCCCAGCGCCGCCAGGAAGTCCTGAACCTCCGTGCTTAGCGTTCCGGATTCAGTGGAGAGCGCGCTGGCAGTCTGGCCCACGAGCACGGCTGTCTCGCTGTTGCTGTTCACCGCTGTCTGGACCTGTTCCATGCTGTTGGCGACCTCCGAGGTGTTGGAGGACACCAGTTCGACGCTGCGCGCTATCTCCTGCGTCGCCGCGCTCTGCTGCACGACCGCGGCGGCAATCGTCATGGCGATGTCGTTGACCCCGCGCACCGTGCTGGCGATGCCGTGAATTGCCTCCGAGGCGCGGGCCGTAGCACCTTGGATCGCGCTGATCTGGCTACCAATCTGATCGGTCGCCTTGGCGGTCTGCTGCGCCAGGCTCTTGACCTCCGAAGCGACAACGGCGAACCCCTTGCCGGCTTCCCCCGCGCGCGCCGCCTCGATCGTAGCGTTGAGCGCGAGCAGGTTGGTCTGGCCAGCTATGTTGCTGATCAGATCGATCACCATGCCGATCTGCTCGGCCGCACCGCGCAATTCGTCCACCCGGCTCACCACCTCGTCGGATTGCTGTATGGCCGCATTGGTGATCCGCTGCGACTCACTGGCCTGCTGGCCGATCTCCTGGATCGACGCGGTCAGTTCCTGGGCGGCCGAGGCGACGGTCTGTACCGCTGCGGCGGTCTGCTCCAGGCCACCCAACACCAGCCTGGTTTGGCCGTCGGTAGCCGCCGCGGCACGCGCTAATGTCGACGCGCTCCCGGTCATGTGTGCCGAGCTTTCCGCCAACGTGCTGAACACCCCACCGACACTGCGGCCAAAGAAGCCGACGAGCTGATCGACCTCCTCCTGGCGCCGTGCCCGGTGTCCTTGCTCCTGCGCCTGCCGCTCTTCCATCAGCTGCTTGTCGATCGCGTTCTGTTTGAACACAGCGACTGCCTTGGCCATATCGCCAACCTCATCGCGCCGGTCGGTCGCAGGCACCGATGTATCAAGTGCGCCGTGCGCGAGGTTGGTCATCGCGGCGGTCATACCGCGGATCGGTCGGGTGATAGAGCGCACCAGAAGCCAAGTCAGGAAACCTGCAATTGTGAGGAGGCCGATAACCAACCCCAGTCGGAACACCATGACCGAACGAAAGCCGCTTATGCGCAACTGCAGCCCATGCCCGAGCTCGTTCAACGAGGCGCCCGCAAGCTCTTCGGACGTCGAGATCAAAGCGGTGACCGCCGTTTCGATCCTAGCTCGATCGTTCGAGTTTGTGGCTGCGGCCAGAAGATCGGCACTCTGTTTCAATCGTGCCGCCAGCGGCGCCAGCGTGTCTTTCACCCGCCCGGAGACATCGCCCTTTATCGACTTGGCGAAGTCACTGCTGATGTTCTCGACGGCGGCAGCGGCACCATCGCGAGCCTCCGCGGATGCAATCAGCCGTTGATCGGTTTTACCCTCTCGGTCCAGTTCCTGCTCTGCGGCAAGGAGTGCGCGAGCACGGTCAAGGGCTTCCGGTACTTGCACGGCCGCAATGTCGCCGAGGAAGAAGGTGTCAGCATCGGGATCCAATGTGATGTTGGAGTTGTCGGAGATCACGGAAATCAGGCTGCGGACCTTGGTTACAGCGGAAAGACGCTCAGCCTCACCAAGCGGATGGTGTAGTGCGGCTAGAGCGGCTTCCATCTCGGCAGCCGCCACAAACTGCGCGGCATCGACGTCGCGTAGGAGTTTGGCAGCCGAAGCCACTGAGGTTGCGGACACAACCGGCTCCGTGACTGCGGCCAGTGCCGTGTAAGTCGTGCGCATCAGCTCCACACCGCCCAGTTCCTGCTCAGCGAAGCGGATCTGATCGTCACGCTCTGTGACAAAGAAGAACACTAGGAGCGTCAGCGGTGACAGGGTCAGGGCCAACGCTAATGCGAATTTCTGTGCGATTGAGCGATTTCGAACCGGGCGAAAGCTCATAGTGGTTCTCCTTGACCCAAAACGAATTTAAATCTGCAGGAACTCGCAAAGAGCGAATGCGAAGACCGCCATCCGGGCCGAATTCAGGCACCCGTCGCATAGTTGCCGAGAAGCCTGTCGACCATTTTGGTGAGCTCTTCCCGGGTAAACGGCTTTTCCAGAAGGCCATCGGCCTTGACCCGCGCAAGGCGCAAGGCGCCGTCAGCCGTCATGCCAACCCCGCCGCCGGAGATCGCGATAACCGGCATTCGGCTCGGCAACTCTCTGACATAATTCAGCACATCCTTGCCGTCGGCTCCTGGCATCAGCATGTCGGTGACCACGAGGTCGAACCGGCGCTGCCGGAGCATCGCGAGCCCGTCGGTGCCGTTCTCCGAAACGGTCACAACGTGGCCCGCGCGTCCCAGCATGCTGGTCACCGCCCGGCGCACTCCGCACATATCGTCGATGAGCAATATCTCCGCCATTCGCGTGTTCTTCCGATAGTGCCGCGCCTTCAGGCGGCAGCCTTGTGACCGAAACTGGCGAGCGCGTGCGCCATGTAAGTCAGTTGCTCATGCGCTAATGGCAGCTGGAGGTGCACCCCGCCAGCGCCCGTCTCCACAAACCGCGCCCGCACCACCCGGTCGATGCCCTCGACCCTCAGCTCGATGGCGGTGCCCGCCCCAGCGCTCAAGGGACCCACAAACACGGCGGTCCCCGGCGACATATGGCTGACATGCCCAGCAATCACGCGCCCTTCCAGCGTCGCCGTTGCCGGCGCGTTCAGCTCGTAGACCGCCAGATGTCCGCTATCCCCAAGAGCCGCGAGCGCCGCCAGGAAGTCGCGCACCTCATCACTCAGCGTGCTGGATTCGGTGGATACCGCGCTGGCGGTCTCCCCGACCTGCACGGCGGTTTCGCTGTTGCTGTTCACTGCTGCCTGCACCTGCTCCATGCTGCTGGCGACATCGGATGTGTTGGAGGAAACCAGCTCGACACTGCGCGCGATTTCCTGCGTCGCCGCGCTCTGCTGCACGACGGCGGCGGCGATCGTCATCGCGATATCGTTGACCTCGCGTACCGTGCCGGCGATGCCGTGGATCGCCTCCGAGGCGCGCACCGTGGCACCCTGGATCGCGCTGATCTGCCCGCCGATCTGATCGGTCGCCCTGGCGGTCTGTTGCGCCAGACTCTTGACCTCGGAAGCGACGACGGCGAAACCCTTGCCCGCTTCGCCGGCGCGGGCTGCCTCGATCGTTGCATTGAGCGCCAGCAGGTTGGTCTGGCCGGCGATGTTGCTGATGAGATCGACCACCGTGCCGATCTGCTCGGCGGCGCCGCGCAATTCGGCGACCCGATTCACGACCTCGTCGGATTGTTGGATGGCGGCGCTGGTGATGCGTTGCGACTCGCTGGCCTGCTGACCGATTTCCTGAATTGACGCGGTCAGTTCCTGCGCGGCCGAGGCGACGGTCTGCACCGCCGCGGCGGTCTGTTCAACGCCGCCCAGCACCTGCTTCGCCTGGTCACCCGTCTCGGCAGCTGCCCGCGCCAATGACGACGAGCTTTGGGTCATGTTCGCCGAGGTTTCTGCCAATGTGCTGAACACACCGCCGACGCTGCGGCCGAAAAAGCCAATGAGCTGATCGATCTCCTCCTGGCGCCGCGACCGCTGCCCCTGCTCCTTGGCCTCACGCTCTTCGAGTAGCTGCTTGTCGATCGCGTTCTGCTTGAACACGGCAACGGCCTTGGCCATGTCGCCCAGTTCGTCACGCCGTTCGATGGCGGGCACCGGCGTGTCGAGCGCGCCCTGCGCCAGGTTCGTCATCGCCGCGGTGAGGCCTCGGATCGGCCGCGCAACGCCGCGCGCGATCAGCGACGCCGCAATGACAACGAGGACGCCGATGCCTAGAAGCTGAGCGCCAAGCCACAGCGCGTTGCGCCATGCCTCCGCCCGGACATCGTCGATGTAGATGCCGGAGGCGAGAACCCAGCCCCATGGCGCGAAGGCCTGAACATAGGAGACCTTCTCGATTGGCGTCACGGCACCGGGTTTTGGCCAGAAATAGGTGAAGAAGCCGCCACCGTCTTTTTGCGCTATCCCGGCCGCCGCCACGAAGGGTGAAAACCCATTGCCGTCGGTGATACGCCGACCGTCGGCGCCATCGAGCTCGGGTTTGATCGGATGCATCACGATCCGTGCATCGAACGTGTTGATCCAGAAGTAGTCATTGGTGCCGTAGCGCAGTGACCTGATCGCGGCGATCGCTCCGCTTTGCGCCTCACTATGCGAAAGCTTACCTGCCGTCTCCTGGTTGGCGAAATAGCCGACGATGCCGGCGGCGGTCTCGACGACGTGCTGCGTCTTGGTGGCCCGATCGGCACGCATCTGCCGGTTCTCACCCAGCAATGCCACGAACATGATCGCGAGCATCCCCACAATAGCGGCCAGCGTTATCAGGTGCACGCGATACGCTATAGAAATATGCTTAAATTTTTGCATCCCTGCAGGCTTTCCCACCGTATCTTAGCAAAATTCGGAGTGCACCGGCGCCTGTCGCGGCTGCGCCGCGGAGGCGGCCGCGATGGCGTTCAATATATGCGAAAATATCTAGCATTCTATAATCGGAGCGTCAAGGAAGAACCTTTAAGGAAGGTCTGGCACCCATTCTCCCTGCATCCCGAGGCCACCACGATCCACGAATGCATGGTTGCCAATCTTGCGAAAATATAATAATTTTAGGACCTCTTTTAGGCGCCCGTCTTCAGCGCGCTGGTGTGATCCCAACCCGAGTTTCCGATGATGGCTTATCACATCGCTGGCTTGTGCTTCTCGAACCAGTCAGGCCTGACCTTCGTGCATGACCCGGCCATGGTGGCACTCTCATTCCTGATTGCCTGTGCCGGAGGATTTGGCGCGTTGGAGATGATCGAGCGCGCCCGCGGGTCGCAACTGCGCGCGGCGAGGTCATGGCAGGTTGCCGCCGCGGTCACCCTGGGTGTTGGGGTATGGGCGACGCATTTCGTCGGAATTCTGGCGATCCAGAAGCCTTTGCCGATTGAGCTCGCGCCGCTTACGACCTTTATTTCGCTCGCCCTGGTCGTTATCGCCTGCGCTGTTGGTGTACTGCTGGGATTTGTCAATCAGCCGACCTGGAAACATGTCGCAGCCGGTGGCGCGATCATCGGCATCGGCATCATCGCAATGCACTATGTCGGCATGGCAGCGATGGAAATGCCCGGGCCACTGGCCTACCGCCCCGGGCCGTGGCTGCTCTCGGCTGCTATCGCCATCATTGCCGCGACAACCGCCTTGCTGGTCGCGCACCGGCTACGCCGCAAATGGCAGCGCGTTGTAGCGGCGCTGGTTCTGGGCGGCGGTATATGCGGTATGCATTACATCGGGATGTACGGCGCTGTCGGATTTTTTCCGGAGGAACCAAGCATTCCGGCCACGTTCAGCCGCGAGCTTCTGGCATCTACCGTCGCCGGGACCACCGGGGCGTTGATCCTGCTGGCGCTGTTACTGGTCGCCGCAGATCGGCGCGAAGCGGCGCTGTTTGTGGCGGCCAAGCGAGCCGAGGCGGCAAGACGAATGGCCAGACGGGCCGAGTCGCGCCTCGCCGCCGCGATCGAGGCGATCCCCGAAGGATTCATCCTGCTGGATCCCAATGATCGCGTTGTTCTGTGCAACTCGCAGTATCGGCACGTGTACGGTCTGGCCCCGGGGCTGGCAGCGCCGGGCGTCAAGTTCGAGACCATCGTGCGGTTTATGGCCGAAACCGGCTTGTACGAGCTTGAGGAGCATAGCGCGGAGTCGTGGGTCGCCGATCGGATGGAACGGCACCGCGACTGCGATGGGAGCCGGTTTTATCAGACTCTGTCAGACGGTCGCTGCGTACAGGTGCAGGACAGACGCGCAAGCAACGGCGACATCGTCGGCATCCGGGTCGATGTGACCGACGCGCGCCAGCGCGAGGCCGCCGAACATGACCGGCAGAAGCTCGCCGCATTGGGCCAGCTCGCCGGCGGCGTGGCGCACGAAATCAACAATCTGCTGCAACCGATTCTGACGCTCCCGGAGCTGGTCCTCGAGCGGCTGCCGGTGGACGACGCGGAATCATCTGAGGATCTGGCCTGCGTCACGGAAGCAGCACGCAAGATCCGTGACATTGTCCGCAACATCCTGCTGTACGCGCGCAAGCAGGAGCCGCAACTGACGGAAGTGGACCTGGTTGCCGAGTTGCGCGCCGCGGTCAGCTTTGTCAGCGATCTCATTCCCTCGTCGGTGGTTCTGCGCGCCGACGATCTCGAGACATTCGCCCCCTGCCACGCGGCAGCCAACAAGACACAGCTGACGCAGGTCGTGACCAATCTACTGGTGAACGCGGCGCAGGCGATGACCGCTGCAGGGTCGGTCACCGTATCCTTGCGGATCGTATCCGTCTCCTCGGATGAGGCCGTAGAGCTGGGCGTAGAGCCCGAACGCGACTACCTTGCCATCTCGGTCGCCGATACCGGTGGCGGCATGGATGAGGCGGTCCGCGCGCACATCTTCGAGCCGTTCTTCACCACCAAGCCGCCGGGCCAAGGGACCGGGCTCGGCCTGTCGGTCGCCTATGGCATCCTGCGGAGCTGGCAGGGTGCCATCACCGTTCAGAGCGTTCTCGGTGAGGGCACCACCTTCACGCTTTATGTGCCGTTGAGCCGCCCCGCGGCGCGTCCACAACCCACTGTCATTGGTAGCCGCGAGGCCATCGCCGCGTAATCGAATCTTTGCGAAAATAGTAGACGACGGTGAGCGCCCCGAGGAGCCGGCCAAGCACAGCCATCAGGCAGAGCGGCTCGCGCGCGTCATGATGATATTTACGTGCTCGTCGAGCCGGGCGGTCCAGCCAGGCGGAATCAAACACGTCGTATCGTATTCCTCCACGATACAGGGGCCGGGCTGCGACGTGCCCAACGTGCTGCGGTTCACCACGCCTGCATCCATCCAGCTAGCCCGCGGGCCGAAATAGGCACGCCGGCTGGGCGCTGCGATAGCCACGTCGGCTGCCGGCGCGGCTGCACGGGCCGCTCGGCCGCGCGCGGCGTCGGGGAGCCCGCGCCCGATGACCTCGAGGCTGACCAGTTCCACCGGCTCCTCGGCGCCCGCGCGATGACCGTAGGTGCGCTCGTGCTCGGCGCCAAACGCCTCCTCCAGCGCCGCGATGGCGGCCGCGCCCAGCGGCCCCGATTCCAGCGGCACACGCAACTCGAAGCTCTGCCCGTGGTAATGCAGGCTGGCACTGCGGCGCAGTTCGATGCGCTCCGGTGCAAACCCATCCTCGGTGAGGCGGGTGCGCGCCTCGTCTTCGAGCGCTCCGACGATTGCCTGCAATTCGGCCGCCACGGCGGCCCGCAGCAATACCTTGCGGGTGCGCGTGAAGTAATATTCGACTTCGGCATAGAGCAGCCCGAAGGAGGAAAACACCCCGGCTGCCGGCGGGATGATGACCTGGGGGATACGCAGCGCCTCGGCCATGCCGGCCGCGAAGATCGGCCCGTTGCCGCCAAACCCGACCAGCGCGTACTCGCGCGGGTCGCGGCCGCGTTCGCTCGATACGGCCTTCAACGCGCGGATCATGTTCGAGGCGGCGATCAGATGCGCGCCATAGGCCGCCTCCTCGACACTCATGCCGAGCGGCCGCGCGATGCGCTCTTCGATGACGGCGCGCGCCTTGCCCGCGTTCAATTTAAGCGCGCCCCCGACAAGATGGTCGGGATTGATGTAGCCGAGCACGACATTGGCGTCGGTGACCGTCGGCCCGGTGCCGCCCTGGTCGTAACACACCGGCCCCGGCACCGCTCCGGCACTGTGCGGCCCGATCTGCAACGCGCCGCCGGCATCGATCCACAGGATCGAGCCGCCTCCGGCCCCGACCTCGGCCAGATCGATCGCCGGCACCTTCAGCGTGTACCCCGCCCCCGACAACAGCCGCGATCCCAGCACGATACCGGCGCCGACCTGATACTCGGTGGCGCGCGTCACCTCGCCATTCTCGATCAGGGACGCCTTGGCGGTGGTACCACCCATATCGAACGAGATCGCTTTGCCGACACCGAGACGCCGGGTCAATGCCTGCACCCCGACGACACCGGCCGCCGGGCCGCTCTCGATGATGTGCATCGGCGTTTCGGCCGCCGCCTTGGCGGTGGTGAGCCCGCCATTTGACTGCATCAGCAACAGCGGCGCGGCGATGCCGGTGCGCTGCAACTCGCCGATCAACCGGTTGAGGTATTGCGCGACGATCGGCCGGACATAGGCGTTGATGACACTGGTCGAGGTGCGCTCGTACTCGTTGATCACCGGCAATACCTCGGCGCTGACCGACAGCGTGATCTCCGGCGCGACGCGGGCCGCGATCTCCTTGACGCGCAATTCGTGCGCCGGGTTGAGGTAGGAGTGCAGCAGGCAGATCGCGATCACCTGCACCCCCTCGCCTTTCAGGAACGCGACGGCGCGCTCGACATCGGCCTCATCGAGCGGCGTGTCGATACCGCCTTGCGCGTTGATCCGCTCGGCGACCTCGGTGCGCAGCCGCCGCTCGACCAGCGGCGGCGGCTTGGTCCAGGACATGTCATAGAGCCGCGGCATCCGCAAATTGCGGATTTCGAGAACATCGCGAAATCCCTTGGTGGTGATCAGCCCGGTCTTGGCGCCCTTGTGCTCAAGGATCGCATTCGAC
>JAFAYW010000213.1 GCA_019240125.1 Alphaproteobacteria bacterium
TTGCCCATGCCGAGCAAGACGCCATCGGCGAGCGGCAGCGCGCCGCCCGATAGCGAGGTGCCGGCGCCGCGCGGCACCACCTTGACGCCTTCTTCCTGGCAGTAGCGCAACACGGCGGCGACCTGTGCCGTGGTCGAGGGCAGCGCCACCACCAGCGGCGGCTGGCGATAGGCGGTCAGCCCGTCGCTTTCATAGGCGCGGCGCTCGGGTTCGGAGATGATGACTCCTTCGCCGGGGATGATCTGCCGCAAGGCCGCCGCGATCTCGTCGCAGCGCTCGATGACGGCCTGGTCGGGAGCGGGCATTTCCATGAAAGCAGCCTGTCACCGCCGGCGCGGCAGTGCAACTGGCGCCGTCCTAAGCTGCGGGCGATCGATTAGGTGTAGCGTTTCGGGCAGACTGCCACCCACAAAAGCCGCTTTGCTCGGACTTGGTCTGGGGGCATCACGCCCTACGGCGCGCGCCATTTGCTTGAAGCGTAGCGTGGACGGCCGGACCCAGTCCGGTCAAGGTGTCTTACATTGCTGACCGCGCCAGCCGCCGGTCAGGCTCTGTTGATGGCGGATGTCGCTGCCATCCGCAAGATACCGGATTAGCCGATCAGCCCTGACGGGCTTTGAAACGGGGGTTCTGCTTGTTGATGACGTAAACGCGGCCTTTGCGGCGCACAACGCGGCAGTTCTTGTCGCGCTTTTTCAGGGTCTTCAGTGAATTTGCGATCTTCATAACAGCCGGGTCCTTCGCGAAGCCGCGGAACATAGGGAGCGCGCCGGGCCGAGTCAATGCGCGCCGGCACCCCACGCCGCCTCAGCTGTTGCGCGATTTCTTCTCGGCGATGCCAGAGGTGCCTTCGCGGCGCATCAATTCGGCGGCGACCTGATCGGGGCCTATGCCGGTGGCAGCCCACATCACCAGGAGGTGGTACAGCACGTCGGCGCTCTCGCCGATCAGCGCCTGCTTGTCGCCGCGCACCCCCTCGATCACCGCCTCGACCGCCTCTTCCCCGAATTTCTGGGCAATCTTGGCCTGGCCACGGCTGAACAGCTTGGCCGTATGGGAGGTTTCCGGGTCGGCGCCACGGCGCGATTCGATTGTCTGCCACAACCGCTGCAGTGTCTCGCCCATCGGATTGGCGGGCTGTTCGGCGGGCTGCTGCTTCTCGCGTTTCGCCTTGGGCATATCAGGGGCGCACCGCGATGCCGGCGGCCGCCAGTGCCGCCTTGGCCTCGGCGATGCGGTAGGTGCCGAAATGGAAGATCGAGGCGGCGAGCACCGCGGTCGCGTGCCCGTCGCGAATGCCCTCGACGAGGTGGTCGAGCGTGCCGACACCCCCCGAGGCGATGACCGGCACCCGCACCGAGTCGGCGACAGCACGGGTCAGTTCGATGTCGAACCCGGATTTGGTGCCGTCGCGATCCATCGAGGTCAGCAATATCTCGCCGGCGCCATAATCGACAAGCCGGCACGCCCATTCGATCGCGTCGAGCCCGGTCGGCTTGCGTCCGCCATGCGTGAAGATGCCCCATTTGCCCGGACCAACCGCTTTAGCGTCGATCGCCGCGACGATGCACTGACTGCCGAATTTCTCGGCCGCTTCGCGCACGAACTCCGGCCGCGTGACGGCGGCTGTATTGATAGACACCTTGTCGGCTCCAGCCAGGAGCAAGGTGCGAATATCCTCAACCGTACGCACACCACCGCCGACCGTCAGGGGCATGAAACATTGCTCGGCGGTGCGGCGCACGACATCATACAGCGTGGCCCGGCCTTCATGACTGGCGGTGATGTCAAGAAAGCAGAGCTCGTCAGCGCCCTCGCGATCATACAGGCGCGCCTGCTCGACCGGATCGCCAGCATCGATCAGATCGACAAAGTTGACGCCCTTGACGACCCGCCCATCCTTGACGTCGAGGCAGGGAATGACGCGCATCTTCAGCATAGCTTGTTCGCCAAATCGGCGGCCGCCGCGGCGATGGTCAGCGCCGCCTGCGGATCGACCCGCCCATCATACAGGGCGCGTCCGATGATGACGCCCGCAACGCCGGCATGCTGGTATTGCGCCAGGGCAGTAACATCGGCCAGCGAGGCGACGCCGCCCGAGGCGATCACGGGGACGCCGGCCTGGCGGGCGAACTCCGCGGTCGCGGCGGCGTCGACACCAATCAGCGCGCCGTCGCGGGCGATATCGGTATAAACGATGGCGGCAACGCCGGCATCGGCGAAGCGATGCGCAAGCTCCACGGCTGTAATGTCGCTGGTCTTGGCCCAGCCTTCGACCGCGACGCGGCCATCGCGCGCGTCAATGCCGACGACGATGCGACGGGGGTAATCGGCAGCGGCACGGCGCACCAGCTCGGGGTCGCGCAACGCGGCGGTGCCGAGCACGACCCGGTCGATGCCGAGATCAAGCCAGTAATCGATTGCGGCGCGATCACGGATGCCGCCACCCAATTGCATCTTCAGCGCAATGCTGCGCCGGACCGCCCGCACGGCCTCGCCATTGACCGAGCGGCCGGCAAAGGCGCCGTCGAGATCGACCATGTGCAGCCATGGGAACCCTGTCGCGGCAAATTCCTGCGCCTGCGCCGCCGGGTCGGTATTGAAGACTGTGGCGCTGTCCATCTCGCCACGCACCAGCCGCACGCAGGCGCCGCCCTTCAAATCGATCGCAGGGAAGATAATCATATCCTATTTCCCCTCGCCCGCATTCCGGGAGAGGGGTTTAAGCGGCGACATCATTTCCATCCGCACCGTCTACTCCAGCCGCTTGTAATAATAATGGCCGGGGACGAAGCGGCCATCGACCAGCGCGTATTGGGGGTGGGTGCCCCAGCGGGCGTAGCCCATGCTTTCGTAGAGGCCGATCGCGGCGCGCTGGGTATCGCGGAGATCGAGGTTCAGCACCAGCAGCCCAAGCTCGCGGGCGATGCATTCTATCTCCTCGACGATGTGTCGACCGATGCCGCGCCCGCGCGCCCATGGCGTGACAAAGGCGCTGGTGACCGTGCCACTAAGCGCCTGCGCCTCGTTGTTGCGGGGGGTGCGCGATAGCTGGGCGGAACCGGCGACGACGCCGTCGAGCCGGCCGACTACCAGCCGGCGCTCGGGCACCAGCAACACGCCGTTCCAGTAATTCTCCAGGACCTGCCGCGCAGGCGGCTTCAGCCAACCGAAACCGCCGCCCTCGACAACGGCACGCTCGGTCGCGTCGCACAGATCGTCGAGATCGGTGCCGGAGTATTGGGTCAGGCGCTGCACGCTGACCCGGCCGGCCGGGCCGGTGACGCCGCCGGGCCCGGTGTCAGAGGGGGTCACGGTCGCCATTGCAGGAAATTGGCGATCAGCCGCAGCCCCGCCGCCTGGCTTTTTTCCGGATGAAACTGCGTGCCGAACAGATTATCGCGCGCGACAGCGGCGGTCAGCAGTCCGCCATAATCGGTATGGGCCGCGACATCGGCCGCATCGGCCGGGCGCAAATAATAGCTGTGCACGAAGTAAACATGCGTCCCCGGGGTAAGATCGGTCAGCACGGGGTGATCGCCGCAGGGTAGCAGCTCGTTCCAGCCCATATGGGGTATCTTTAATGTCAGGCCGCGCGGCTCGATCGCGACGACGTCGCCAGCAATCCAGTCCAGCCCCGCCACCGCTTCAAATTCGCGACCGTAGCTCGCCATCAATTGCATGCCGACGCAGATGCCGAAAAACGGCCGGCCGCGGCCAATTACCGCCTCGATCAGCGCCGTTTCGAGCCCCGGCACGCCGGCCAGCCCGCGCCGGCAATCGGCAAAGGCGCCGACCCCGGGCAGTACGACGCGGTCGGCCGTGGCCACCGTTTCCGGCTCGCTGGTCACCACAATCGTGTCGCCGCGGCCTGTCTCCAGCGCGGCGCGTTCAAAGGCTTTTGCGGCCGAACGCAGATTGCCCGACCCGTAATCGATGATCGCGGTCACCATGGCCGTTATCCCAGGCTGCCGCTCAACGTTCCCTTGGTGGACGGCACCGCGCCGCCACGCCGCGGGTCGATCTCGATGGCCTGGCGTAAGGCGCGAGCGAGCCCCTTGAAGCAGCTCTCGACGATGTGGTGGTTATTTTCGCCGTAGATATTCTCGACATGCAGCGTGACCCCGGCAGATTGCGCAAAGGCCTGGAACCACTCCTTGAACAATTCGGTATCCATTTCGCCGAGTTTCGGGCGGCTGAACCCCACCTTCCACACCAGATAGGGCCGGTTTGAGACATCGAGGCTGACCCGGGTCAGCGTCTCATCCATCGGGATCATTGCACTGCCGTAGCGCTGAATACCGGCGCGGTCGCCGAGCGCCTTCGCCACCGCCTCGCCAATGACATAGCCGGTGTCTTCGGTGGTGTGGTGAAAATCGATGTGCAGGTCGCCCTTGGCATGCACTGCAAGGTCGATCAGGCTGTGCCGCGCGAGCTGGTCGAGCATGTGGTCGAGAAAGCCGATGCCGGTCTCGATCTCGGACACGCCCGTGCCGTCGAGCGCAACCCGGCCCTTGATCCGCGTTTCCTTGGTGTTGCGTTCGACCGTCGCGACCCGCACCGCCTGTGCTCCGAATTATCCGGGGCATGCCCCATTCCCCGCATATGGCGGCGGTGTTGTAACAAACAACAGCCGCGCCGCGAAGCCCGGCTGTAGCGTTACGCCATTGGCGACCGCGGCGTGCGGACCAGCGGCATCAGCACGACGCCGACCGCAAACAAAACGCCGAGCAGCATGATGACGTCGTTGAAGGTCAGCACGAGCGCCTCTCGATATACGAGATTTCCCAGCATGCGGATTGCCGCTCGGTTCGGGTCGCCTGGGATCATCGGTGCAAGGCGGATGCTCTGCGTATCGAGAAACTGCTGCACTACCGGTCGCGCCGGATTGACGTGTTCGATCAGCCGGCTCCAGTGGAAATTCAGCCGGTTGGTCATGATCGTGCCGATCGTCGCCAGGGCGATCGCGCCGCCCAGATCGCGAGTCAGGTTGTAGAGGCTGGCGCCGTTCTTCAGCTTGTCCTGCGGTAACGCGCCGAGCGAGATCATATTCGCCGGCAGATAACAGAACATCAGCGCAAAACCACGCAGAGCCTGCGGAAAAAACAATTCCCAGAACCCAGCCTCGCTGGTCAGACACGCCGTCACATACATCGCGATCGCGAACAGACCCATGCCGATCCCCAGCATCAGCCGCAGGTCGATTTTGCGCGCGATCCGCGCCGAAAACGGCGTCATCGCCATCTGGGTGAGCCCGGTCACCACGACCGTCTCGCCGATCTGCAATGCATTGAAGCCGCGCACCTGAGCAAGGAACAGCGGCACCACATAGGTCGCGCCGTAGAGGCCGGTGCCGATGATAAAGGTATAGAACGAGCCGAGCGCGAAATTGCGATTGTTAAAGGTGCGCAGATCGACGATCGGTTGGCGAAAGGTCAGGACGCGCCAGAAGAAGAACGCGCCGGCAACACTCGCGACGATGCCGCAGATCAGGATAGTGTCGTCCGAAAACCAGTCCCAGCGCGGCCCTTCCTCCAGCACGTATTCGAGAGAGCCCAGAAAGGACGCCATCAGCAGCAACCCCAAGACGTCGAAATTCTCGAGCAGTGACAGGTTGGGACGGTCGATATCGATCGTAGGCCACACCACCAGCGCCACCCCAATGCCCGGCACGATGTTGACCAGGAACAGCCAGTGCCACGAAAAGGTGTCCGTCAGGAACCCGCCGATCGTCGGCCCCAGGGTCGAGGACAGGTTGAGGATCAGCGAAATCAGCACCATGACATTGGCGAGCTGGGCGCCGCGGAACTTGGTGTAGACGACTGGGAATACGGTCGGCGTGATTGCGCCGCCGCAGAATCCCTGCAACGCGCGATAGAGGATCATCTGTTCAAGACTGGTTGCGGTGGCGCAGAGCGCCGAGGTCGCTGCGAAGCCGAGCGCCGCGGTGCAGAAGACAACGCGGGTCGACAACAGGCGCGACAGCATGCCGGAGAGCGGCACCATGATGACATCGGCGATCAAGTACGCGGTCTGCACCCAGCTGATCTCGTCCGGGCTGGCCGACAGGCCGCCTTGAATCTGGGTCAGCGAGCTGGTGACGATCTGCACATCCATGATTGCCAGGAATTGCCCGGTCACCATCGCCAGGACGCCGATCCAATCGCGCAGCGGCGCGCGCTGCTCCGCGCCGGGGGCAACCGCGGCAGGCGGGTTGTCGGCAGGCGGTGTCTTGGCGGGCCGCGGCGAAAAGGCCAGGCGGCCCCGGCGCAGCGTCGGGGCCAGGCTCATTGGGCGGTGGCGGGTTGCGCCTGCGCCGCGCCGATGATCGAGCCGCCATCCGCCACCGCCGGCTCGGACCGGGTATCGACGGTCACGGTCACGGACAGACCGGGGCGCAGCAGACGCGCCAGCGGGCCGTCGGCGGGCAGCGCAATGCGTACCGGCACGCGCTGCACGATCTTGGTGAAATTGCCGGTGGCATTGTCGGGCGGTAGGAGGCTGAATTCGGCGCCACTGCCGGGCGCGAAGCTTTCGATGTGGCCGGTCAGCTTCTCATCGGGGTAGGCATCAACCGCAATCTCGGCCGTCTGGCCCGGCCGCATATGGGTCAGTTGCGTTTCCTTGAAATTCGCCGTGACATAAACATAAGGCAGCGGCACCAGCGACAGGAGCTGGGTGCCCGGCTTGACGTACATGCCGACGCGGCCAGCCCGGTTTCCCGCGACCCCGGCGCTCGGCGCGCGGATGATTGTGTTGTCGAGATCGTTGCGGGCAAGCTGCAAAGTGGCACGGGACTGCCCAAGCCGCGCCTCTTCCTCGCCTTGCTGCGCGCCGATGACACCGAGCTGTGTCTGCTCCGCCGCCAGCGCGGCACGGGCTTTTTCGAGGGCGGCCTGTGCCTTGCGGGAATCAGCCTCGGCCGTCTCAAAGCGCTGGCGGCTGGCGTAATCGGACGAGACCAGCGCCGTGTAGCGCTTGTAGTCGAGCTGGGCGCGGCCGAGATCGGCCTCGTTCGACTGCACGGTCGCCGCGGCCTGATCGATCATCGCCTGCTGGAATTTGCGGCGGCTGCGATAGGTTTCGATGATCGCCTGTTCGGTGGCGATCGCGGCGTCGGCCTGCGCCACCTTGGCCATGAAATCGCGATCATCGACCGTGAACAACACGTCGCCGGCCTTAACCGGCTGGTTCTCCTCGACCCGCACCTCTTTCAAATAACCTTCGACCTTGGGACTGATCACTGTGACGTCACTCTGCACATAGGCGTCGTCGGTCGATTGCTGGAACCGCCACTGCGTCCACCAGCGCCACCCCGCACCCACTGCCACCGCAACCACGATCACGAGGCTGGTCAACAAAATCACCTTGCGCATGGCGCCTGCGGACGTTTCCAACCCAAACGTATGTCGGTTGCATTCAGCATAGTGGCGTCAACCGGTCCGCGCCAAGCGAGGCGACGCCGCGCCTTACTCGGCCTTGCGATCAACGCGACTCTTCGCCCTCTCGCGGTGGGATGTTTGCTGTGCCGTATTCTCCTATGTTCGCCGCCACGCTGGGGCGGTGGGGGAACGGGCTTGACTATCGCGCGGGGAACGACCGCCGCAGCCGTTGTGCGCGGCGGTGACCGGCCGTATGGCATCTGCGGGTTCGCCGCGATCGGCGGGCTGACGTTGCTGCGGCTGCTGTGGCTGTCGGTGCAGTCGGCCGGGCTCTATCCGGACGAGGCGCAATACTGGTTTTGGGCGAAGCATCCGGCATTCGGGTATTACTCAAAGCCGCCGCTGGTGGCGTGGTTGATCGCTCTGACGACCGGCGCATTTGGCGACAGCGAGTTCGCGGTGCGCTTGGCCGCACCGCTGCTGCACGCTGGCGCGGCCGCGATGGTATTCGCGACCGCCGCCCGTCTCTATGATCGGCGCACCGGGTTCTGGGCCGCGCTGGCCTATGCGACATTACCGGGCGTCTCGCTATCCGCCTTTATCATTTCAACCGACGCGCCGCTGCTGTTGTGCTGGGCCGTCGCGCTCTACGCCTTCGTTCGGGCGCGTGAGCCCGACGGCGGCTGGTGGTGGGTGGTAGTAGGCATCGCCGCAGGGTTAGGATTGCTGGCGAAATACGCGATGGCGTATTGGCTGCTGTCGGCCCTCGGGCTGGTACTGATTGCACCCTCCGAGCGACGCCACCTCAAGGGGCTGATGCTGGCGATCGGGCTGGCGGTACTGCTCTATCTGCCGAATCTGTGGTGGAACTGGGATAACGGGTTCGTCAGCTACCTGCACCTGCGCGACAACGCTCACGTCAGCGGCTCTCTGGTACACCCCGCCGCTTTCCTCGAATTCTTCGCGTCGCAATTCGGCGTGTTCGGCCCGCTATTCTTCGCCGCGCTGATGGCTATTGCGACGCGCACCGGCCGATTTGACGCACGCGCCCGGATGCTGGCGGTGTTTGCCCTCCCGACCCTGGCGATGATGCTGTGTCTCAGCTTTCTGTCGCGAGCGCAGCCGAACTGGGCAGCGCCGACCTATGTGTCGGCGACGATCCTCGTAACCGCCTGGGCGGTGCGGCAGAACTGGCGGCGCTTTCTGCGCCTCGCGATCGCCCTCAACCTGGCGGCGGCGATACTGGCGTTCTGCGCGACCGACACGCTGGCCGCGATCGGCGTCGCCTTGCCGCCGAAACTTGATCCGTTGCACCGGCTGCGCGGTTGGCACGAATTGGGACGGCAGGTTGGCGCCTTGCTGGCTGCGCACCCAGGCCTGACGCTGTTGGCCGACGATCGCGAATTGCTGGCGGCGCTGATCTATTACGTAAAGCCGCACCCGTTCACTGCGGTCGAGTGGAACCCGATCCCCGGTATTACGGATCAGTGGCGCCTGACCAACAATATCGGCCTGCACCGCGGCGAGGATTTCTTGCTGGTGTCGGTACACAATTTGCTGGACCAGATGCGGCCGGATTTCACCGCACTGACCCCGCTCACGACGATCCAGCCGCATTCCGGCCCGGCCGGCATCAGCGTCTACACCGTCTATATCGCCCGCAACTTCCGCGGCGACGGCCGCACCCCCCGCTGACTTAAGCGGCGCGGGCGTGGGCGCAGAGGTCGCGGGTGGCGGCGTAGCGGAGGGAGGTGTCGATTGTGCCGCCGTCGAGGCGGTTGAGGCGGAAGGTCAGGTCTTTCTGTTCCGCGCCGGCGAGATGCATGACGCCGATCACCTCATGCGGGGCGTAGGGTTCGACGAACAGGCCGCGCTTCGTGTCAAAGGCGGGGGTGGCATCGCCTGGCATCCAGTTGCAGTAAGACGGCAAGAGGTTTACCGGCAGGCGTTCGGCGTACACCACATAGTTCATCGCGGTTTGCCCCGCCGGGGTGAAGTGGGTGCGCTGCAGCACTTTGGCGAGCACCCGTTGCCAAGCGGCCCAATGCGGCGCGTCGGCATGCAGCGCCAGCACACCGCAATTCACCGTAGGATTGCGTCCGAGCCGATCGGCGATGCGCCAGCCAAAGGCGTGCCGATAGTTCTTCCAGCCTAGATTCCAGCCGAAAAGCTTGGGGCGCTTGTAATGGCGCTTATAGGCGCGGTCGATCTCGGGAACGATGGCCAGCTTATCGGTGCCGGCGGCCCGGCAGTACAGCTCGACCACGCGCCAGTCTTGCAGCCAGGCATCGGCGTCGAGCCAGAAATACATCCGATAGCCAGGATAATGGCGCGGTAGGAAAGGGCGGGCGAATTCTGCCTTCAGCACATCGGGTGCCTTGTCGCGGCCGGGAAAATCGAGGTCCCATCCGGGCCGAACGATCCGAACCGTCTGACTTGCCAGCCACTCGCATTGATCGGCGGCCAAGCCAATATCGAACACGCCGATCGGCACATCCGGGCGCAACGCGCGAATCGAGCCCACCGAGTCGCGCAAGAGCGGGAAATATTCGCGATCGGCGGCGCTACAAACAATCAGATCGCTTTGGCCGGCGCCGTCTCCGTAGGAGCTCACGGCAGTAGTCGATAGCCGCCGGGCTCGGTCACCAGGATTTCGGCGCGGGTCGGGTCGCGTTCGATCTTACGGCGCAGGCGGTACACGTGGGTCTCCAGGGTGTGGGTGGTGACGCCCGCGTTATACCCCCAAACTTCGCCGAGCAAAGTATCGCGCCCGATCACCCGCCCGGCGCGGTAAAGAAACTTAAGAATGGCGGCTTCCTTTTCGGTGAGCCGCACCTTTTTGCGGCCACCCGCGTCGGTCATCAATTTGGCACTGGGGCGGAAGGTATAGGGGCCGATGCGCAACACCGCATCGTCATTTAGGTCGCTCTGCCGCAGATGCGCCCGCAGCCGCGCCAGCAAGACACTGAGGCGGAACGGCTTGGTGACGTAGTCGTTTGCGCCGGCCTCCAGACCTTGCACCGTATCGTTCTCGCTGTCGGCCGCCGTCAGCATCACGATCGGCATCGCATTGCCAGCCCGCCGGATACGCTGGCAGACTTCGCGCCCATCCATGTCGGGCAATCCGACATCGAGCAGCACGGCGTCGATCTCCTCGCGCTCCATAGCGCGCAGCGCCGCCGTCCCATTGTCGCATTGGACGCAGACAAACTCGGCGTTGAGTTCGAGCTGCTCGGCAAGCGACTGCCGCAACGCGACGTCGTCATCGACGATCAGGATCTTACGAACACTCTTCATGTAGAACCGGCTGCTCCCCAGCTGCCACGCCCGTCGTCGTAACGCTACGGCCGCGTTTAGTATTATGGAATGATGCCCCGAAATCATCCCCGCCGCGCAGCGCCGCTGCAATGCTGCTATCTGCCCACTCGACGTGGGCGGCCGGGTCGCTAAGGTCATGAGTTATATGAAAGGCGTGGAGAGTACCTGATGGATGCCTGGTTCCATTGCGAGAACCCCTACCCGTTCGTCCCGGACAAAGTGCTTGAAGAGGTCGACTCGGTGCGCGCCAGCCTGCCGAATCGCCACTGTGATCCGCAGGTCGCCGCCCGCTTGTTCGAGGAGACGCTCGACGAGTACATGCTGTGTGACGAACTCGGTCTCAACATCACGTCAAGCGAGCATCACGCCGGCATCAACGCGTTGTATGGCGCCAGTCCGCTGGTGCTCGGTATCGTCGCGCGCCAGACCAAGAATATCCGCCTGTTGAGCATGGGCACGCTGATCACCGTACGCAACGACCCGGTACGTGCCGCCGAAGAGTATGCGACGGCCGACGTTATCTCGCGCGGACGGCTCGAAATCGGTTTCGTCAAATCGGGTGGCACTGAAATGGCGTCCGGCAACGCGAACCCGATCGGAATTCGCGAGCGGTTTTGGGAGGCAATCGATCTGATCGACAAGACGCTGACCAGCCATGAGGGGCCGTTCAGTTGGGAGGGCAAGCACTTCACGCATCGCCACGTGAATATCTGGCCGCGCCCCTACCAGCAGCCGCGCCCGCCGATGTGGGCCGCAACCTCCGACCCGACCGATACGGCCGAGATCGGCCGACGCGGCATGGTCAATATCATGGTGATGCGTGGCGTGGATGTGACGAAGAAGGCGTGGGATTCCTATACCCACGCTCGCGCCGAGGCTGGGATGTCGGCCCCGATGACCGACCGGTTCGGTTATTCCGCCTTTGTTTACGTCGGCGATACCGACGAGGAGGCGGTGAAGATCGGCAGCAAGTTGCTGTGGTTCGTCAACACCAGTATGAAGTCGGCGCCGCAGTACCAGAAATTTCTGCCCGGCACGACGCCGCCCGATCTTGCCCCCGCCTTGTACCGCGATCCTAATTCCGGCGGCAGCCTGGGCCGTCCGGGGCGTGATTCGGCGCTGAACCGCGTCGGCGTGACCGCCGAAATGGCGATGGCCGGGGGCCGCATGTATGCGGGCAACCCGGACACCGTCTACAAGCAGATCATGGATTTCTATGATAAGGTCGGCGGATTCGGCCAACTCATCATGGTTGGCAAGACCGGCTTTATCACCCACCAGGAAGCCGTAAAGAACATCACCATGTTCTCGAAGGAGGTCTTGCCGCGGCTGCGCGAAATAAAGCCGGTCATTCGCGAAAGCAGCGCGGGGTGACGCGGCCGCGGTAGCTACTGCGCTGTGGCTTGATGATCGATGCGCGTGATCGGCGGTAGGTGATCGACGACCTTCTGACTGACGAAGAAGGTCGCATCGAGCGTTGCAAGGCCGATAGCGATCACGACGAGCAAGACGTTGATATCGCCCGCAATCCGGTCGGCGCGGCGGAGAATCTCGCGAACCGAGATTCGCTTCTGCGGCACGAGGCGGTTCATTGTCGGCAATCCCCTATCGATCGACCCAAGCGTTAGCCGAGAAGATAGGAGTTATGCTGCGATGCACAATAACCGTTTGAGACAAGTCAGCTATGCATACCTATATCGCATGGCTTCATGGCGTCGGTACGGTGCCGACTGGCGGCAGTGAATCCACGAACCGCTCGGTTAAACAAAGCAAATCAAGCATAGCCAGCCCAATAGCGATGACCAGCAGGAAGCTGTTCATCTCCGCCGCGATGTGATCGATGCGGCGCAGCACAAAGCGCGGCATGTCGCGATAGCTCATGGTCCACTCCCGACATTTTTGGATGTCGGGAATGGTGCAAGGCTCGCGCCAACGTAATCAAATGCCTCCTGATTGGCCTGGGCAGCGCCGTCAGATGCCCCGCATGCCTCGTAAGGGCACTTGAGGCGCCCCGCTTCTAATGGCAGCAGCGCCGGTCGTTTACCCAGCCTTAGCTTAAGCCGTAAAGAACGGCGGCGTTATCGTGCGTCAGCATGCGCCGCATCTCGGGACCCAGGCTCTTCATCTGGCGCTCGATGGCGGCTTGAGAATTTGGCCACACGCTATCCGGGTGGGGGTAGTCGGAGGCCCACAGCAGATGCCCTTCGCCAAAGAACGGGATCAGCGCCATAGCCGCGTAATCCTCCTGGAAGGTCGCGTAAATCTGCCGCTTGAACAACTCGCTCGGCTTGGTTTCAAGCGCGATCCCGCCTTTGTCGGCCCAGAAATCCTTAGCTTCCCACAGGCGCCAATGGCGGTAGTCGAGTTCCTGCACGAGCCACGGGAGCCAGCCCGTGCCCGCCTCCGCCATCACCATTTTGAGCTTCGGATGGCGCTCCAGGATGCCCCAGGCGAATAGGTCGACAAACGGCTCGAGGAAGTTGGCCATAAAGAACTTAGTGTTTTCGAACACACTGGCGGGCTTGCCGACGACCCGGTCGCCCGGCTTGCCGACAAACACGGTGATGTGCCAGGACAGGATGATCCCGGTGTCCTCAAGCGCCTGCCATAGTTTCTCCCAGGCTTGGTCATCCAGTTTGGGGGCGATATTGGCGATCTGGAGATTGACCTGGCGAACACCGCCCTTTGCCGCGAGCCGCAGTAACTCCTCAGTCGCGGTGTCCGGGCTCTCCGGCAGCATCGGTACGCCGATCAGCCGGTCCGGCGCGGCGGAACAGAATTCCAACAGCCAGTCGTTATAGACGCGGTAACAGGCGACGCGCAGCGCCTGGTCGTCGGTCGAGATCTGGAAGATCGGACCAAAGATGACCTGCGTCTGCACGCCGTCGCGATCCATATCGGCGAGGCGCAATCCGGCGACCGCCGGTCGACGCTCGCTCTGGTCGTGGATGCCGCCGCGATCAAATGCGTTGTATAGGGGCTTTACAGCGCGGTTGTTGCCGCTGGCCGGCTTCTTGCCCGACCACGTGCCCCAAACCTTGCCGTCACATATCCAGACGGCCTGGCCATCGCGCTCGGCGATGTGCGGGGCCCGTTCGCGCAACTCCGCGGGCAGGCGAGTCTCCCACAGATCCCCGGGCAACTGGCCTAAATCCATGTGGTCGTCGCATGAAATCAGCGTATCGGCCATATCTGCCTCCGTCGCATACTGGCCAACGCATCATAGCAGCTCGACCGCCTGCGTCGAAATTACCGCAGCAACTTCCCGGTCAGATCGGCATGGAACGCAGCCAGGTCCTCTGGCGCGAAGTGATTGATGTCGCCCGGCGTCGCCAATGCTATGCCGGCGGCGTAGGAGCCGAGCCGCACACCCAGCTCCGGATCGTTGTCGAGCAGCCCGTGGATCAGCCCGGCGACAAACGAGTCACCGGCACCGATCCGGTCGACGATCTCAACCGGATATCGCGGCGCGTAATGTAACTGCCCGCGTGCCAGCAACAGGTCGCCGGGCTCTGATCCTGGCGGCCGTGTCAACGCAACAAGCGGCATGCCATATCGGGCCGCAACCGCCTCGGCGAGAGGTTCCGCCGCCGCCTCGAAGCCAAGCACGCCCTGCGCGTCGCGTTCGGCAACGATAAACAACTCGGTATGCGGCGCGATGGTCGCCAGCATTGCCCGCGCCTCGGCCGGTTCCTGCAGCGTCGCGCGGTAGTTGAGATCGTACGATACCGGCTTGCCGGCGGTGGCCGCGAGCTGTGCGACGCGCGCTACCAGCGCACGGCAACTTGGCCCCAGGGCCGGCGTGATGCCGGAAAGGTGGACCCGCGCACTATGCGCGATCAGGGCATCCCACGGCGCGTCCTCGAAACCCATACCGGAAGCGGCCGAGTTCTTGCGGTCATAGATGACGCGGGCATTGCGCGGCGCCGGCCCCGGCTCAAAAAACATCAGTCCGAGACGTGCGTCCGCTATCCAGCGGACAAAATGCGTGTCAACACCGTGCCGCCGTGCCTCGCCTTCAACGATGCGGCCCAGCGGGCCTTCTGGAAGGCGCGAGACCCAGGCCGTGCGGCGGCCGAGACGCGCCAAGACGCAGGCGACGTTAAGCTCGCTGCCGCCAATTCCTACCTCCATCAGACGCGCCTGATCGAGCCGCTGCATGCCGGGCGGCGAAATGCGCAGCAGCGTCTCCCCGAGGGTCAGAAAATCGTACTGCGGGATGGGGGCGATATCGTCAGGCATCGCGGGGGCCACCGCGGGTTACCCGCGAGGTCCTCCGGCGACATAAATCACCTGGCCGGAGACAAACGAGGCCTCGTCGCTGCACAAAAAAGCGATAACGTTCGCGATATCGCGCGGTACGCCAGCGCGCCGCACCGGGATTTCGCGAGCGCGCTCCTCTTTCCACTCCTCAGGATCACGGCCGAGACGGATGGCGGTGGCGCGAGTCATTTCGGTATCGATAAAGCCGGGTGCGACAGCGTTGGCAGTGATGCCATAGCGGCCGAGTTCGATCGCCAGTGTCTTGGCCATGCCCTGCAGCCCGGCCTTGGCGGTCGAGTAGTTGGTCTGGCCGCGATTGCCCAGCGCGGATACTGACGAGAGGTTGACGATGCGGCCCCAGTTGCGTTTGACCATCTCGCGCTGGGCGGCACGCGAGCACAGGAAGGCACCTTTCAGATGCACTGCGGCGACCGAGTCCCAATCATCGTCGGTCATCTTGTGTACGAGGTTGTCGCGGGTAATTCCGGCATTATTCACGAGGATGTCGAGCGAGCCGAGGCGGGCGGCGATCTCGCCGACCACCGCCTCGACCTCGGCGGCACTGGCGACATTGACCTTGAGCCCGACCGCCTTGACGCCGTAGCGCTCGGCGATCTGACGGGCCGTCGCTTCGGCACCGTTGCCGTCAAGATCGCCGATCGCGATCGCCGCACCATCCTCGGCCAGCCGCTCGGCCGTGGCCGCGCCGATGCCGCGCGCCCCGCCGGTTACCAGCGCAACGCGCCCTTCCGCCCGTTTGGCCATCATTACCTCCCCGCCATGTCAGCTCGTCTTCTAGACATCCACCGCGACGTTGTCATTGGCGGCGAGCGGGAGAGCGTGGCGAGGAGCGTCAGGCGGCCGCCAGCATCGGCGCCAGCGGCCCGTTCTCGCGCGCGGCAGCTTCGTAGTCGCCATCGCTCGCCAGACGGCCCTGCTCGGTCACCAGCACTCGGTTAAAGCCGCGCGCGGCCTCCGGCCGGGTCATCGCCGCCATGACAGTGCGTCCGGCGAACTCCTCACGCAGCGCTTCGAGGATTTGGGCTTCCGCGGCGGGATCCAATACGGCCGTCGCCTCATCGAGAGCCAATACTACCGGCCGCTTCAAGACGGCCCGGGCGATAGCAACCTTCTGCCGCTGCGACGGCGAAAGGCGCGAGCCGCCGGTGCCCACCCGATAATCGAGACCGATCGCCAGCACCGTGTCGCGCAGCTCAAGCTCATCAAGCACTTCGCATATCGCCGTCTCGACCCGTTCGCGGGCATCGGCCTCGCCGGACACGATCGAACCGAACAGGATGTTTTCCTCGACCCGAGCGGCGGCGTTGTAGCGCTCAGGGTCGAAGAACTCGACGGCGCTGCGCAGATGCTCCGGCAATTCCTGTTCGAACAGATGACGCGCCTCCACGATACGCTCGCGCAGATCGTCGTCCATTAAGCCGAGGCGGTCGCGGGCCGCCACCAGCTTGAAGGCAAGGCCCAGCAGTCGAACCTTTTCGGGCTCCGACAAGGCATCGACGCCGTTGCGCTCCGCGCGCGCGCTGACCCGATCGAGATCGTGCAGGTCTTCACTCCCAACCGAGGCGAATTCCTCGGCAAACCCATGCTCGGGCGCCAGATCGCCAAACAGTTCAACCAGCGTGCGAGCGAGCTTTTGTCCGGTTTCCAGCAGCGTTTGCGTCAACCCGGCTCGCTCCAGGACGTATTTAACGTGCGGGGTTTCGGCCAGTGCGTCGGGCTCGAATGTATGGCCAATCGGCGTGCCGAACAGCAGGTTTTCAGCGATTGATGCGTTGCAGTTATAGCGGTCGGGATCAAAGCGTTCCACAAACGTGCTCAGTCCCGCGCTATCGAGCCGCTCTCTCAAGTGCGCTCGCGCCTCAAGCAGCCGCGCCGCCGCTTCCGGATAGCGTCCCTCATCGAGCCGCCCGTGCAGGCCGAACAGATAAACCTCATTGGCAAAGTCAACGAGCTGCAGAACATCGACAATGCGAGCCTGCAACGCGGCATTGTCAGCGACCCCGGCTTGCTCGTAATCGATCCAGTCCGCCGTGATATCGAGATCGGTGTTACCGGATTCCCGTGCCTCGTGTGCGGCGGTGCCGTCGCGCGATGCTTCCGCGCCATCGGGCACGCTATTGGGACGATAGCGCAGGCCGAGCAGCAGGTTCTCGCGGATGCTGGTCGACAACAGATGTGTAGTCGGTCCGACATAGCCGACAAGTCTTCCCGAGCCGGCCAAGGGAACACTGTTGACATCGATACCGGCGAGCACGATCCGACCCGATGTCGGGACGAAAATGCGCGCCAGCAATTGCAGGATCACGTTCTTGCCGCTGTTGGTGGGGCCGGCCAGCGCGGCGTGTTCACCGAGCGGCAAGGTAAAGCTGACATTGTCGAGCATGCGAATGCCATCGCTGTCGACCAGGCTGACATTGGTAAACTCGATATTGCCTTCCCGCGGCAGCTCGTGATCCGGTGCGTCGAGCAGGACGCTTGTATCGAGTAGATCGGCGACCTGAAACTGCTCGACCACCTGCTCGTACTTGATCGAGACATCCTGCTGGTTCTGATAGAAATCCAGCAGTTCTTTCCACGGAGACGACAAGTCCTTGTAAGCAGCCAGTACCGCGACCAGGGCGCCGAACGACAGCTCTCCATAGATAACGAAGATGCCGCCGATCAGGTAGAAAAAGAACGGCGTTAACTGATTGAGCAGGTTGTTGAGGAATTTGACGAAGAACTTCCGATTATAGATATCGAACCGGATTTCGTAGATTTCTCCCAGGCGCTGTGCGACATCGGCAAGTTGGTGCTGAGCGCCGGCATTAGTGCGGATTTCGACCTGCGCCGCGATGACCTCGCCGATGCGGTCGGACAGAAACCGCATCTTGCGCACCCGCTCGCGTCCAAGGGCGCGGATTTTCCGCTGCATCTTGGGGATAAAGTAGGCTTGCACCGGATATAGGGATATCGCCGCCGCGCCGAGCGTCGGGTTCTGCACGAACATGAAGGCAAAAATCGTTATGAGAGTGCCAGTCTGGGCGATCGGCAAGGCGAGCGAGTCGCCGATGAACCCACCGACCGGCTCCAGCTCGGCGGTCAACATCGCGATGATCTGGCCCGTCGCGGTGCGATCGAAATGATTCATCGGGAAGCGCAGGACCCGCTGAAACAATTCGTAGCGCAGCCGGCGCAACATGCGTTCTCCGACCCGACCCTTTCGCACGTTGAGGTGATATTTGAACCAGCCGTTGATCAACACCAAAACCAGAAAAACCACGCATAACAGAAGAAGATACTGAATCTGCCCGAGCGAATAACCAAGAATATCGTGGTTAACAGTAGCGTGTTTGCTGCCGATCGCTTCGTTGATAATCTGCTTGGGGAGGTCGAGAGAATAGTACAAAAAAGGAAAAGAGATCACAGTCACGACGACCAGATAAATCTGATCGCGCAGGCTGTAGCGCATAATGAAGCGATAGATCGAAGGCTCTAGCGCGTCGGCCGCCGCTTCGCGAAACCAACGCGGCAACAGCCCGCCAATGCCAAAGCGGCGGCGGCCTTCGGCCTTTTCCGTATTCCCGAAAAACGACGCTATCGACATCGCAGGTCAGCTCCCACGCGATAGAGAACACGGGACGGCCTCGCTCGTCTCAGCGCCGGCGTCCGGTGCGCGGCAATATCCGGAACTCTCAGGGCGGTGCCGGGTTGTTGGGAGATACGTACCCGACATCGAGGCGCCGCAACCGCGAGACAGACGCGCCTTGCGGCATATCCGGAGCCCTGTTCATGTTTGTTGGCACGCACTCTCGTCTGCATTATTCATCCCTCTCGTCGCGCCGTCCGCTGCGCGCCCTGCTGTTCGGCGGGGTGGCAAGCCTTGGCCTGGCTGTCGCGCCAGGGCTGGCAGGCGCCCAGTCACCCATCCAGGCCCCGACGGCCGAGAACGGTCATTCCGGCAACAACATCACAGCGCAAGTGCAGCGCGAACCGGCCATCGCTCTGCCCAGCTTGTCGCCTCTGGTCGAGCGGGTGGCGCCTGCGGTCGTCAACATTTCGGCTCGTCTTAACGATGACTCGTCGGAGGCCGCGGATCAGCCTGCAGACGAGGGCGGGTCGCAGTTCGACGACATGCTGCGGCGGTTCTTCGAAAATCGCGGCATGCCGCGTCCGAACCATCAGGCGATGGCACTTGGATCAGGGTTCATCGTCGATCCTGATGGCTACATCGTCACCAATAACCATGTGGTCAGTCATTCGGACAAGATAACCGTCATCTTCAAGGACAATTCCCGTCATCCAGCGAAAGTGATCGGCCGGGACGAGAAGAGTGATCTGGCGCTGCTGAAGATCGACACAAAGGAGAAGCTGCCCTTCGTTACCTGGGGGGACAGCGATAACGTCAAGGTTGGCGATTGGGTTGTCGCTGACGGCAATGCGTTCGGGCTGGGCGGCACTGTCACCGCCGGCATCGTCTCAGCGCTTGGCCGCAACATCAACGAAGGGCCCTACGACGATTTCATCCAGATCGACGCCCCGATAAACCGCGGCAACTCCGGCGGGCCGACCTTTAACCTCAGCGGCGAGGTGATTGGCATCAACACCGCGATTTACTCGCCGTCCGGCGGTTCCGTTGGGATCGGTTTTGCAATCCCTTCAGCCACGGCCAAGGGTGTTATCGAACAGTTGAAGGCGGGCGGGCATGTGACGCGCGGGTGGCTGGGCGTCGCGATCCAGGGCATCACACCGACGATCGCCCGCAGCCTCGGCCTCAATCCCGACCAACCGGAGGGCGCGCTCGTGGCCTCGGTGACACCGGACAGCCCGGCGGCCAAGGCCGGCATCAAGCAGGGCGATGTGATCGTCAGTGCCGGTGGGCATCCGATCAAGGCCGTCCATGACCTGCCGCGCCTCGTCGCCAATACGCCGGTTGGCCAAAAGCTGGAGCTGAAGGTCCTGCGCAACGGCAAGGACACCACGGTCACCGCTGAGGTTGTGCAGATGCCGCAGAACCTCGAGCAGGTGGCAAGCGATCAGAGCGAGTCGCCCGAGGCGAGCACAACCAGCCTGGGACTGCAGCTTGCCGCAATCGATGCGCGCTCGCGTCAGCAGTACCGCATTCCAAAAGAAGTCGAAGGCGTTGTCGTGACCAAGGTGGCGAACGACAGCCCCGCGGCGGTTCTCGGCCTTCAGCCCGGTGATGTGATCCAGTCGGTCGACCAGCAGCCGGTAAAGGGACCGGAACAGGCCGCGAGCGCGCTTAAGCAGGCGTCCGGCAAGGGCACCATTCTGTTGCTCCTCAACCGGCATGGCGCCAGCCAGTTCGTCGGCTTGTCCGTGACCCCGGGGGTTGGCGGCGGTAATCCGGGCTGAACCGGCGCACAGCCTGTCGGCGGGATGCGGATGATGCTATGCAACCGCGTGATAGAGCTTGGCAGCCGGAGCTATCGACGCACATGACGCCAGAGCGGGTTGCTGAACGCCTCGCCCGACAGACCCCGGGTCGACGGGGATTTGGCGGAAGTGCGGACCCGGTAGAAGCCGCGGCCTTCCGCCATGCGATTCGTGGCGACCACGACCTCAATCCGGGGCTCACTCTGCCAAGCACCGCCTTGCGGCCGGCCGCGGTGCTGGTGCCGCTCATCTCCCACGATGCGGGCATGGCCGTGTTGCTGACCCAGCGCACCGCGCATCTGACGGCGCATGCCGGCCAGATATCGTTCCCGGGCGGCAGGATAGAAGAGCACGACGCCGATGCCGTCGCCGCCGCCCTACGGGAAACTGAGGAGGAAGTGGGGCTGCCGCGCGATCGAGTGGAGGTGATTGGCCGCCTCGACACCTATGTCACCGGTACCGGGTTTGAGATCACGCCCATTGTCGGGACGATCGCGCCGCCCTACCCGCTCACAATCGATCCGTTCGAGGTCGCCGAGGCATTTGAGGTGCCGCTTGGCTACATTCTTGACCGGCGCAATCATCAGCGCGTCGAGCGGGAATCCGCAGGCCGGGTGCGGGCGTTCTTCATCCTACCCTATGACGGCCGCAATATCTGGGGCGCAACCGCCGGCATTCTGGTCAATCTGGCCGAGGTGCTGGCAGATTGAACGGCGATGCTGCGCGTATTGCTGACAATCGCCCTGCCGTTACTGTTGCCAAGCGTCCTGTACTTCAGCTGGATATGGGTAAGCCGGTCTGATCGTCTGGCTGGAGGATGGGCGAGCGTGCCGTGGGTGTGGCTGGCGCTCGCCGGGGCGTTAGCAGCGGGCTTTCTGCTGTTTGTCGTAACGGTGCGGTACGGGACGTCCCAACCAGGGACATATGTCCCGGCGCATTGGGAGAACGGCCGCGTCATTCCCGGACAGTTCGAGCCGAGGGCGCGATAGTGACCCGTCTTGATCCGCAACCCTGGATGCTGGAAACCGCGACGCAGGCCTTGTTTATGGCTTTGGCCAAGGCCGGTATCACCGCCCGTTTCGTTGGCGGCTGCGTGCGCGATGCCATCCTCGGTCTCGATATCGTTGATATCGATATCGCCACCCCGGCGCGCCCCGAGGAGGTGATGCCGGCGCTCGCCGCGGCCGGGCTCAAAACCGTCCCGACCGGCATCGCGCATGGCACGGTAACGGCGATTATTCCGCCGCGCCATTTCGAGATCACGACATTGCGCCGGGACGTCGAGACCTTCGGTCGGCACGCGCGCGTCGCGTTTGACGCCGATTGGGCGGCGGATGCGGCTCGCCGCGATTTCACGATCAACGCGATCTATCTCGATCTCGATGGGACCTTGCACGATCCAGTGGGCGGCTTGGCTGATCTGGCAATACGGCGGGTACGATTTGTCGGGGAGACGGCGCAGCGCATATCGGAGGATGTGCTGCGGGTTCTGCGGTACTACCGGTTTGAGGCGCGGTTTGGCCATGGCGGCGGCGATCCCGATGCGCGCGCAGCTTGCCGCGCGACTACGGGGCTGCTGGCGAGCCTGTCGGCGGAGCGTGTCGCGCAGGAGGTGATGCGCTTGCTGGCCTTGCCCGATCCATTGCGGGCATTGCAAATGATGCGGGAAGACGGCGTGCTGACGGCGCTCCTGCCCGAAGCGACGGGGCTCGATCTGCTGCGGCAGATGCTGGAGATCGTACCGCAGAGCGATCCGCTACTAAGGCTGGGGGCGCTGCTCGCGGTCGATCAACTTGGCGCGGCGGCGGTGGCGGAACGCCTCAAATTATCCAACGCTGATCGTGATCGCCTGATCGGGTTGGCCGCGCCTCGGCGGCTCGATCCCTGCGGCGAGACGAGCACCCAGCGCCGCGCGCTCTACCGGTTCGGGGTGAGGCGCTACCGTGATCTTGCCCGATTGCTCGCGGCTGAGGGCAAGATGAGTCGCGAGCGTCTGGCCGAGCTATCGGCGCTCGCGGATCGATGGGAGCCGCCGGTGTTTCCCGTGGGCGGCCGCGACGTCGTCGCGCTGGGCGTGGCACCGGGACGAGGAGTTGGAGAATTGCTGGCGCAGACGCGGCAATGGTGGGAAGACAGCGACTTCGCGCCTGATCGCGAGGCGGCGCTGGCTCATCTGCGTGTGCTGATCGCCGCGCGGTGAGATGCACCACTGTCGCGGTCTTGTCGCAAAGGCTAAGGTGAGCCGACGCCCTTATCGTGTGAGGAAACATTCGTGCCGGCCCGGCCGCTTCGCATTGGTACCCGTAGCAGCCCCATGGCGATGTACCAGGCTAACCTGGTGCAGGATCGCCTGCGAGCGATGCACGCGAGCCTGTCCGACCCAGGCGCTATCGAACTCGTCCCGGTACGCACCACCGGTGACCGCATCCTGAACCGTCAACTCGCCGAGATTGGCGGCAAAGGGCTGTTCACGAAGGAGATCGAGGAGGCGCTGCTCGACCGCCGCATCGATCTTGCGGTGCATTCGCTAAAAGATATGGAAACCTTCCTGCCGGAAGGGCTTGTGATCGATTGCGTTCTGGCGCGCGACGATCCGCGCGACGTGTTGGTATCGCGCGCCGGAACCGGCCTCGCCGAGTTGCCACGAGGCGCGCGGGTTGGCACCGCGTCATTGCGGCGGCGCGCCCAGCTTCTGCAGCGGCGCCCGGATTTCGATATCATCCCGATACGCGGCAACGTCAACACACGGCTCGCTAAATTGCAGGCCGGCGAGATCGATGCGTTGATCCTGGCGTTATGCGGATTGCAGAGGCTGGGACGTGCCGATGTGGCGAGCGAGATACTGTCGCGCGAGCAGATGCTGCCGGCAGTGGGCCAAGGGGTGTTGGCGATCGAAAGCCGCGACGACGATTCCGATGTCCGTAATCTGGTGGCACCGCTCAATCATCCCGAAACCGCATTCTGCATCGCCGCCGAACGGGCGATGCTGGCGGCGCTGGACGGATCGTGCCGCACGCCGATCGGTGGGCTCGCCATCATTGCGGCCGGCGAACTGGTGCTCGACGCACTGTTGTTGTCACCCGACGGAACGGCCGAGCGCCGTGGCCATGTCAGTGGACCGCCCGAAATCGCGGCGGCCTTGGGTCACGAGTTGGGGATGACGCTGCGGCGCGGCGCCGGCCCGGAATTCGGCTTCGATACTTAGCCGGGCGCGTTATTGCAGCGCGGCGAAATCGTCGTCGTGAAAGTTCAGACGCGCGGTCCGATCATCCTCAAAGCACAGCGCGGAACTCCCGCGAGCGAGATCGGCCCGCACCACCGTAGCGGCAAACGGCATGAAGCCGCTCGATCCCGGCACACCCATCTCGCCACGCACGCGGGCACCGACAATATCGCAAACCCCATAAAGCAAGGCGCCGTTCATCGACCAATTTATGGCGCGATACCGCTCATCGCCGATGATGAGCTCCAGAGCATGCAGTCCATAGCGGCGATTACGACGCATTTCCATTGAGACGAGCTCGTTTCCTCGAAGCACAATCTGCTTCCAGTAATCACAATAGCAACTACCACTCCACATAATAGATGATTAATGGGAAGTTAATTAACGCGCTGTGTGGGTACTTCATTGTACCTGCACCATTATTTTTAGAATTCGCGCTGCGTTGCAGCGGCGACAAAGGCATCGGCATCTGATTGCAACAACAGCCGGTCGGCGAGCAGTGCCGCCGCGCACGCGCGGACCTTAGTCACATAGAAATCCTTATTACCGTAGCGCTCTTCAAGCGAGGGACGCGGATCGCCCGCGGCCTCACGTTCGGCCCGGGTCCGCGCGAACGGCACAAACGAGCCATCGCGATCGGCCAGTTCATCGGGCTGGGCACGATAAACATTCCACCCGGTATAGGTGCCGAGCGGCACGGCGATCGATGGAGTGCGAATGCCCGCCACCTCATTGCCGTCCGCATCCACTGCTGACACAAACGTATCGTAAAAGCGCGTCGGACCAGCCTCGGGCGGGTCGATCCAGTCGACTGCGGCGGTGATGCCGTTAGCGCCCGGCGCCACGGCAAAACCCGGGACACGCGGCATGCGGACAGCCTCGGCATTGACGGCCGTGCCATCGGCCAGGGACGGCACTCGGCTAGGCGGCGGCTCCGTGCCGTTGGCAACCCACTCTTCAAGAGCCTGGAAAAGGGCACGCAGGGGCGGGGTCGCGCTGTGCGGATTGCGACCGTTGACGCACGGCCCGGGGCGGGGATCGACGCCGGGCCGCCCGCCATGCTGCGTGCCGGAGATCAGATATGCCCGCGCATTTGCCGGCAATGTGAGGTCGCGCTTGCCCGAGGGGTCCATGTGAGTCAGCGAGGCGCCCTTCTGCCAGTATTCGGTGGCGCTGTTGGTCTCGATGATTTTGGGGTCGGTCGCCGCGCCGCTGAGCAACCCGGCGGTGCGGCCGCCTAACAGATCGGTCGCGCTGGCGGTACTGAACGGGAACCAATTCTCCGGGTAAAGCCGGTCTTCGTGCTGGGTCGCGGTGCGCCCCGGCATGCCGAAGCTATGATTAGCGAACACCTTGCCGGCACCGGCGACGTGGCTGAACACGCCATCGAAAACACGCTGTCCGCTCTCGTCGGCATTCATGCCGAGCTCAAGGAAGTGTCGAAGAAACCGCCCACTTTGCGAAACGCCAAAGGCCAGTGCGTGGCTGATCTGCCCGCCGGCCTCGATAATCGGGTTGGCCTGAGCGTCACGCGTGTGCCGCAGGAACGACACCAGATCGCGCACGCTGGCATAGCCAATGCCCAGCACCTTGGCGCCGGTCGCCTCGTACCACAGCTCATAGATCTTGATCGGCTCAAACTTGCCGCCCTCGGGTAACAGGCGGATCGAGCGCTCATCGATGAATTCCCAGCCGTCGCGCGGGATGTCACGGCGCCGGTCGCTTTCGCGGTCGCGCACAGTGAGGCGGGCTTTGGGCTGGTCGGTGCTCGCGGCGGCATAGCTCAGCCGCCGCACACTGCCGTCGCCCGGGCTGCGCGTGCCGAAGTGGAACTCGTCTCGGATGCGCCGCACCATCGGCTTGCCATGTTCGAGCGCAGCCGGAAAATCGGCGCCAAGCCCGTTATTGGCGCGCGGCGCACCGGGGTCCCATCCCGACCACACCAGTGAATAGCCACGCCCCAAGGTAAAGGCGAGACCGGCATCCTCACGGGCTTTGGGGTCGTTAGTGCGGGCCGGGTCGTTGGCCGGCATGTCGTCGAGCAGGTTGAAGATGCGCTTCGAGCCACGATTGGGCACGTCGTAGACCAGGATTCCGCTGCCGCGGGTCGGGTCTTTCGGGCGCAGCATGTCGAAGTCGGTGGCGTATTCGACGAGCCCCGCGGCGTTGCGCGGCGCCTTTTCGAGATCGACGATGTCGCGATTGGCCGGGGCATTTGGGTCGAGGGTGCCGCGCGCCACCCCTTTGATCCTGATATAGGCGCCGGCGGCACTGAACTCATGGCCATCCGCGAACGGAATGATGTCGCTCACGCTGATTTCGGTAATCGCCATCGCGGTGCTCCTCAGCGGTCGGGCGCCGGATCCGGCGCATGTTGATGGCGCATCATGGAACACCGGCATCCGCTGACAAGCCCTGATCGCGGGGGTTAGACAAGACCGGTTGTGCGCCACGCGGTTCGGCGGCAGGGTGCTTGTATGAGCACGCCGCTGACCCTGAAGCAGCAACAGGCCCATCTGGATGAAATGCGCGCCCGGCTGGGCGCGACGCATCCTGAGACGTTGGCCGCAATGCTCGAGCTCGCCGAGATGATGTGGGCCCGCGGGCGACTCGACAACGGCCGGGCGCTGGAGGAATTCGTCGTCGCCGAGCGGCGGCAGGCGCTCGGCGAAGAGCATGGCGACACGCTGAAGGCGATCGGCAAGCTCGCGACGACGATTGGCGCGCAGGGCGAGCTGGACGAGGCGCGGCGGCTGCAGGAGCACATCGTCGACCTGGCGCCGCAGGTCTGGGGCGAGAAGGCCCGCGATACCTTGCGGGCGCGCAACAATCTGGCCGGCACGCTCGCCACCCAGGGCGACCTGCTAGGTGCCTGCTCGCTGTTGCAGCGTCTGATCGAGGCATTGCGCCGCGAATTCGGCGAGGAGGATGACGACACGCTGGCGGCCATGGGCAATCTCGCGGCCATCCTCTGGCAGGGCGGCGACCACCATGAGGCTTACTGGCTGCAATACCAGGTCGTCGAAATCCGTCGCCGCAGCGTCGGCGATGACGACCCGAAGACGCAGGCGGCACAAGGCGCGTTCGAGGCGATGCAGCGTCAGGACGGGATCTGACGCGCGGTGCCGCCGGCATTGGCAAGCGAGGCATATCATGCATAACGGGATCGCCGGCATCGACCATGTCATCATCGCGACACGCGACCTCGACATGGCGCGCCAGCGCTGGACGCGCCTTGGCTTTACCCTGACCACTCGCGGCCGGCACCTCGGCCAGGGCACCGCCAATTACTGCATCATGTTCGGCAGCGATTACCTCGAGTTGCTCGGCTTCCTCGAGGCCGACGAGAACGCCGACCATTTGCGCGAGTTTCTGGCGCGCCGCGAAGGAGCAATGTCGGTTGCTTTCGTACCGGAGCGCCAGGTCGAGGATGTGGCAAGGGCGTTGACCGCGGCGGGCTTGCATCCTGGGGCGCTGCGGGCGCTGGGCCGTCAGCTCGAAATGCCGGAGGGTACGGTTGTGCCGCGTTTTTCATTGCTGAGCCTGCCGCCCGAGGACACCCCGGGCCTCGATGCCTTTATCTGCGGCCACCTGACCCCTGATCTCGTGCGGCGGCCGGAGTGGCTGGTGCATCCCAACGGTGTGCTCGGCATTCGCAGCCTGACGGTGGTCACCCCTGACACGGCATCGCTGTTGCCTGCTTACGACAGGTTGTTCGGTCTGCACGAGGTCACGACGACAGACGCGGTGGCGGCGATCCGCATCGGGCCACACCGGCTGCTGTTCATGACCGAGGACGATTTCGAGACCATGCATCCCGGCGTCGATCTCGGCCCCGCCGTTCCGGACACCGGCATCGTCGCGATCGAACTGGCGATCGGTGATCGCGAGAAGACCGCGGACTATCTGACACATATGCAGGTGCCATTCGACGAGATGCCGGATGGCCGCGTCGTCATCCCCGCCGATCAAGCCAACGGTACGATCCTGTTTCTATCGGAGCTTTAAGGACCTCTCAGGACAGCGGGGCTCAATGCATACGGCACCGTTCTCGACCGACGCGCATGGGATCGCCTGAGATGCGCCGCGCGCTGATTATTGGCGGCGGCATCGGCGGACTCGCGGCAGCCGTGGCGCTTCAGCGTGTTGGCGTGTCGGTCACAGTGTTCGAAAAGGAACCAGCAATCGCCGAGGTGGGTGCGGGGCTGTCGATCTGGTCAAATGCAATGCTGGCGCTGCGCCGCCTCGGTTTGGAGAGCGCCGCTCTGCAGCATGGCTCGATAATCGAGCGCGTGCGCTCGGTAAATCCGAGCAATGTGGAACTCGCCGTCACGGATTTTGCGGCGCTCGGTGAGCGCGCCACGGCACCATCGATTTGCATTCATCGCGCCGACCTGCAACGCCTGCTGCACGACGCCGTCACGGCCAGTTCGCTCTCGGCGGTCGAGACCGGACGAGAATGTGTCGGATTTTTCGATGCCGGTGCGACCGTGGTTGCGATGTTTAAGGATGGTTCTCGCGAAGAGGGCGACCTGTTGATTGGTGCCGATGGCATTCATTCGGTCATCAGAAAGAGCCTGTTTGGCCACGAGGTGCCGCGTTTCGCCGGGTATTTCGCGTGGCGCGGTGTGGCGCACGAAGCCGGCTTTGACCTCCCCGCGGGCGAGGCGTTGATGATGTTGAGCCGGGGCGCGCACGCCGGCGCGTTTCATTGCGGCACCGACAGAATTTATTGGTTCCTGACCTGCAATGCGTCACCCGGCGCCGCGGCGGGCTCGCCATGCGAGGCCCGCGCCGCGATCATGAGCCAGATCGATAACTTGCAAGTAGACTTCCGGGCTCTTGTCGACGCAACAGAAAGTGACGCGATCCTCCGCAACGATGTGATCGATCGGCCGCCTCGCCGGAGCTGGGGCCGCGGACGACTAACCTTGCTCGGCGATGCGATCCACGCGACCACACCCAATCTCGGGCAGGGAGCGTGCCAGGCGCTAGAAGATGCCGTCCTGCTCGCGGATGCAATCAGCCGCGACACCTCGACAGAGCATGGCCTGCGGGCTTACGAGGACCAACGCCGGGCGCGGGCAAACGACGTGATCACGCAGTCCTGGCGGCTGGGAAAACTGCTGCAGACGACAAACCCGATAAAGGTTTGGCTGCGTGACACCCTCAGCTCAACGGCGTTGGGCCAAAAGTCGACGGACAAGCTGTTCACCCGCCTGCTTTGCACTGAGCTTCCGAGCCTTAAGCCCAGCACGGCCAGCGTTTGATCTTCCCGCGACCTCGACTTCCAACAACGCCCTGTCAGCCGGACGCACACCCGCCTCATCCAACCATCCCGTCAGTGCCGCGGCGCAACACCGTGCCCGGTAGAGCGCCGGTATGCGCGGCATTGTTGATTACCACCACGCCGTTGACGAGCACGGTGGTACGCGGCCCGCTGGGATAGCGATGCGGCGCCGCGTATGTCGCCTCGTCGCGAAAATCGGCCGGGTCGAACAGGGTTATGTCGGCCCGATAGCCGGGAGCGAGCCGGCCCCGGTCACGCAATTTGAGCGCGCGCGCCGTACCCCCGGTCATCTTGTGAATCGCCCGTTCGAGCGGTAACAGCCCTTCATCCCTTACATACCGGCTGATGATCTTCGGAAAGGTACCGTAGAAGCGCGGATGCGGCAGGCCTTGGCCGACAATACCGTAATCGGCGATGCAGTTTCCGTCAGACCCGACGAGCGCCTCGGGCGATTTGACGATGGTGCGGATGTCGTCTTCCGAGATCGAGGTGATCAAGACACGGGTCGCGCCACTATCAGCGATAAGGTGGTCGCAGATCTGATCGATCGGGTCGATGCCGCGCTCTGCGGCGAGTGCCGCGACGGTCTTGCCGGCGGTGTCGGGCCGGTTGGGCGAAATCGAGACCTGCACCGCTTCCCACGAGGGAATGCGGCCCCAATTGTTGAGGCCGCTATCGGCGATGTCGGCCGCGATCCCCTCGCGCGCCTCGGGTGTCGCGAGACGCGCCAGCATCGCCTCGTTGCCCCCGACCTGCACCCAGGGCGGAAGCAGGTTCTTCAGGGGGTTGGCGCCCGCCGCATAGGGATAAGCGTCACAGTCGATGTCGCAGCCCTCGCCGCGAGCTTGCGCCAGACGCTGCAACACCCGCGCGGCCTGCCCCCAATTATCGACGCCTGAGCATTTCAGGTGGACGATCTGCACATGCACCGGAAAGGCGCGCGCTACCGCGATGGCCTCCTCCAGCGCGTCCTCCATCCGGTTCGACTCATCGCGGATGTGGGTGAAGTAGGCGGCGCGGTGTCGCGCCGCGACGGCGCATAGCGCATGGATTTCGTCCGGTTTGGCAAAGCTGCCGGGTGGGGTGAACAGCCCCGTCGATAGGCCGAGCGCGCCGGCTCGCAACCCGGCATCGAGCAATTGCAGCATCTGGTCGAGTTCGGCTGGCGTTGGGGCGCGGTCTTCCAGCCCCATCACCATCAGCCGCAATGTGTTGTGCCCAACCAGCATTCCGGCATTTACCGATACGGCGGGAAAGGTATCGAGGTAATTCGGAAAGCTCATCTCGCGGAACGGCAGCCAGGGTGCGCCGCCGCTCAGGTAATCGGCGAGAAGCTGCGTTTTGCCCGGCAGGACCGGTGCCACCGAGTATCCGCAATGGCCGATGATCTCGGTCGTGACGCCCTGGCGCAGCTTGCTTTCGGCCTTCGGGTTGATTGGCAGCACGAAATCGGAATGTGTCTTGATGTCGATAAAACCGGGCGTGACCACGAGCCCGTCGGCATCGATGACCCGCAGAGCCTCACCCGAAAGGCCAGGGCCGAGTTCGGCGATACGGCCGCCGGCAATCGCAACATCCGCTGGCCGAGCAGGACCGCCGCTGCCATCAATGACAAAGCCGCCGCGGATCAAGATATCCCAGGTCATGCACGCTGCTCCTTGTCACGCGGGTGGTTGATTTACAGGAAAACTCCTGGGCGCGCATTGGAGCGGCGGCGTCGCCACGGCGTTTGCCCCCGATGCGATTGCCCGGTGCGGTTGCTCGATGCGGCTGGAAGGGAAGCTGTGTGAAGAAGGCGGTTATCTTTGACGTTGACGGCACTCTCGTCGACTCCGTCGATCTGCATGCCCGCGCGTGGCAGGAGGCGTTGGCGCAGTTTGGCCATCCCGTCGCATTCGAGGCCGTGCGCGGGCAGATCGGGAAGGGTGGCGATCAGCTGCTGCCGGTATTTTTATCGAAAGAGGAAATCAGTAAGTATGGCAAGCAGATCGAGGAATATCGCGGCGCATTGTTCAAGCGGCAGTACCTGTCGCAGGTGACGGGCTTCCCCCAGGTCCGCGACCTCCTGCAACAGATAAAGCGGAATGGGCAGCACATCGCGCTCGCCTCGTCGGCCAAGAAGGACGAGCTGACCACCTATAAGCGCATCGCCAATGTCGAGGACCTTACTGACGAAGAAACCTCGACCGACGATGCCGAAAAATCGAAGCCGCACCCGGACATCTTCAAAGCAGCACTCGACCGGGTCGGAGTGTCAGCCAACGAAGCTGTCACGGTCGGCGACTCCCCTTACGACGCCGAGGCCGCTGGCAAGTTAGGTCTCCAGACCATCGGGGTGCTCTGCGGCGGGTTTTCCGAGGCCGATCTGCGACAGGCTGGCTGCATTGCCATCTATCGCGATCCGGCCGACCTGCTGGCGGACCTCGACAGGTCGCCAATCACCCGCGACTGATACCCGCGGTCTCTGCGCCACAAGGGCGGGGCAGAGCCGCGCGGCCTCTCCCGATCACATTCCAGCGGCCAGTGAACACTCGAGCCAGTGCAGCGTTGTGCAGAGCAGCAAGCATTGCGGTCTTTCGGCGAGGCATAGATGAGCGAGATCGACGGCGGTCGACGTCCGACGCGACGACAGGTGCTGGGAACCAGCGCCGCCCTGGCGGTACTCGGCTATGCGAGACCCGGCTTCCCGGCGGATGTGAACCCGTTATCGCCGCCGATGAGCGCGGGCGATCCCGGCATCGTCAATGCCGCCGTCAATCTGACCATCAACGGCACCGCACAGAGCCTCACCGTCGACACCCGCACCACGCTGCTCGACCTGTTGCGCGAGCATATCGGCCTCACGGGGTCCAAGAAGGGGTGCGACCACGGCCAATGCGGCGCCTGTACGGTGTTGCTCGACGGCCGCCGCATCAACTCATGCCTCAGTCTCGCAGTCATGCACGACGGCGACAAGATCACGACGATCGAGGGTCTTGCCAAAGGTGGCAATCTGCACCCCCTGCAAGCTGCCTTTGTCGAGCATGACGGGTTCCAGTGCGGCTACTGTACCCCCGGACAGATCTGTAGTGCCGCCGGCATGCTCAACGAGCACAAAGCCGGCTGGCCCAGCGTCGTCAGCGACGATCTGGCCTCGCGGCCGCAACTGACCGACGGCGAAGTTCGTGAGCGGATGAGCGGCAATATCTGTCGCTGCTCGGCGTATCCCAACATTGTCGCGGCGATCCGCGACGCCGCTGGAGAAACGCTGTGAGGGCCTTTACCTATGAGCGGCCCGACAGTGTCGCGGCCGCGGCAAGCGCCGTAGCCAACAAGCAAGGCGCCAAATTCATCGCCGGCGGCACCAATCTCCTCGACCTGATGAAGCTGGAAGTCGAGACGCCGACGCACCTCGTCGATGTCAATCGCCTGCCGCTCGGTGCTGTCGCCGACACGCCGGAAGGCGGTCTGCGCATCGGCGCCCTGGTGCGAAACAGCGATCTGGCCGCCGATATGCGGGTGCGCCAGCGCTATCCGGTGCTTGCCCGCGCCCTGCTTGCGGGCGCCTCGGGCCAGTTGCGCAACAAGGCGACAACTGCCGGCAACCTGCTGCAACGCACGCGCTGCTACTACTTCTACGACACCAGCAAGCCATGCAACAAACGCGAGCCGGGCTCGGGCTGTTCGGCGATCGGCGGTTTCAACCGCATCCATGCGGTGCTGGGCACCAGCGATAAATGCATCGCGGCCCATCCCTCCGACATGGCGGTAGCGATGCAGGTGCTTGATGCGACAGTCGAGACTGCATTGCCGGATGGTTCGACGCCGAGCATTCCGCTGGCCGAGTTCTATCGCCTGCCGGGTGATAATCCGCAGGTTGAGACTGCCCTCAGGCCCGGTCAGATCATCACCGCGGTGACCTTGCCGCCGGCACCACCGGGCACTCAGCTCTATCGCAAGGTGCGCGACCGTGCATCGTACGCGTTCGCGCTGGTCTCGGTCGCGGCTATCGTCGACGCCGCGGCCGGCAAGATCAATTCGGCCCGGCTCGCCTTTGGCGGCGTGGCGCCGCGTCCCTGGCGCGTTCCGGATGCCGAGCACGCCTTGGAAGGCGCGGCCGCTAACCCGACCGCTTTCGCACAGGCCGGCAACGCGGTGAGCGCCGGGGGCCGCGGTTATGGCCATAACGATTTCAAGTTGCCGCTGGTTAAACGGACGCTCGCCGCCGTGCTGAACGCCGCGACCCGTCAGGCTTGAGGAACCCATCATGATCGACATGAGCAAACCGATCGGGCCGACCCCGCTTGATCGCCCGGGCGGCCTCCTCGGCCAGCCGATCAATCGCGTCGACGGGCCGCTCAAGGTGACCGGCCGCGCCACCTACGCCTACGAATATCGTGAGCCCCAGAATGCCGTCTATGGGTTTCTCGTCGTCTCGACCATCGGAAAGGGGCGGATCAGCGCGATCGATACAACAGCGGCCGAGAAAGCGCCGGGTGTCTTGTTGGTAATGACGCATCTCAACGCGCCCAAACAGGCACCGCGCGGACAGGGGACGGTGCCGCAACTCGCCAGCGATCGCGTGCAGTTCCAGGGCCAGCCGGTCGCCTTGGTTGTCGCCGACACCTTCGAAGCGGCGCGCGCCGCGGCCTACCTGATCAAGCCGGCATATGACGCCGAACAGGGCGCTCACGATCTTGCGGCGAGGCGCGCCGGGGCCGCCACCCCAAAGCCGCGCAATGGGACCTCCCCCGACAGCTCGAAAGGCGACATTGACGCGGCTTTCGCCGGCGCGCCGGTCAAGATCGACGTCACCTATACGACGCCGCCGCAATCGCACGCGATGATGGAACCGCACGCGACGATCGCCCAGTGGGACGGTGACCAGCTGACCCTGTACACCGCCAACCAGATGCTGCCGCGCGGCACACAGACCGTGGCGGATACGCTGCAGATACCGAAGGACAATATCCGGCTGGTGAGCCGCTATGTTGGCGGCGGCTTCGGCGGCAAATTGCAGGTGCAGCCCGATGGCATCCTCGCCGCGCTCGCCTCTCGCCAGCTGAAGCGGCCAGTCAAGGTCGCGCTGACCCGACCGCAGGTCTTCGCCGCTACGACGCATCGCAGCGACACCATCCAGCGGCTGCGCCTCGGCGCCGACCATGAGGGCAAATTGCAGGTCGTCGCACACGAATCGTGGTCGGACAACACGCCCGGTGTCGACGATTTCGAGACCGCGGCGATGGCGACGCGCAACATCTACGCGACCCCCGCCCTGATGACGGCACATCGCCTGGCGACGCTCGACCTGCCGGTCTCGGCGGCCATGCGGGCACCGGGCGAGGCAGTCGGGCTGCTCGCACTGGAATGCGCGATGGACGAGCTCGCCGTCGCGCTCAACATGGACCCGATCGAGCTGCGTATCAAAAACGATGCTCAGACCGACCCTGCCGAGGGCAAACCGTTCACCACCCGCACGCTCGTTCCGTGCCTGCAGAAGGGCGCCGAATTGTTCGGCTGGAACAAGCGCAATGCGCAGCCAGGCGCGGTACGGGACGGCGAGTGGCTGGTCGGGATGGGCATGTCGGCGGCGATCCGCGGCAACCCTATGCAGGAGGCCAAGGCCAGCGCGGCATTCGGTAGGGATGGCATCCTGACGATCCGCAGCTCGATGACCGATATCGGCACCGGCACCTACACGATTCTGGCGCAGATCGGGGCCGACATGTTCGGGCTGCCGATCGAGCGGGTGCGCGTCGAGCTGGGTGACACCAAATTCCCGCCATCGCCCGGTTCGGGCGGATCGTTCGGCGCCAATTCCACCGGCTCGGCGGTCTACGATGCCTGCATGAACCTGCGGCAGGCATTGGTGCAAAAGACCGGGCTCAACAGTGACGGTGCCGTATTTGAACGCGGCCAGATCACGGTGGCCGGGAAGAACGTGCCGCTGGAAACGCTCGTCGGTGACGGCATGTCGGCCGACGGCTCGGCTACGCCGGGCAGCTCGCGCAAGGATTACGTGCAGCAATCCTATGGCGGGCATTTTGCCGAGGTCGGGGTCAGTGAAGTGACCGGCGAAATCCGCCTGCGCCGCATGCTGGGCGTGTTCGCGGCGGGGCGTATCCTCAACGCCAAAACGGCGCGCAGCCAGGCGATCGGCGGCATGACCTTTGGGGTCGGGGCGGCGCTGATGGAAGAAATCCACGTCGACAAACGCGACGGCTGGTTTCTCAACAACAACCTCGCCGAGTACCACGTCGCGGCCAATGCCGACATCCCGATGATGGATGCCGTGTTTGTCACCGAGACGGATGACCGGTCGAGCGCGATGAAGAGCAAGGGGCTGGGCGAACTCGGCATCTGCGGCGCCGGCGCCGCGGTGGCGAATGCAGTATACAACGCGACCGGTATCCGCATCCGAGATTATCCATTGACCCTCGACAAGGTGCTGAACGGCTGGGCCAAGGGTGACGAAGGCCAGCGCAGCGGGATCAGCCCATCCTTATCACCATCACCGGGGTGAGCTTGCGGCGCATGGCGCCCTTCCTGCGCGGCCGTTTGACGATAGTGTTGCTGACGATAGTTTTCGCGGCTGGCACATGCGCGTAAGCTCCATGGCAGGAATAACGGGAGGCAGCCATGACCGCGATGATCGATATGCACACTCACTGGCGTCCGGCCGAAGCGGCCGACGCACTGCGCGCCCGCACCCGCGAGCCGCGCATCCTGCGCGACGCCGCCGGCGGCGAAGTGTTGAAGTCGCGCATGGGCGACGAGGCGCTCGACAAGGCGTTCGATCGGGTCGAACAGCATCTTGAACGCATGGATCGCCAGGGCGTCGAGACCAGCGTCTTGTCGCTGCTCGGTTCGTTCTGCTGGGTCGAGGCGCAGCCGCTTGACCTGTCGGGACCGCTGTGCCGCGACATCAACAACGCCTTGTCGGCTATTTGCGCCGAGCATGCCGGGCGCTTTGCCGCGTTCGCCGCACTGCCCCTGGTGGATATGAACGCCGCCGCGGCAGAGCTCGAGCGCGCACTCGGTCTGCCGGGTGTGATCGGCGCGCAATTGCCCGGTAACGCATTTCTGACGCGCAAGGAGGCCGAGGCGATGCGGCCACTGCTCGAGGTCGCCGACCGCAACCGTGCCGTGCTGTTCGTGCATCACGGGCCCCGCCCTGGCGACGCGTTTCCCAAGGTCGGCGGCGAGACCGATAATGCACGCCGGCGGAATGGCACACTCGACATGCAGGCCAGCCTGTCCTCGGTCATGGTGACGCTGTGTCTGACCGACGCGCTGGCGGATTATCCGGATGTGACCGTGGTCGTGCACAATCTCGGCGGCAACATTCCCTACGAAGTCGAACGCATGGACCATCGCTGCCTGCTCGACACCCCGGACGAGGAACTGCCGTCGTCGCGCTTCCGCAAGGCCAAGGTCTATGTCGATTGCAACTCCTTTGGTCCGCATGCGATCGAGGCGGCGGTGCGCCTTTATGGCGCCGACCGCATCGTCTGCGGCACCGATGGTACCGCCTTCGGTGTCGACTGGACGCGCAAGGCGCTAGAGGAAGCCGCGATCGACGTGTCCGCACGCGACCAGATCCTGCGCGGCAACGCCGCGACAATGCTGGCCCGCGCGCTGAAGCCGGAACTCAGCCGCGCTGCCGCGGAGTAGGCGAAGGCGCTGGCAGCCACCCTTCGTCCCACCGGGCGAGGGGTCTGCTACATTCAACGCGCGTGTTTGTGCGCCTCCAGCCAGCCGAGCATGATGCGGTTAAAGGTGTCGGGCGCCTCGACATTGGGGAAATGCCGCATGCCGGCGATCTCCTCATAGCGCGCGCCGGGGACGAGGCTGGCGATTTTACGGTTTTCGCTTGGCGGGGTGCCGGCATCGTCGGAGCCGCACACCACTAGTGTTGATACCCGCACCGATGACAGGCGCGGCGTGAAGTCGAAATCGAGGATCGCGGCACAGCAACCCAGATAGCCAGCGGGCGTGGTCGCGACGATCGTGTCACGGATCTCTTTCCAGCGGCCGGGATGCTGACCGCGATACGCGTCGGTGAACCAGCGCTCCATCGTGCCGTCGCCGATCGGTTCGAGCGAACCCGCCTGGCGCACGATGCCCATGCGCTCATCCCAAGCGGCGCGCATGCCCGAGGGGCTCGCCGGCATCGTGTCGCACCACATCGCCGAGATCAGCCTGTCGCCATGCCCCAACGCAAAGGCCTGGCCGATCATGCCGCCGATCGACAGCCCGATATAATGCACCCGCGGCAAGGAGAGGCTGGCGAGGACCTGCGCGACATCATCGGCCAGTGCCGCCATCGTGTAGTCGCCGGCCACCGGATCGCTGCCGCCATGGCCGCGCATGTCGAGGCGCAAGACGCGAAACCCGGCCTGCAGGAGCGGCTGCACCTGCTCGGCCCAGCTGCCGCCATCCGACGCCAGCGAATGGGTGATGCAGACGGTCGGCGCGGTCTCGGGCCCGACCAGGTCGTAATGGATACGGCGGCCCTGTAGCGGCATCAGCATCGTCTGTCCTCCCAAAAGTGAATGGTAATGCAAAGACGCGATGGGGCCGAAGCTCTACCTCCAAGGGCGCATGCAGTCTGCCCCTTACCCCCGCTCCCTCTCCCCGCGGGCGGGGCGAGGGCCGGGGTGAGGGGCCGAGCCGGCGCCGCGGACGGGTTCCTTGCCATCGTGACCGTTGCGGTACCTGCCCAATTTCAGCCCTGAGCCACAAACCAATCGAGGATCTGTTCACCGGTGCGGAACACGACGTCGGGGTGCTGCCGGATATGCGCCAGCGCGCCGCGGAAATATTTGAGGCGGTGCGGCGCGCCCATGATGTAGGGGTGCACCACCAGCGCCATCACGCGGGCGCCATGCCTCGCATCGGCATAAAGCTGGTCGAACTGGTCGATCGCGCGGTCCTGGTATTCGCTGGCCTTGTGATGCTGGATCAGCATCATCGCGACGTCGTTGCATTCCTGGGTGTAGGGGATGTTGACGATGGTCTTGCCGCCTGACGTTTTCAGCACCACGGGCTGGTCGTCGAGCACCCAGTCGCAGACGTAATCATAGCCTTCCCCGGCGAGGAGGTCGGGGGTGTCCCAGGTTTCGGTCAGGCCCGGTCCGAGCCAGCCGCGCGGGTTCCTGCCGGTGGCCTCGCGGATCGCCGCGCTGGTGCGACGGATATCGCCGCGCTCGTCGGCGACCTTCTGCATGTTCTTCTGGCCGAAACCGTGGCCGATGAATTCCCAGTCCCGCTGTTTCGCCGCCTGCGCGATCGCGCCATAGCGCCCGATCGCCGAGCCATTGATCGCCAGCACGGCCGGGATCTGAAAATCGTCGAACACCTCGAGCATGCGCCAGAACCCGACGCGGTTGCCGTATTCGTGCCAAGCCCAGTTCGGGATATCGGGCATCGGCGCGCCACCGGCGGGCGGCGTCAACACGGTACGGGGCATCGTCTCGTTGATGTCCCATTCCTCGACATTGACGATGACCCACACCGCCAGCCGCGCCCCGCCGGGCAGGACCAGCCGCTTGCGCTGGCTTATCGCGGAATAATCGAGCCGTTCATTCGGCAGCATGCAGGGTTCCTTCACTTACCGGGGCCATCTCAGGTCGAGCCCTCTTATACGCTCCCTGTCGGCCGTCGCGCGACGGAACCCGAGGTTGGGTGATCGTGCGTTCGCCACCTGATGTATCAGGCCGACATCAGGTGAGGCCTCGCGTTAAAGCTGCATTCGATGAGCGCAACGGCGGTTATCGTGGATGGAATTTGAACATATAGGGAACATATTATCGCTCGGTCCCGGTGGCAAGGTGGTGTCGCGATGCTGTCGGGTTGGGTTGACGTGGTCGTTGAGGCGATTTGACCGAGGGTGCAGTCATGGCGAGAGAGATCGGATTGCTGGTGCAGAAGCTCAGGCCGCGGCGTGGCTGGTCGCAGGAGCAGTTGGCCGCGCTGTGCATGCTGAGCCCCCGCCCCATCCAGCGGATTGAGCATGGGCAGAACGCCAGCCTGGAGACGCTGAAATCTCTCGCCTCGGTCCAAGAGATCGACCTTACCACCTTGCAGGAGCCTGACATGCCCACATCGAACGCGTCAGCCGTCAGCCGTCAGCCGTCAGCCGTCAGCACCGAGGAAGCCCTGGTCTTGGCGCAGGTCCGCCGCATCGTGGGAGAAGCAGCAGGTGGAAAGACGACTGGGACACCAGCTTTAGTCAGCTTCTTGTCAGGTGCGGAGCGAACACGCAAAGTAGCCACGCCCGCGCCTGATCGAGGCTCCGCCGATGCAGAACATTTCTGATGATGTGTTTACCGAACCTGAGTTTTCGCCAGACACGCTGGCCAATCTCGGTCCGCTGCGCCGCCTCGCCGGTACGTGGGCGTCGGACGGAGGGGTTGACGTCAACCCCAAGGCCGAGGGGCCTGAGCGCCGCGCCTTTCGCGAGCGTATGGTAATGCAGCCGATCGACCCGCAGACCAACGGGCCGCAATTACTTTTCGGGCTGCGCTACCATACCCACATCAACACGGCCGAAGAAGCGATCACCTTTCACGACCAGGTCGGGTACTGGCTGTGGGAGCCGGCCACCGGCGTCATCATGCAGACCATCGCCATTCCGCGCGGGCAGGTGGTATTGGCCGGCGGCACGGCAAACCCGGGCGACGATCATATCTCGGTCGAGGCGCGCCGTGGCGACACCAAATTCGGCATCTGCTCGAACGCATTCCTCGAGGAGGCCTTCCGCACCGATTTCTACCGCATCGACATCACCTTCAACCCGGACGGCAGCTGGACCTATGTGACCCGCACCGACCTCGCCGTGCGCGGCCAGATTCCGGCCTTCAATCACCACGACACCAACACCCTGCGCCGCGTCGCGCCGCCAATCCCGAACCCGCTCGCGGGTGTGTCAACGGACGGGGGAACGGGATGATCGACCAGAAGTTGGACGGGTACGGGGAAGGCAGGAGGATACGGTGACTTTTGCCAGGATTGCCGTGGTGCAAGGGGGGCCGAACGCCGTCATTCAGGGCATCTTCGAGACCTTGGTGGATCGTTGGGGTGGGTCCGCGCGGCTGGCGGGTGTTCTGGCGGAAACTCATGGTCTCGCCGACCGGGCTTGCAGTGCGGGATTCCTCCGCGATATCCGCAGCGGCGAGCGATTTTCGATCTTTCAGGATCTCGGGCCGGGCTCGACAGAATGCCATCTTGATGGAGTTGCCGTGGCGCCCGCGACCGCGGCGGTGCAACGCGGCATCGCCGCAGGATGCGATCTTGTCGTCTTGTGCAAGTTCGGGAAGCTGGAAGCTGGCAATTCCGGCCTCGCGGACGCCTTCAGAGCGGCGCTCGATGCCGATATCCCCTTGCTGACATCGGTTTCACCAGCTCAGGACGCGGCGTGGGAGCAATTCGCGGCGCCACGCTTCGTAAAGCTGCCCGCCGACCCGGCCGCGATCGACGCATGGTGGCAAGCGGTCCGGTAGCGCCGCACCAGCGCGCGCGGCCGCCTTCCTACATCGACCGGACCTGGGTGAGGAAGGCGTCGACCTGTTCCTGCAACCGGCCGCATTGCGATTGCAGGCTTTCCGAGTTCGAGAGCACGGAACCCGCGGACTGACCGGTCTCTTCCGCGGCCTGGCGAACGCCGTTGATGTTGAATGAGACCTCGTGGGTGGCCGCCGATTGTTCCTTGACGGCCGTCGCGATCGAACCGTTGAGCTGGCCAATCTGCGCGACGACCCGGGCGATCTCCCGAATGGCGGCCGCGGCCGTCTGGCTCGACATCTGGATGCGCTTGATCTGATCGTCGATCTGGCCGGTCGCCTTGGCGGTCTGGCCCGCGAGCGATTTGACTTCCGATGCGACCACGGCAAATCCCTTGCCGGCATTCCCGGCCCGTGCCGCCTCAATCGTCGCGTTGAGCGCCAGCAGGTTGGTCTGCGCCGCGATCGCCGCGATGATCTGAGTGACCTCCCCGATCGTCTCGGCGTCCTGCACCAGCTCCGCGACCATGCGGTCCGATTTCGCCGCTTCATCGACAGCGACCTGTGCGATCTCCCTGGCTTCCCCGAGCTGGCGGGCGATTTCGTTGATCGAAGCGGAAAGCTCTTCGGTAGCAGTTGCCACTGTTGTGGATTGGCTGCTGGTCAGCTCTGCGGACACGGAGAGCGACTGCGCCACCGCCTGCATCTCGTTGGCACCGCCGCCAACCTGCTCGACCAGTATCTTGACGCCACTCTCAAATTCGTTTGCCAGAGCGGCATTTTCCGCCTTACGCCGGGAAAGGTCGGTCGCGTATTTGACGACCTTGAACACCTTGCCGTTGAGATCGAAGATCGGGTTGTAGGAGGCCTCGATCCACACGCGTCGGCCGCCTTTGCCGAGGCGCTTGTATTGCGCGGCGTGGAACTCGCCGCGGTTCAGCTTTTCCCAGAACTGCCGGTATTCAACGCTGTCTTTGTAGACAAGCCCGACAAACATGCTGTGATGCCGCCCTTGAATTTCATCGAGGCGATAGCCCATCGTATGGAGGAAGTTTTCGTTGGCGGTGATGATCGTACCGTCCATATCGAACTGGATCACCGCCAGCGAACGATGAATCGCCGCGATCTGGCCTTGCAGATCGGCATACTCGATCTTCCGCTGTGTGACATCCGTCGCGTACTTGACAACCTTGTACGGCTTGCCGCCGCGCCCGAGGATTGGATTGTAGGAGGCCTCGATCCAGACCTCCTTGCCGCCTTTGCCGAGCCGTTTGAACTGTGCCGCCTGATATTCTCCCTGGTTTAACCGCGTCCAGAACTCCGCGTATTCAGGGCTGTTCTTTTCGGCGGACTCGACGAACATGCCATGGTGGTGACCTTGGATTTCCTCGAGCCGATACCCCATCGTATTCAGAAAATTCTGGTTGGCCGTGATGATCGTGCCATCCATCTTGAATTCGATAACCGCCTGCGACCGATCTAAGGCCTTGAGCTTTGCCAGCATCTCGCCGGATGATGTCAACAATCCATCAAACACGTTTACATCCTCGATCTGCTTGTGGATCGCGATAAGCTCAGTACGGACCGACGATCATCCGCCATTTGCCGGTACCATTTGGACGACGTTCGATGATGCTGATCGACAAGGCCGATGCACGCACTGACGTGAGTCAATGCACGCGGTGGGCGCGGATAGCGAGTCTGAACACGTCGAGTTTTGTCGTGCCGCGCCAAGCGGCTTTGCGTCAACCGCTCCGCCGCGCCGCGAGGTACCACTGCAATATCTCCGGCCCGTTCCAGTGCAGGACGCCGGGATGCTGGTTGATGCGGTCGTAGACGGTTTCGAGATGCTTGATGCGGTGGGGTTGGCCGGAGATGTAGGGGTGGATCGCGATCGCCATGATCTTGGCGCGGTCCGCACCCTCCTGGTAGAGGCGGTCGAACGTGTCGAGGCAGCGATTGACGAAGTATTCCGACTCGTGGTGCTGCACCAGCATCATCGGGATGTCGTTGAGCTCGACCGTGTAGGGCAAGGTGATCAGCGGGCCGTTGGCGGTGTGGATCTCGGTCGGCTCGTCGTCATAGACGAAATCGCCGATGTACTTGATGCCGGCGGCGGCGAGCAGCTCCGGGGTTTCCTCGGTCTGGGTCAGGCCCGGGCCGAGCCAGCCGACCGGCTTTGACCCGGTAAAGCGCTCGATGACGCCGACCGAGCGCTCGATCATCGCCTTCTGGTCGTCGACCTTGTGGATCGGCATCTGCTCATAGGCGTGGCCCATGAATTCCCAGCCGGCATCGCGCGCCTCCTGCGCTACCCTCTGGTAATCCTCGCAGACGCGGGCGTTGATCGACACGGTGGGGCGGATCGCGAGGCGGCGGAACAGGTCGAAGAAGCGCCACACCCCGACCCGCATCCCGTATTCGTGCCAGGCCCAGTTCGGCACGTCGGGCAACAGCACCTGCCCGGTCGGTGCCGGCAGGACCTGCCGTGCCATCGGGCGGCTGATGTCCCAGTATTCGAGATTGACGATCGTCCACACGACGATCCGCGCATCGCCCGGCAATTTGAGCGGCGGGCGGTCGACGATCGCGGAAAACGGAGCGCGCTCGCGCGGGATCATGGCTTGGCCTCGTGCATGATTGCTGCCGCCCGGCGATCAAGTTCATCGGGCGGCACATCCTCGATATGCGTCGCGATATGCCAGACATGGCCGAACGGGTCGGTGATGCTGCCCGCGCGGTCGCCGTAGAACTGGTCCTGCACCGGCTGCAGCAGCGTGGCGCCCGCGCCCAGCGCCTTTGCGACGACCGCGTCGACATCGCCGACATAGAGGTGCAGCTTGACCGGCGACCCGCCGTAATGCCCCGGTGCGAGCGCGCCGTACGACGGTGCCTCGTCTGCCAGCATGATGACCGAATTGCCGACCTCCATCTCGGTGTGGCCGAGCTTGCCATCGGGGCGCACCAGCTTCAGCCGCTCGGTGGCGCCAAAGGCGGCGGCATAGAAGGCAAGCGCCGCCGCGCCATCCGACACAATCAGGTACGGAGTGAGGGACGAGTATCCATCGGGGACGGGTTTTGCGGCGGGCATGGGCTTCTCCAGGATAGGGCCCCGCCGCGCGCGACTGTCGCAGAAGGGCTGTGGTTGCAATGCAGCATTGCGCTCCCATGTCACCAGCGCGCGTTGACGCGGCGAAGTCCGGCATCGCAACGTGCCGGAAACAGCGGGGGTGCCGCGAGAGCGGATCGCATGTGGGTTAGGAACAACAAGGGTAACGTATTCGTCGGCAACCTGCCGCCGGATTTTTCGGACGAGCGCCTGGCTGAGGCGTTCGATCCGTTCGGGATCGTGCTGAGCGCGGTCGTTGCCCGCGACCCTGAGACCGGCGCCAAGCTACGCTACGGGTTTGTCGATATCGCGACCGACAAGGCGGCGGGCGTCGCCATTTCCGCGCTCGATGGCACCAAGGTCGATGGCTGCAAGCTCAACGTCAAGGCGCGCGACAAGCCGGTCAAAAAGCCGCCCTCGGCGCGTGGCCCGCGGCGTCTGCCGCCGCGCAGCGTCACCGCCACACGGATGCCGCCGCGCGATTACGATGACGACGCCGCGCCGCCGCGCCGCGCCTTTACAATGATGGATGCGCCGACCCGCACGCCGCTGGCTCGCCCGTCGCAGAGCCAGATGGCGCGCCAGGATCTGCCCGAGATCGAGCCGCCGCCGCGGCAGGATTTCGAGGTCGTGCGCCGCCCGGTGCGCCGCAAGGAGCCGAGCTTTCAGGTCGAGCGCCGGCCGTTGGCCCGTCGCATCGCTCTGCCCGACAAGAGCAGCTAGCGTCCACTCACCGACTGGGCGGCGCTCGGCCGAGGCTAGCTGCTGTTCGAGCCGTCAGGGCGTTTGTCCTGAGCCGCGCGGGATGCTTTCCAGGCCTGGTATTCGGCGGGGCAGCATTTGGCGCAGGGGCGGTAGCCGGCGGCGATGGCGGCCGCCGCGTCGGCGAAGAAGACGCGATGCCCGACATAACCACCCTTGCCGATGGCTCGTAAGGCCGAGGCGCAGTCGAGGCGGCCGTAGATTTTCCCGGGCCGGTAGCCGCCGAGCGTCCCCGGTACGTCGCTGATGTATTCCCGGCCATCGCTTCCGAACAACTTGTACGGCATCGTTCGCGAACCTCTTGCCAGTCAGCCGGCGGTGGCGGCCGCGGCGGCCCCAGGCAGCGCGAGCGGGCGGGGCCGCGCGCTGGCCCAGGAACCAGGGTAGCCCTTGCGAGGGCATGTCTAAACTGCATGATCATGGCAACGGGCAAATTCGCCGCCTGCCTATCATATGGTATGACGTAATCGAACGCGGTTGTTCGAGCATGGTGGTTCGAAAGCGGGGGTTCGAATCAGGTGGCGAAGCACGCGGAACTCAACGGGGACACGCCTTGAAAGTCGGCCTCTTCATCAACACGCAATTCCCCGAAGGCTACGATGTCGGCTTGCGCGTGCCCGAGATGATCGAGCAGGTCCAGGCGGCGCGCGCGGCCGGCTTCTCCTCTCTGTGGTTCCCGCATCACTGGCTGACGCATCCGATGCAGATGCTGCAGATCACTCCGGTCATGGCCTTCCTCGCGGCGCACGCACAGGGCATGACGATCGGTCCCAACATCCTGATCCTGCCGCCGCTCAACCCTGTGCACGTCGCCGAGGAAGCCGCGACGCTGGATGTGCTGACCGGGGGAAATTACGTCCTGGGCATCGGTCTGGGTTATCGCCAGCCGGAATTCGACGCGTTCGGCGTTCCTCTCAGTGAGCGCGCACCACGCTTCAACGAGGCGATCGGGCTGATGCGGCGGCTGTGGACCGAAGACCGCGTCACCCATACGGGCCGCTTCTACACGGTCAACGACGCGGGGATCGGGGTGAAGCCGGTGCGTGCCGGCGGCCCGCCGCTTTATATCGCCGGCCAGGCCGATGTTTCGGTGCGGCGCGCGGCACGCATCGGGGATGCGTGGATCATGGTCAATACCAGCGGCCTCGAGACGATCACGCCCCTGATGCGGACGTACCGCGCGGCGCTGAAGGAATATGGCCGCTCGGCGATCGAATACCCGATCACGGTCGAGTGCTATGTCGGCGAACGGCGCGCCACCGCGCACGAGGAATGCCGTGAGCCGCTCGAGTACAAATACAGCGCCTATGCGGCCTGGGGCATGGAAGACCGCACCGGCGTGCCGTTCGAGGATTTCGCGCGCGACCGTTTCATCATTGGCGACAAAGCATCGGTGAAGGATGAAATCGCCCGCTACCGCGAGCTCCTCGGCGTCGATCACTTCATCATGCGGTGTCAGTGGCCCGGTCTCCCGCAGGAACGAGCGCTTGCCACGATCAAGCGGCTCGGCGAGGTTTTCGCGAGCTTCTAGACGGGCGGGCAATACCCTGCGCGCACATCCATAGCAAACAGCTGAGGCGACCAGATCGCATCGCTCAAGCGAGCTGCGTCTGGTCGCAGCGGCGCAGCGTGCTCTAGTTTTTCGGCAAACTGTAGCTTTTCTCTTCGACGACTTCTGAGTTTGATTTAACATTAAGAACCTTTTTAATCGATGCTCGGGTATCGTTCATCTCGTGAATTAATCGGGCGACACTGATAAATTCCTCTCCATAATTTTTTGCGACGCCGAGCGCTCGCACGCGCTCTTCCAAATCCCATATGCGTCCGTTAACCTCTTTGAGTTTATCTCTGAACATCGCTATGTCGCCATTAGGTGACGGCAACGCGCTGGCGATAGTGTTTAGAAGCTCTAGCTCGAAACTGATGTTCTTCATTTTAGCCGCATCTTCTATTCTTTCACGCTTGATCTCCAAAATGGATATCTTATCATACAGTTCTCCGACTGATATCGGCGCCATGATCTGATTTGCCATTACTATAACTCCTGCACCATGTCGCGACGGCCATTATCGCCTTCACGAACATCAATCATTACTTTTATCGCAACAGCGCCAGCGCATATTCCTCGATGTGAGGGTCACACGCCGTCGGTTCATGGGCTGTACATTTGCGTCACGTTGTCAGCCGCTTTCCAGATATCGAGCGAGAAGAATACATTACCTAACTTATTCTGTCGCGCGCATCGAGGAAAGAGGTCGTCGCAACAAGCAAATCGGCACAGGCCTTCCGGCGAGTGCAGGATGATCGGGCCGGGCTCTCGACGTCCCGGCTTCCATTTGTCGCACTTGGGGCCGACCACGCACCGTCCCCATACCAAACTACACCCGCCCGGCTGCACGCACCCACACTCCCTCAACCACATTCAATTGCGCATGCCCGAGAGATAGTTGGATGTACGGCACGTACTGCCGAGTCTACGATGTCGATGAGGGCGGCCCTGGAACCTCTCAGCCGCCTGTATGGCGCCGCCACATAAGCCCGCACCGAGTGCAAACCACGCTTAGCCTGCCGGTATGAGCTGGTCCGGCCCGTTCACGACGGAAGAGCGTCCCGAAGGCGGCGTCGGGCCGGAGAGGCTTTTCCGGCCTATCACCATGGTGTAAAAGCACCCCTTCTTAAACAGCGCGTGTGGAGAAGGCAGTCTGGTGCGCACCAGCGAAAATCCGACGCCAAGCCTGTCTGCTGGCGATGGCCACAAACGCGCACCGATATCCGAAAGCGACGGGTTGGCCAACATAGTCTCTGACGCAACCGTCCGGCCGCGCAGAATGCCGTTTCGGCGCCGGCCTGTAGACAGCGGGCTCGTCGGTCGGCGCAACGGCTGCCCGATACGCCGAGTTCATGGCGAATGCCTTTGAAACGCCGCCCGTCTAAATGGCTCGCCATGATGATCGACGTCGCCGGCGGGCGGCCTCTCCCCGCGCTTAGCCGGCCGCAATGGCCCTACCCGTCTGTCACACCTGCACCGCGTTCCAGTGATCACGCCCGCCTGTGGCGCACAACGTCTCGCTTATCGTGTAACCTATACCAGCTTTGACGCTCTTCATGGACCCAACCCGCCGACGCGCCCACTTTGCAGGATATTGAACGGAATGCCCTCTGTGCAAATTGAACAGCTTGTCGAAAGTATCCATGTTCCCGGCGCCATTAAGCCCGAGCACATAGAGCTTCTATACGAACTGATACTTGGAAGAAAGTCAGACCCAGGTGGGAAGTCGGCATATCTTGAATACGCTATGGGACATCCTGAGTTACGTCTAATTGACCTTGCTTCGGTATTTTTTGAGAGTACAGAATTCAGATCTAAGCATACCAAGCTCGCGGCATACGCATTTGAAGACCGATTGATCGAGCTCAGTATCAACGGTATTGATACACTGATACCTGATAACGACTGGGTATACGCGGAAAACGTACGGGGCGATAAGAGCTACGAACCTTGGGTGGCTCAGATCATCCGGAATATTCTGAAGAACGGGAGCACCTTTTTAGACATCGGCGCTAATGTCGGCGTCCACACCATGGTCGCGTCTGAACTTGTCGGCACGACCGGCCGCGTCTATGCCGTCGATGCGAGCATCGAGAACTGCCGCGTTATTCAAAGCAGCGCGCGGCGCTATGAACGTAAAAATATTGTCATTGTCCCCCTGGCACTATCAGACGCCGTGCGACTGGAGAATATCTCCATCGATAGCACCGGGAGTAACAAGGTTGTCAGGCGCGATAAAGACCCAGCACTTGAAGACTATAATTTTGAGACAATACTATGTGGAACCCTGGATGGCTCGCTACCCCCGTTCGAGCGCCTCGACCTCATAAAAGTTGATGTTGAGGGGCGCGAAGGTAGCGTATTAAGAGGAGCGCGGCGTTCATTATCAATATTCAATCCCCCTATCATCGCCGAGTATCATCCCGCCGCACCCGAGACATATTTCGTAGATGATCTAGTCGCTCAAGGCTATGAGATTTCGATCCTCGGTCGAGATGAAAATGTAAAGTTTGTCGGCTCCGACCACGCCCTTCTTGATACCACATTCGAATCCATGAAGGGCGATCTTGGCGCCACTCATCTGGACCTTCTTTTCCAGAAACCCGCGAGTTGATGTGGCAGACTGTCTTGGCGCCCGGCATACTTACCGGGTTCCTCGCCCGAATTATACTCTAGTTAATCTTCTTTTGACCGATTGCTAAACCTACTGATCGGCGACGAGAGCTGCTGGCGCTCAGCTGGAGGCATTGACCAAGATGGCGGATACTCTGCACATAGGGGGTCAGGAGCGACCTGACAGGGCTCGGGTCAAAGCACGCGGAGCGTTTGTCAACACCGCGAAGGCAAGTTGCAGCATATACGAAAGCGGTCGTATGGTATTCGAGTGCATCAGGCACTCCCCCTACTACGATATGTCATACTTTTCGTTGGATACCTTGGATATCGGTAAATTTCATGCGGAGGGACTCCTACATCTTAACGACGCCGCTAGCATACGTGAAGATGAAACATACGATTTCTATGTTTTCAACTGGCACTTCGTTACCATGGCGTCGGACATAGACCCTCTGGCTATCAAACGACTACCGGTGCCCAAGTTTACGGTTGTTCTCGAGCTGGCGCCTGGCGACCCTCTGATGTTGGTCCCGCGGGAGGTGTTTGATGGCTATATGGTGCTGGATCCAACGGCTGAAGAGAACGGGAGGCTTGTTGCATTCCCGCGTCCGCTGGAGATGGATGGTCGTGAAGGACGGGTTTTCCGCGGAGCCGTCCCTACTATTGGATCTTTCGGTTTCGGGACACCGGCCAAGGGTTTTGAGTTGCTCGTTGAGGCGGTCAATCGGGAATTCGATAAAGCCATAGTGCGGATCAACATTCCCCACGGTCAGTACGTTGAGACCGACATCATTCATAGAATGCCCTATGCGGAGCGGGTAAAAGACGTCTGCCGGCAAATTGCAAAGCCGGGCATCGAAGTGTCATTCACCAATGAGTTTCTGTCGCCAACGGAATTGGTGCAGTGGTGTACCCAGAATGATCTGAACTGTTTTATGTATACTCGCGCTCTTCCGGGTTTATCCGCTACAACGGATCAGTGCATTATTTCCGGTCAACCGCTTCTGACGCTCACAAACGATACCTTCAGGCACATTCACCGGTATATCGAGCCCTACCCCTTCCAAGGCCTGAGAAAAGCCATCGCCACGACCGGGAAAACAGTTCGTTTGATTCAACAGGAATGGTCCAAGGAACGATTCCAAGACAAGTTTCACCAGATGTTGAGCGATGCGGGTATCATAACGATGCCGCACATCGAGAAATGCGTACCGCACATCGCTCAAACAGACTCGATTTTCGTGATTTCGCGCAACAGCCCTGGCGCGGATAATCCCTTCGACTATGCTCGGAAGATCGCCAATTCTATCGGTCGAAGCAGGCAGCACCAGATCAGGCACATATCCTACGAATCTGCCGTCGAGACACTCGCCTCGCTCGGCCCGAGTGGCGCCGCAGGGATCGTCTTCGTAGATTACGATCTAGCGGCTTGCATTCAATTGGATGCAATTGTCTCCACCCTGCCGTGCAGAAAGATCATTATCCCCCGCGCAGATGAGCTGCGGGAGACAGAATACCCCTATACTTGGGCAAACGTCGTTATCATTCCAAGACTTCCGATCATTCCATTTCATACAACCAGCGCGGGCTTGAAAACACCTGCTCGTATCGTCCTCCTGGGCTTTTCGGCGAACTCGGCATTGCTGCAGGAAATTATTCAGAAGGTGCTAGGCGAAGTACCGACAGCGGAAGTCGTGGTAGAGTGCGATGCACCTGATCCGGCGGCGGTCGCGAAAAAAGGGACGGCACCCTCTGGCGAGGCTCAGCCGCACGTCAGTTGGGCTTTTCTGAAGTCGGGCGACAGAAGTCTGCCGGATTATTTCGGTGAGAGTAGCCTAATCATCGCGAATAATGACCCCGCACGGACGCAGGAGCTGGAATCTCTGATAAGTATCGCCATGGTAACGGAGCGGCCGGTCGTGTTTACGCGCCGCGGGGTATTCCCACAGCTCCTGGGCCGCGAACTTTATGTCGAAGATCACTCAATTGCCGAGATCATCCGGATGGGGATGGCTGCACATATTAAGGTCCTTTACGACTTTGGTGAGTGGACGTTTGCCACGGCACTTCGACGCATCTTGGACGAGAGCTGGCGACCCACAATCAGTCCAGTCCCCGACAACGCAATTGTCGCGCTCTCGCCGGCACAGTTTCTGCAGGTTGCGGCGCTCGGCACCGGCGTCACCGTAACGGGCCACGAAAAGCGGGTTCACTTCCGGCAT
>JAFAYW010000261.1 GCA_019240125.1 Alphaproteobacteria bacterium
GATCCGCTATCGTGGATCGATTGCAGCAGCCTCGCTTTACCGGGGCCAATCCGCGCCCCGGAATCGAAAACCACACTGACCCGCACCCCTGCCATGACGCACTGTGGCACGCGCTGCGCCGGTTTTCGAGGTTTGCCGATTAGGTCATTTTAATTTGTTTGTTCTATAGTAGAGCAGAAGCACTCCCAAACCATTATTGTATAATTATTTCCATAATGGACTTTATGGGACCGTTACGAGCGAGAGGATGAGGGTTGAGCGTTTACGATAAGAAAACTGACGAGGAAAAAGCGCATTGGTATTCCAGCGGTGCCCAATTCTATGTTGAAGGACGCCCACGCTATCCGGTTGCCCTGGCGAAAGCAGCGGCGGCCGTCGCCGAATGGCGACAACATAGCCGTGTTCTGGAAATCGGCAGCGGGCCGGGCACCGCTACACAGGATTTCGCCGCGCTGGGCGGCAATTTCGTCTGTGTCGAGCCGAATGCCGACTTCGTGGCCATTGCTCGTGAAGTTCTCGCCGGTTTTTCAGGTCTCTCCTTCCAGACAAGCACGTTGGAGCAGGCTGAGTTGTCCTCGCCATTCGATATTGTTCTGGCGGCATCCTCTTTTCACTGGATAGACCAAAAGCGAGGCGTGCAACGTATTGAAGAATTGCTCGTACCGAATGGATTTGTCGTGCTGCTGTGGAACAAAGAACCACAGCCGATGGCCCACCAGGCCGAGGCCGTCGAGCACGCGTTCAAGCTTTCGGATTAGATGCAGCCGATTCAGAGGCAATCCCGTGATGAAATAGCGGCGGTGTTTTGGGGGCTTTCCAAGCCTTTACAGACAGCCGCTTTTACCGAAAGGCTCTTCTGTCATGTAGAGACTGCCGAGCATTACAGCGTGGAGCGCTTTGTTGCTCTTCATCGCAGCCTTTCGCCCTTTCTGGGCCTGGCACAGGAAAAGCAGACAGGCGTGGCTGATAATCTGACCAAAAATCTTAGAGCCTTGGTTGGGCCGACGATTCAGATAACCCGCCTATCTGCCGCCCATATTTTCCAGAGACTAGGTTTAGCGTTGCAAAAATCAACAATTCGCACCGTGTCGCGCGGCTTTTGCAATCAATGGCTTAGCCGTTGCAGAAGTCCGGTGCGAAAGTGCTCCGGTGCCCCCGACCAGCGCAATGACGCCTTCCCCCTAGGCGAAGTGGATGGTCCGATAACGCGTATGACGCCGCCGGCATGGCGCCAGGCCGAGCAATCCATAAGCGGTCGAACCGGCAAAGCGAGCATCTGGCCGACAACCGGCAGCGCTACGAACGCCGCCGCGCCGAGCCGTGGCACCAGGAGAGGATAGTTGAACCGGCTTGCTCAGATACGCGCCTCGCGTGAGACTGCGCGGAAAGCGTATCTATGCAACTCGGGGGGAAAATGCATCGACGCTCGCTTTTGGCTGGTGCCAGCGCTGCAGCGGCTATGGCCGTAACCGCCGCAAATTATCCCCGCCGCGCCGCCGCCGCTGAACCGATCCGCATCGGGTTCGGCATGGCGCTGACCGGCGGCCTCGCCGCCAACGGCAAGATGGCGCTGCTCGGCATGGAAATCTGGCGCGACGATATCAACCAGAAAGGCGGGCTGCTCGGTCGGCCGGTCGAGTTTGTGCATTACGACGACCAGAGCAATCCCTCAACGGTGCCCGGCATCTACACGAAGCTCATCGACGTGGACAAGGTCGACTTTGTCGTTTCGGGCTACGCGACGAACATGATCGCGCCGGCGATGCCGATCGTCATCGCCCACAACCGGGTTTTCCTGTCGCTATTCGGGCTGGCGGTGAACCACCAGTTCCGTTACCCGAACTACTTCACGATTACGCCAAGCGGCCCCAACCCGGTGCTCGACCAGAGCCGTGGGTTTTTCGAGATCGCCGCCGGGCAGCAGCCGAAACCGCAGACGTTGGCGATCGTCTCTGCCGACGCCGAATTCCCACGCACCACGGCTGTTGGCGTTCGCCAGCACGCTAAGAATTTTGGGTTCAACATCGTCTATGACCGAACCTATCCGCCGGCGACCGTCGACTACACGCCAATCGTGCGCGCGGTGCAGGCGACAAATCCTGACATTGTATTTGTCGCGTCCTATCCACCCGATAGCGTCGGTATGGTCCGGGCCGCCAACGAGGTCGGCCTTAAGACCAAGCTCTTTGGCGGCGGTATGGTTGGGTTGCAGACGACCTCGATCAAGCAGCAGCTCGGGGCGCTGATGAACGGCATCGTCAATTACGACATCTGGTTTCCGGCGCCCACGATGCGCTTTCCGGGGGTCATGGAATTCCTGGCCAAGTACCAGACGCGTGCTGCTGGCGCAGGCATCGACCCGCTCGGCTATTATCTCGGACCGTGGGCCTACGCCTACATGCAGGTGCTAGCGCAAGCGATTGCTGGCGCCGCCAGTCTCGACCAGGACAAGGTCGCCGATTGGCTGCGCCAGCACACCTTCGATACGTTAATGGGCGACCTCAAATTCGGCGAAAATGGTGAACTCGCCGCATCGCGCCTGATCTTCGTGCAGTACCAGCATCTGCAAGGTGACGGCCTCGATCAGTTCAAGAGCGGCAAGGAGCCGGTCGTGCTGTGGCCCACAAAGTACAAGGACGGCGACATTATCTATCCCTACGACCGGGCGTGATGCCACGGCGGTGAAGCGGGCTGCGCTGCCCGCTCTCATCGCCATTAGGCGCATGCCGCAGGGACCACCAACGCCGACGAACCATTACCAACCTCTACGTGATAATTCTAGTTTACCGCGAAGCGGTTTAGTTCAATCCGGTTTATCACGTGCTAGCATCTAAAACTCGGGAAATAATAAAAACCGTTGCGCCAAGGACAAGCATCCCGCGTTTAAGGGGCCGTGCTAACAACTTGTACAGTATTAATATCCAAATTGCTGCACCGACATCCACTCCAAATTTATAGACGCGAAATCCCGCCGACATAAAACATAAAGAAAATAGACCAATTAACAAGGCGTCCATATGAGGATTATTCATAATTTGGCTGTGGTCATGAAATTTAGAGATATCTACAAATCCTGCGCTCATCATAAAGTAGCGCAACGCGATAGTAAAAAGTAGGGCGGCTATAAGTAGGCCAAATAAAGAAATGAATGTGCCTATAGTAATACGTAAAAAATCCTTCCATTCTAAATGCAACGAATCCAATTCAATATTTCGACTGACAAAAGTATGACTCACTTTGTCGCCATATAAATCTGTCGTTACAAGCAAAAATGCGATTGTATCTAGAATGGTCACGACAGGATGTATTACCACAGATTGTCCTTGGTCGATTTAAGCTGTCAGATCACGATCCGCTCGACTTCATCCAGACTGACCTCATCACGCCGGCGATCGTAAAGCTGCGTTGTCCGCGTCGAGGCATGGTTGGCCATTGCCGCGGCCTTTTCCAACGTGCCGCCGTTCTTGAGGTAGGCGGTGATCCCGGTCGCCCGGAAGCTGTGATTGCCCAGCTTGGTATCGGTGCCGGCCGCCGCGGCGCGCCGACGGATCATCGCATAGGCATTCGCCTGCGGCAGCACGGTGCGACTGAGCTGGCCGGTGCCGCGCCCGATCGTACGAAATAACCACCCCTTGGGATCATCGCGCAGGCCGCACCCGTCAAGATAGGCGACGAGGTATTCGTCGAGGTTGTGGTGGCATGGCATCGCGTGGCGCTTGCCGCCTTTCTCGCGCAACCGTACCCAGAGGCGTCGGTTCTGTGTGTAGACATCCTCAACAGTCATGCCGAGCGCCGCGCCGACCCGCGCGAACGAATAAACCATCAACCCAATCAGGGCGCGGTCGCGCAGCCCGGCGTGTGTCGAGACATCGATGCTGTCGAGCAATTCGCGCGCTTCGGCCGGATCGAGCACCGGCGTTTGTCCTGAGGTGACGACATGCCGAGGCCCGCGCACCGTATGCGCCGGATTGCTCGGCGTGACCTGGCCATTGACCAGCCAGGCGAACAGGTGGCGCAGCGCCGCGAGCCGTTGCTTGACCGAGGGTGCAGCCAACTCGTGTGTTGCCGCCTCTATCCAGGTCGAGACGTGCAGCGGCTGCACATCGGCGATCGACTTCACGCCGATCGCGGCGCACCAAGCAAGAAATTCTTCCGCTGCCCGGTAGTAGGCGCGCCGCGTATGTGGGTTGCGGATGTTGGC
>JAFAYW010000151.1 GCA_019240125.1 Alphaproteobacteria bacterium
AGCAGCACCCCCAAGATGCGAACGCATATTTCGTTCGGCACCAGGCGTGGTCGCAGCTCGGCTGCTTCGATCTAGCTTTGGCTGATCTCAACAAATCGCTACGTATCGAGGATCATTACGCCACACACGGCGCCCGAGGGAAGGCGCTGCGTTCCCTTGGCCGGTATCGCGAAGCGATCGATGCTTACAATCGCTCTGAGCAATTGGATCCGACCCAGTGGCGAGGCGGTTTCGGTCCGTTGTTTCGCGCCGATTGCCATGCCCACCTTGGTGAAGAGGCGGCCGCGCTCGCTGACTGCGAAACGATGCCGGATCATCATTGGACGCCGGGCATGTTCGGCCTTCCGGCCGGAAACAAGCAAGAGGTCGCGGACGAGCTCCGCCGTCGGGCAGCTACTGCTCGTGCCCGGCGGCAGGGCTGACGGTCGTTTTTCTCAGTCAAACCGATGACGCGCTATTGTCAACAGCGCCACAAATCGACCGATCGCTGCCGATAGTCGCTGAAACCGAACCGATTCTGAATGGGCGAAATTCTCCTGTGAATTCAAGAGCGCAAATTTCTGACAGATCGAGGGACACGGTTCTTCATTGTGTGCAGAAAAACGTTCCTGCACCGATTCAATGGATTACGATGACTCAAAATAATCGAGTGGGAATGACGGGGAGCGTACGGTCGGCGGCAATCGGCGGCATTGGAATGCATCAGCGTGTTTTACGTAGGCGATAGGCGTCGATAGTACCCGATAGGAACGGACCAGTGACAAACAAAGTTGAAGGGGTTATCAGACGAATGCCGAGTCGACCTTTATTCCTGTGCGCACGCCTGGATCATGGCAATAAGGCATTCTATCACATCTTCGACCGGAGTTCCGGGCGGGAATTGGATTCGCTTGGATTGGTCTTCGTGCCAGCCATGCGTTTTCATCGGCTGATCGACTTGAATTTCACAGAGGCCGTCTTTTCGACCATCCTCCAGCTACCTTGCATTTTACGATCGAGGACATACCAGGATCGAGCACCGGTAGCCGCCAACATAGGAGGATTTTTCTGGTCTCGACAGACTATGACCTCCGCGCGGCTGATCGGAGGGTTGCCCCGATCGATTGCTGCCATGATCGCCTGTCTCAAGCGCTCCGTTTGCTCCGCCGGCACTGATGCGATCGGCGTATCTTCAACGAAATATCCATCGCGCTCGACGATGTAAGATGTGGGGATGTATACGACACCATCGTACAATAGAGGCGAGACTGTCATTTCAAGGTCTCAGTAAGGACTGACTTTCGTCTGCTGCTCATCACAATACTCGTATGCGTGCGCCCATTGGGACCCGGCAAAGATTACCGCAGTTGTCTTTTAGGGCAAGTCTCCGAACGTTGCGGGGGCAACGCGGTCTGATCGGCAGTTCGATCGCCTGGGGAATGGTAGGGAAACGGTATGAACGATATGGTCACCCATGATGATATTGACCGGCAGTTTCACCTTCTCCGGACCGACCCGCAGCAGTTCCTGGCGCTTACCAACAAGCTTGTCGAACATTACCCCACGGATCGAAGGGCGTATTTCAGTCGTCACTGGGCCTGGTCACACCTTGACAGGGCTGATCTTGCTTTAGCCGACCTCGACCGATCCCTGGCACTCGAAGAGAACTTCGTGGTGCACCGTGCGAAGGGCCGGCTTTTGCATCGGATGGAATTTTACAAAAAAGCGATAGCCTCTCTCGACCGCTGCGAGCAGATGGACCCCGCCAGCTGGCCGGAGGCGCTCGGCCCTCTGATCCGGGCGGACTGTCACGCCCAGCTCGGCAATGAAGCCGCGGCCCTTGCCGATTGTGAGACCTTGCCCGACGATCACTGGACCCCAGGTGTGTTCGGGCTTCCCGCCGGAAACAAGCAGGAGGTCGCGGACGAGCTTCGTCGCCGGGCGACCGTCGCGAACGCTAGCGCCGGCGATTTACGAGAGGGGACAACAGCAAAGCCGTCTGCCGGTAAAGCTGATGGCATTCAATAGCGGACGGCGTTTTAGTCGACTGGCGCTCAATGGGCTACCCTGCAGGATACGATCGAGTGGGAGTGATGTGAAGCAGCGCAAGGCTGCTGGAGAAGGATCCCAGGAGAGAATGCGGGCAAGCGGTTTGACAGGGTGCGAATGACGGTATGCTCTCGCGCAGCGGTGTGCCTCAAGCCGGAGAGCGGAAGATGAAAATCACCGATGTCACGCTGACCTTGTTCGCCTGGGAGAGCATCCCGGCGACGACCTACGGCCACCATACGGCGCGCCCGACCGGCAAGAGCGATCTCGGGTTGCTGCGGGTCATGACCGACCAGGGGATCGAGGGGCATGCCTTTCTCGGCACCTCCTCGAACCCGGCGAGCCTCGACGGGCCGAGCCTCATCCGCTTCCTGAAGCCGCTCTTGCTCGGCGAGGACCCGCTCGACCGCGAGCGGCTCAACCGCGCGCTGTGGAACCGGGTCCGGGTCGCGACGGTGCGCGCGATCGGCGCCTGCGACATCGCGCTGTGGGACATCGCCGGCAAGGCGGCGGGCCTGCCGATCCATCGCCTGCTCGGCACCTGCCGCGACAGCATCGCCGCTTATGCCAGCTCCGAGATCCACGCCGAGGCGCAGGAGTACGCGCAGCAGGCATTGCACTACCAGGCGACCGGCTGGCGCGCCTACAAGATCCATCCGCCGCAGCGCTGGCGCGACGACATCAAGGTGTGCGAAGCGGTGCGCAAAGCCGTCGGCGATGATTACCAGATCATGCTCGATTCGACCTGGAGCTACCGCTACGAGGAGGCGCTCAGGGTCGGCCGCGCCATCGAGGAGATGAACTTCTACTGGTACGAAGACCCCCTCTCCGACCAGGACATCTACAATTACGTCAAGCTCAAGCAGAAGCTCGACATCCCGATCCTGGCGACCGAATACCCGATCGGCGGGCTCGACGCCTATGTGCCGTGGATCATCGAGCGCGCCACCGACTTCCTGCGCGGCGACGTCGCGGTCAAGGGCGGCATCACGACCCTCGTCAAGGCCGCGCATCTCGCGGAGGCGTTCCGCATGAATTTCGAGGTGCACCACGGCGGCAACTCGCTGAACAACGTCGCCAACCTGCATGTCATCATGGCCATCCGGAACACCGAATTGTTCGAGGTCCTGCTGCCCGACGCGATGCAGAAATACGGCCTCGCCGAGGACATCGCCGTCGACCGCAACGGCCTCGTGCATGCTCCGACCGGCCCCGGTCTCGGCGCCAACATCGATCTAGATCTGATCGAGCGGATGAAGACCGGCGTCTTGAGCTGAGCGCGCCGCCTTCGTCCCGCTACCCGGTCGGCGGGGCCAGTACGTCGAGGGGCAGGCCGCGAGCTTCGGGGCCGAGCCGCGTCACGGTGTAGGCGGCGATGACCAGCAGCACGGCGATGCCGCCGAACACCGCCCCCAGGCCCCATTCGTGCTGGACCCACAGAATGGCCGGGATGATGAAGGCGGTGCCGAGCCGGCCGGTGCCTTGTGCAATGCCAAAACCGGAAGCTCGCGCATTCGTCGGGAACACCTCGGAGGCGAAGACCTGCATCGAATTGCCGGCGAGCTGGATGAAGAAGATCATCACGAAGCCGACGACGAGCAGCATCGTATCGGAGGAGGCGTTGGCGAAGGCGATCGCAAACAGCCCGGCCAGCGCAAACGCGGCGACCGCCGTCGCCTTGCGGCCGAAGCGTTCGAGGGCGTACATCATGAAGATGCTGGCGCAGGGAAACGCCAGGGTCATGCCGAAGGTGTAGCTCAGCGACTTTGTGATCGTGAAGCCGCGCTCGTTCATGATGTTGGGCAGCCAGGTGCCGAGCCCGAGCGCGACGCCGAAGAACGCGACAAAGCAGATCATCCCGGCGATCACGCGCGCCCGGTAGTCGCGGAACACCACCGCGACCGGGTCGCTTCTCGTGTCGCTCGCCGCGTCGGTGGCAAGCGGCTCGCGCGGCGCCGCGATACCCATGCGCGCGAGCAGTTCGAGGGCGCGCGCGCCCTTGCCGTGGGTCGCAAGCCAACGCGGCGATTCCGGCAAGGAGAAGCGCAGCAGGAAAATGATCAGCGCGCAGATCCCGATCGCGATCCAGATGCCGCGCCACCCGAGCGTGTCGCGAAAGGCGAGCGCGAACAATGTCGAGAGCGGCCATACCAGCGCGCCGCCGATCATCTGGATTCCGGCGATGACGCGCCCGCGGATGCGCCGCGGGGCGTATTCGCCGGCATAGGCGAAGCACAGCGGCTGCTCCGCCCCGAGCCCGATCCCGGCGATGAAACGCAACACCGTAAGCCAGATCCAATCGGGCGAGAAGGCCGCGGCAATGGTGGCCGTGCCGTAAAGCAGCAGGTTGAACTGGTAGACCGTCTTGCGCCCGAACCGGTCGGTGAACTCGCCCTGCCCGACCGTGCCGACGAACAGCCCGAACAGCGTGGCGCTGCCGACTGTCGCAAGCTGCCCGGCCGTCGCGAAATTGCTGCGGATCATGTCCGGGATCAGCGACCCCAGGATGATGTAGTCGCAGACATCGAAGAAATACCCGGCCGCGATCAGCGCAAAGACCCGCCAGTGGATCGGAGTGAGCCGCGCCTCATCGAGCGCGGTCCCAACAAAGCCCTCGATCGTCTGCGCCATCGCGCCCCTCCCGCCCGACCGTCTGCGCGGCCCAGGCCGGAAGGTTGAGGAGAGCGCGGGCCGGTGTCAAACGCGCTGCGGTGTACGAACCTAAGGTTGCGTCGATGCGCCGCTGCTTCGGGTCAGTATCCG
>JAFAYW010000236.1 GCA_019240125.1 Alphaproteobacteria bacterium
ACGAGGCGGCCCTTGGCCTCGACCGCGGTGGCGTGGGAGAAAACGCCGCTTGGCTGGCGCAGTTTGTCTGACTTGATCTGCTGCTTCGGCATGATTGTCTCCTTCTCGGCTCGGCGGCGTTATTGTCATTGCGAGCCCGGCGACGCAATCTCGCCGAGATTGCCGCGTCGCCCGCGGCTCCTCGCCATGACAGGAATAAATGACACGCTCTACGCCCGCGCGCCCCGAAGACCGCCTGATCGTCGCGCTCGACCTGCCCACCGTGGAAGCGGCACGGGAGATGGTCGTCCGGCTCGACGGCACGGTGTCTTTCTATAAGCTCGGCCTGTGGCTGATCTTCGCCCCGGGCTTCGACCGGCTTGTCGAGGAGCTGGTCGCCAAGGGGAACAGGGTGTTCCTCGACGCCAAGATGTACGATATCGGCGAGACCGTGAAGCAGGGCGTGGCGCGCGCCGCCGAGCGCGGCGTGACCTTTGTCACGGTGCATGGCGATCACGATATCGTCCGCACCGCGGTGGAAGGCAAGCGCGGCAGCGATCTGCAGATCCTCGCGATCACCATCTTGACCAGCATGGATGATGCCGGCGCCGCGGAGCTTGGCTACATGCGGCCGGTCAAGGATCTGATCCGCGACCGCGTCGCGATGTGCACCAGCTTCGGCTGCGACGGCATCATCGCCAGCCCGCACGACGTGCCCGATATCCGCACCATGCCCGACAACGAGAATCTGCTGGTTGTGACCCCGGGCGTGCGCCTCGCCGGCGGCACGCTCGATGACCATAAGCGCGTCGGCACCCCTGGGCAGGCGATCACCGCCGGCGCCGACTACCTCGTGGTCGGCCGGCCGATCGTGCAGGCCGCTGATCCGGCGGCGATGGCGGCGCGCATCATTGCCGATATCGGAAGCGCCGCCTCCCCCCGTTAAGCCGCGCGCCGCCGGGCACTACGGTGATCCGCTTCGTCACGGCACTGTGGAATGTCGTCGGTCTCCTGTTACTCGTTGTGCTTGCCGCCGAATTCGGCGTCGATGCGCTGCGGCGCGGGCTGCGGCGGCTGCGCCATGGAACCGCCAGCAAACCAAGCCGCACCGCGCGCGCCGATGCCTATCAGGGCGCCGAATGGCCCATCCCTTATTTCGACGAATTCAACCGCCATGTGCGGGTCGATTACGCGCCCTATGTCGGCTGGTGGCTGCGGCCGTTTCGCGGCCACTATGTGACGATCGATGAGCGCGGCCTGCGCGACACCCCGGGCGAGCACGAGGCGGGCCCGGGCGCGACCCGCATCCTGTGCTTCGGCGGCTCGACGATGATGGGGATGGGCGCCCGCGACGATCACACCATCGCTGCCGAACTGGCGCAGCGCCTGCGTGCCGCCGGGAATACGGTCTCGGTGACCAATCTCGGCCAGCTCGGCCATAACAACACTCAGGAAACGCTGACTTTGCAGCGATTGCTGAAACAGGGCGAGCGGCCGGACCTCGTGCTTTTTTACGACGGCGTCAACGAGATGATCTGCGTCGAGCATACGGGGTTGCCCGACCGTGTCATGTTCGAGGCGTCGCGCCGCGCCGAGTTCAACCTGCTATTCACCGACCGCCGCGCCGCCCTGTTGCAGGGCGCCGCGATCAGCCTGTTCCCACGTACCGTGCGGCGGCTGCGCGAGTGGACGGGGCTGCCCTTGCGCGGACCCCTGCCCGGCGGCGCAGCCGATCTGGACACAGCCGATCTGGCCGCAGCCGATCTGGCCTCCTTGGCTCAGCAAGCCGTCGAGGCCTATGCGGGGAATCTGCGCCTGGTCAGGCTCCTCGGACAAAGCTATGGCTTCCGCCCGATCTTCTTCTGGCAGCCGGTCATCACCACCAAGCGGGTCAAGTCCGCCGACGAATTGTTTTTCGAGGCCGAGTTCATCTCCGACGTGACGCTGCGCCGGCGCTTGTTCGACGCTGTGATCGCCGCCTATCGCCGCCACCCGGAGATCGCCGGCGCGCCGGATACCGTGGACCTGTCCCAGCTTTTTGACGAGCACGCCGCGCCCCTCTACATTGACCTGTATCACCTGTCGGAGGCGGGCAACGCGGCGGTCGCTGCGGCCATGCAGCCGGTCGTGACGGCCCTTCTACCCGCGTGCCGCGCCACCGCCGAATGACCGCACAACTTCGGTACTGTCACCATGCCGCTCGAACTGTGGATTATCCTCGCCCTGGTTGTGATCGCGACCATTGCCTGGGGTATACTGCGGTTGCGCCGCAGGCGCGTGGCCAGGACGCCGGATGCCGGCAACAACGTCTACCCCCTCTGGTAGCGGCTGCCCGCGCGTTGCGACGGCTCACAATTTGCGAGCGTATCCAACGCGTTGCTGCGCTACGCGCGGGCGTGGTAGCGTCGCGGCAACGAAGTTCGCGAGCAGGGGTACCGAATGAGCGTAAAATGGTTGGCTGGGATTGCGGTAGCGCTAGGCCTCGTGCTGGCGGGCACGCCGCTCGTGGCCAATGCCGGGCAGACGCTCGACAAGGTCAAACAAGCCGGCATGCTGGTCTGCGGCGTCAGCACCGGGGTCGCGGGCTTCAGCCAGCCTGATAATCAGGGCAATTACGCCGGGCTCGACGTCGATATCTGCAAGGCCGTTGCCGCCGCCATGTTCGGCGACGCCACCAAGGTCAAATACGTTCCCTTGACGGCGCAGCAGCGCTTTACCGCCTTGCAATCGGGCGAAGTCGACATCCTGGCGCGCAACACGACGTGGACGTTGCAGCGCGATACCGATCTCGGTCTCGACTTCGCGCCGGTGGTTTATTACGACGGCCAGGGCTTCATGGTGGGCAAGAAGCTTGGCGTCAAAAGCGCCAAGGAGCTGAACGGTGCCACCGTCTGCGTGCAGCCCGGCACCACCACTGAACTCAACCTTGCCGATTACTTCCGCGCCAACCAGATCAGCTTCAAGCCGCTGGTCATCGAAAAGCTCGATGAGCTGGTGGCAGCGTTTTTCTCGGGCCGCTGCGATGCTTTTACAACGGACCGATCGGGGTTGGCCGCGATCCGCGTATCGCGCGCGCCAAACCCCGACGACTACATGATCCTGCCGGAAATCATCTCGAAAGAGCCGCTGGCGCCGGCAGTGCGCCAGGGTGACGATCAGTTTCACGACGTTGTGGATTGGGTGATCTACGCGCTGATCCAGGCCGAGGAAAAGGGCATCACCTCAAAGAATGTCGACGACCAGCTGAAGAGCGAAGATCCTGATGTGAAACGCATGCTCGGCGTCACGCCGGGCATGGGCAAGTCGCTCGGGCTCGACGAGAAATGGGCCTATAACGAGATCAAGATGGTCGGCAATTACGGCGAAATCTTCGACCGCAATGTCGGCCAGGGTTCGCCGCTCAAGCTCGACCGCGGCAAGAACGACCTGTGGACCAAGGGAGGGCTGATGTACGCAATGCCGATCCGCTGATCGACGCGGACCGGTAGCGATGGCCAGCGATACCGCCGCCAGTTCCGCGAACGTGCTGCGGCCCAAGCGGCCGCCGCCGTGGAATGATCCGGCCGTTCGCGGCATCGTCTTTCAGGTGTTGTTTGTCGCCGCCGTTGTCGCCCTGGGCATCTTCCTGGTGCACAACACGATGGCGAACATGGAGCGCCAGCACATCGCGACCGGGTTTGGCTTCCTCGGTCGCGAGGCCGCCTTCGGGATCGGCGAGTCGCTGATCCCCTATTCGCCGGCCGATACCTATGCGCGCGCCTTTCTCGTCGGCCTGACCAACACGCTCTACGTCGCGGTGCTCGGCATCATTCTGGCGACGCTGCTTGGCACGCTGATGGGGCTCGCCCGGCTGTCGAGCAACTGGCTGATCCGCAAGCTGGCACAGATTTACGTCGAAACCTTCCGCAACATCCCGCTGGCGCTGCAGCTGTTCTTCTGGTGGGGCACATTGCGCTATGTCGCGCCCGCGGCGCGTCAGGCTTGGCAACCGCTGCCCGATGTGTTTGTCAGCAATCGGGGCGTCACCTTCCCGGTGCCGCAGTCGCATCCCGTCCTCCTCTGGATGCTGGTCGCGTTTGTGGTTGGCGTGGCTGCCACCTGGCTTATCCGGCGTTGGGCGCGCGCGCGGCAGATGCGCACCGGACAGCCCTTCCCGACCGGCTGGACCGGGCTCGGGTTGATTATTGGATTGCCGGTGCTGGTGTTGCTGGCGGCCGGCATGCCGCTGCATCTCGACATCCCGCATTTGCAGGGGTTCAACTTCAGCGGCGGCAACACGGTGTCGCCTGAATTCACCGCCTTGCTGATGGGGCTGGTGATCTATACCGGCGCATTTATCGCCGAGATCGTGCGCTCGGGCATTCTCGCGGTGAACTGGGGTCAGAGCGAGGCGGCGATGGCGCTGGGGCTGAGCGCCGGCCAGCGTATGCGGCTGGTGGTGTTGCCGCAGGCGCTGCGGGTCATCATCCCGCCGGTCACCAGCCAATATCTGAACCTGACCAAGAACAGTTCGTTGGCGGTCATTATCGGCTATCCCGACCTCGTCTCGGTCGCCAACACGACGATCAACCAGACCGGCCAGGCCGTCGAGGGAATCTCGCTGATCATGGCGGTGTATCTGGCGATCAGCCTGACGATCTCGCTGTCGATGAACCTGTACAACCGCGCCGTGGCGCTGATCGAGCGATGAGCCGATGACCGACGCGACCACCCAGGATCTGCCGGTCGCCGAGGAGATACGGCCGCCACGCACCCATGGCATCATCGCCTGGCTACGCGCCAATCTGTTCAGCAACATCTTCAACAGCCTGCTGACCCTGCTGGCGCTCTACATCTTGGTGATGGCGGTGCCGCCTCTGGTGCGGTGGGGGTTGGTCGACGCGGTGTGGAGCGCGCCAAACGGCCAGGCCTGCCGCGCGGCGAGCGGCGATGCCGGCGCCTGCTGGGCGTTTATCGGCGCCAAGGTGCGCTTTATTCTGTTCGGCCGCTATCCCTATGACGAGCAGTGGCGACCCTCGGTTGTCGTCCTGATCTTCCTTGTCATGCTCGGCGCCAGCTGCAATCAGCGCTGGTGGGGCCGGCCGTTGATCGGGCTGTGGGTGGTCGGGCTGGCCGCCGCCTTTATCCTGATGGGCGGCGGCATCCTCGGCCTCTCGGCGGTCGATACGCTGTTGTGGAACGGGTTGCCGCTGACCCTGATCCTGGCCGTC
>JAFAYW010000183.1 GCA_019240125.1 Alphaproteobacteria bacterium
GTGAGCATACGCAGCCATTCGGCGAGACTGTCATCACTGATGATGGAGGTGTGGTGGCGGAAGCGCATTGCACGCGCTCCACCTAGTAGGACTTCGACGGTTTTTGCTTTTTGCGACGAGCCGAAAATCGTCCCCGGACGCTGGAAAATATTTGTCGCTGCAGGTCATGGTCCAACGTACCATCGGGCGGTGGCTGAAACGCGACTACCACAAGGTCAGTATTCAATCTGGTAAATGTCTTTGGGGATGTGGCAATGTATTGAATGTAGGTTTCAGCCTCGTCGCGAGAATAACCAAGCTGCTTGATAAGTTCGTTGCGATGTACTGCATGAAGCGCTCGTATTACTGCAGCCGCAAGCTCGAAATTGGATAAGCTAGCAGCGTTTGGGACGTAGACGGTGCATTCTCCGGGCGCCGCACCAATAAGGCGACCGGACTGTTGACTCTTAGGCCGTTTGATAAGGTTAGACATGATTGCCTCCGATTATTGTGATTCGGAGGCAAGGCGCTGACAGATTCCACCCCCGAACCCAAATGGGTTTTCTAAGGAGTGGCGGCCCTATCATCCCGGCCGTCGTTGGCGCCTACGAGACGCTATGCGCCTCGGTTCTAGGATTATCTTACATCGGCAATTCTTCCAGTCAAGCCCTCCCAGTCGTAGGGTCGGGGGACAAGACGTTCAGAACGTCCAAGGCGCCAACTCAGGAAACCATGAATTACGAGGGGCAACTCAGAATTGAGCCGCCGCCAATCCTTTTACACGGTTTGATAGTATTTCCCGCCGTCGCGGCGGACCTGGCCGTTCTTCGTGAGCGCGGTTAGCGCGTTCGATACCGACATCTCACCGGACTTGTCGCCTCTCAGTCCCATCCTGTCGATGATCTCGCCGCGAGAGAGACCATCGGCGTCATTGATCAGCCGTATCAAGTCTTCCCGCTTCGATCCGCGGCGTGTCGCGCGAGGATGGCCCGAGGAACTAGCTCGCGCAGTTTTGCCAGTCTTAGCCGCTTCGTAGGCACCGATCGCTGACAGCTCTTTGTCGATACCGGCGAGTTGCTGTTGCAGCTCACGCTGTTGAGCTAAGGCCGCCTCGCGTTCTTGCCTCAAGCGCTCGCGCTCTTGCGCAATGAAGTCGGAAAAGTTGCCTTCAGCCATGCAGGTCCTCCGTTGTTGATAGAAGTGCTGTGAGCTTTTCTTCCCACTTTTGCAAGGCCGATCGCATTTCAGGTAGATAATGGAAGCGGTTATAGGTAGCCGCAACGCCGGAGATAGTGCCACTCGCGTGATTGATGAGTCGCTCGATGACATGCGGAGCGACATGCAGGGCCGCAAGTTCTGTGGAGAAAGTGCGGCGAAGATCGTGCAATGTCCAGCCGGTCACCCCGCACTCGTGATCAAAATCTCGTTTCCCCTCGCTAAAGCCAGTGATTGTTGAAGTTGATATGCCTCGGACATGAGAACGTGATGCGGGAAAGACGTAGGTCGAATCGTATCTCGGAAATGCGGCAATCAGTTCTTGCGTAACTGGACCGATAGGAAACGTGTAAGACCTCTTGGATTTTACGATCTCGGCCGGAAGTGTGATCGTATCCGACCCGATATACGCCCATCTAAGGGCAGATATCTCCCCTCGCCGACAGCCGGTATGGATGAGGAGACAAACGAGCCTGTGAAATGCCGTTTTAGAGTGTCTGGCGTACGTGTAGACCGCTTTCAACTCGGCTTCTGATAGGACCCGATCGCGCGGCTCTCCAACGGGAGGCTTCTTGATGGTATCCATCGGCGAGCGTTCGATCATATGCTGACCAACGCACCAAGTGAAAAATGTTCTGCCAGTACGGAAGGCGTGCTCTTTCTCTGCGGGCGTATCGTTGAGGCGATTGAGCCGTTCGACAATCTCGCGTGGAGTTATATCGCCGATGCTGGAACGGCCGAACGGATAATGGGTCTTGAGATGCCGGCGATAAAGACGCACGGTGATCGGCCGGAGTCGCGTAGCGCATTCGTTCAGGAAATCATCGCGGGCATCCTCAAACGCCACGTGCGTCGGTCTCACATTGCCCAGCGTGCGCTCCGCCAGGATGCGGCGAGCCTCGGCGCGCGCTTCGGCAAGCGTAAGTCCGCCGGGACCGTACTTGCCGATGGTCTGACGCCTTCCTTTGCCGATAAGAACGCAGAAGGCTTTCGAGCCGCTCTTGGCAGAAACGCGGACGCCGAAGCTGCGCAGCGAGCTATCCCAGACGTAGGTGTACCCGGCATCCGGCGCCTTCAGCGCTCGGATCGCGGCATCAGAAAATTGCACCAAAATTGCACCTCCAAGAGCTGAGATAGGGCGGGTCAGGATGTGCTGCTTTGCACTCCTGAAATGGCCTAAATCCTTGGATTTGCTAGGTTTGTGGGGCGCAATGAGGCAGGAAAGAATACCCTTAAAGGTACTTGGGAAGCTTCTGCTCTGCCATTGAGCTACACCCGCGCGGGCGCCGAGGATAGGCGAACCTGTCGCGGATGCAATACGCTTGCGCGGCACGCGGCGGCAAAACGGCCCCCCGCGTGCTATGGTCGGGGCATGCCGAGCATCGACCGTGACCGCATCGCCGCCGCCGAGCGGCTGATCCGCCCTTATATTCGGCACACGCCGATCATGCGGGTCGCGGGCGCGGATTTCGGGTTGGAGGCTGCATCGCTGGCCCTGAAGCTCGAGTTCCTGCAGCACACCGGATCGTTCAAGCCGCGCGGCGCGTTTGCCAGCCTGCTGAGCCGCCAGGCACCGGATGCCGGCGTGGCGGCCGCCTCGGGCGGTAATCACGGCGCGGCGGTGGCGTTCGCGGCGCGACAGCTCGGGGTGCCGGCGACGATCTTTGTGCCGCGTATCACCTCACCCGCCAAGCTCGATCGCATCCGAAGCTATGGCGCGGAATTGGTGGTTGGCGGCGAGGTCTATGCCGACGCGCTGCGGGCCAGCGAAGAGTTTATCGCGCGCCGCGGCGCGCTGGCGGTGCATGCCTACGACCAGCCGGAGACCCTGCTCGGGCAGGGTACCGTCGGCCTCGAGTTCGAGGCCGACGCGCCAGAGATCGAGACCTTGCTGGTGGCGGTGGGGGGCGGCGGGTTGATTGGCGGCATCGCCGCCTGGTACGCCGCCCGGGTGCGTCTCATCGGGGTTGAACCAGAGGCCGCGCCAACCCTGCATCTGGCGCTCGCCGCCGGGCAGCCGGTCGGCGCCCCGGCGGGCGGCATCGCTGCCGACTCGCTAGCGCCACGCCAGGTCGGCGCCCTGATGTTTCCGATCGCGCAGCGCTTTGTGGAGCGGGTCGCGCTGGTGCCGGACCATGCCATTCGCGACGCGCAGCGCCTGCTGTGGGAGGTCTTGCGGATTGTCGCCGAGCCAGGCGGCGCAGCCGCGCTGGCGGCCCTGCTGTGCGGCGCCTATCGCCCGGCGGCCGGGGAGCGGGTCGGCGTGTTGCTGTGCGGCGCCAACACCCATGCGGTCGATTTCGATCGCGGGTATTGATCAAACATCGAGAGGCGGGACCTAGTCGATCGAGATGCTGGTGAAATCCTGGTACCAGCTCTGCGCCGGCTGGAAGCCCTTCACCTTGGCCGACATGGCGCGCGGGTTGAGGTCGTGAACGATCCACGCCCAGGGCGCTTCGTCGACGATCATCCCATGCGCCTGCGCCAGCACCTTGTCGCGCTCGCCGGGGTCGAAGGTTTCCTGTGCCTTCAGCAGCAGGTTGTCGATCTTGTTGTCGCTGAAATGGCCCCAGTTCCAGTTGGCCGGCGAAAAGCTGAAGGTGTCGTGATAGCGGTACATCGATGATGGGTCGGTGTAGCTGAGGCTGCAATTGATGCCATCGACCCCCTTGCTGGCCGGCGCGTCGGGCAGGTTGCGCACCGCGACCAGCATCGCGCCCCATTCGACCACCTCGAAATCGATGTCGAACCCGGCCTCCTTCATACTTTGCTGCAGGTATTCGTTCATCGGCAAGGGCAGCATCTGCCCTGAGCCGCTGGTCGAGATCATGATCTTCGCCTTGACCGGCTCCTTGAAGCCGGCATCGGCGAGCAGTTGCTTGGCGTGCCCCGGGTCGAATTTATAGTGATTTTCCGGCGTGCCGAAGACCGGGTTGTTTTGGGGGTAGAGGCCAGTCGCCGGCTCGGCGGTACCGTTCAGCAATTTCACCAGTCCGTCGCGGTCGATCGCGTAATTCACCGCTTGGCGCACCCGCTTGTCCTTGAAAGGTGAGTTCCCGGTGACATTCAGCATATAGGGCCAGGTATGCGGATAGGGCCACAAGCTGATCTGGAAGCCGGCGGATTTGAGGCTGTCGATTGCGTCGGCGGGCGGCACCTCGATCCAATCAACCTGGCCGGCGCGTAAGGCCGACACGCGGGTGTTCGCCTCCGGCATCGGCATCACGATCATGCGGTCGAGCTTGGGAATGCGGTCCTTGTCCCAGTAATCCGAATTGCGCGCCATTTCGACGCTGACTCGCGGCGTCACCTTGGTGATCTTGAACGGGCCGGTGCCGGCCGGCGCCTTGGCAAACTCGGTCCAGTTGCGCCCGGCCTTCTCCCAGGCAGTCGGGCTGACGATCAACAGGCGCGTGATCAGGTACGGGAAGTGACTGAACGGCACCGTCGTGTTGATCGTGATCGTGTAATCGTCGACCTTTTCCCAGCTCTTCAGCATGCTGACCACCGAGCGTACGATCGGTGACGCCTGCGCATCGAATTGCGGCGACTTGTCGTCGTAAATACGACCGAGATTGAATACCACGGCATCGGCATTGAAGTCGCTGCCGTCGTGAAACTTGACGCCCTTGCGCAGGTGGAAGATCCACCTTGTATGGTCGGCTTCGTCGATCTCCCAACTGGTCGCGAGACCGGGCGCCACATCGGCGGTTTTGTCGGTGTGCTTGAAGTCCCAGTTCACCAGCGCATCGAAAGCCGGATAACCGAGAAACCGATAGCCCTCGCCGCCATTGTTCGGGATGCCGCCGGTAGTCGGGATATCCGACGCAGTCATCGCGACACGCATGACCTTGTCGGCCCGCGCCCCCGGAATCGTCACGGGGATCAGCGCCATCCCCAGCACAACGCCGCACACCCAACCGCCAATGTGCTTCACCCGCATGCAAGCCTCCCCGTCTGCAACAGGGGACGCAAGCGACATGCCAGCCCTTATTTGTTGCGCGACCAGTAATCTGCGGCGGCCGGGAAGACCGTATCGCAGCGCGTCGCCTGGGTCGGGCCGTCGAGTGTGTCGGCCGCGGCGCGCCACACTGCGTAATGCGGCGCCGCGCGGTGCGCCTCGAGCGCCGCCTCGTCCTTGTAGACCTCGAAGAAATAGTAGGTGTTGGGGTCCTGCGCGTCCTGCAGCACATTGAAGCGCATGCAGCCGGGCTCATCGCCCTCGGAGCCCAGCGCGTCGACCTCGATCGCCTTTAGGAAACGCTCACGTTCCGTCGGCTTCACCTTGACCTTTACCCATAATGCGATCATGGCGTTTTCTCCCGTATTGACAGGTCAAGCCCTAGCAAACCGCAGCGCGAAAGGCGAGCGCCGCGCCGGAAAGGATGATGCGCCATGCCTGTAGAGATGATCGGCTGGATCGCGCCGCGCGTGTCGTCGGAGATCATCCCGGCGCACGGTCCCGCTTTCGATAGCGCCACGGTCGCCGAAACAGCGCGGATCCATGAGCGGGCTGGCTTTGATCGCGTACTGATCGGCTATTACTCGGATGCGCCCGACGGATTTCTAGTCGGCGCCTGCGCTGCCGGCGTGACCGAGCGGCTGGGCTTTCTGCTGGCGCACCGGCCGGGTTTCGTGGCGCCGCCGCTGGCCGCCCGCAAGCTCGCGACGCTCGACCAGCTCTGCGCCGGCCGCCTCGCGGTGCACATCATTTCGGGCGGCAGCGACGCCGACCAGGCAAAAGACGGCGACTGGGCTGACCACGCCGCCCGCTACCGCCGTTCCGCCGAATATGTCGGGCTGTTGCGCCGGGTATGGACCGAGCCCGCGCCATTCGATCACGAGGGCGAGTTCTACAAAACCCGCGGCACCTATTCCAACATACGCTGCCATCAGCAGCCGCATATCCCGATCTATGGCGGCGGTGGCTCTGAGCAGGCAATCCAGTCGCTGGCGCCGCATCTCGACGTCTTCATGCTGTGGGGTGAACCGCTCAAGGAAACCGCTGCTTTCATGGCTCGCGTGCGCGGTGCGGCGGCAGCGGCCGGCCGACGTGTCACGTTCAGCCTGTCGACCCGCCCGATCCTCGCGGCGACCGATGCCAAGGCGTGGGAGCGGGCGCGCGCGATCCTCGACAAGGTACTCGCCAACCGCGCCGGCACCGCCACACCTCAGCGCCAGAATGTTGGCTCGCAGCGCCTGTTGCAGGCCGCTGCGGCGAGCGCTGTACACGACACCTGCCTGTGGACGCCACTCGCCGCGGCGACGGGTGCGCAGGGTAACTCCACAGCCCTGGTCGGCTCGCCCGAGACGGTCGCCCGCGCCCTCCTCGAATACTACAAGCTCGGCGCCACGACGCTGCTGATCCGCGGCTACGACCCGCGCCCTGACGCGGTGCAGTATGGTGAAGAACTGATACCGCGGCTGCGCGAATTGGTGGCACATTACGATGCCGAATAATCGTAAAGGCATGGGAGAGACGCGATGAACGTAGTGACCCTGAAGAACATTCCCGACGTCCCCGTTGAGGGCGCCGACCGCATCGAGGGTTGGACCGGGCCGGTGCAGCGCACGCGCCAGACCATCATCGAGCCGGGCGACTCGAAGAACTACAATTGCAGCGTCGTGAATTTCAGCCAGGGCTGCACCACCGGCTGGCATACCCACACCTGCGACCAGATCCTTGTCGTCGTGTCAGGTTCCGGCATGGTCGCGACCGAAGGCGGCACGCCGCAGGAGATCAATGTCGGCGATGTCGTTCACATCAAGGCCGGCGAACGCCACTGGCACGGCGCCAAGGCCAATTCGACAATGGGCCACATCACAATCACCGCCGTCGGCGGTGAGGCGAAGTGGGGTTAAGGCCACACACTTTTCTTCTGATCCGCCACAACGGCGCGCGCGGCGTTAAGGGGCGCTCACCAGTCTGCGCCGCGCCGGGAAAGGGACTTACTTAGTGCCTTAAGAGCGTAGCTGCCGCTGCGGCGGATGCGCTTAAGTCACGGAAGTGTTATGAGTTCTGCGCATATCGGACTTGACGGCTGTGCATTTCTGTGGCGTGAATAAATCAGCTTCCGCATAGGAGGCAAAATCCGGGAGCGGGCAAACCCGCCTCGATTTCGAACAGGAGGAACCACGGCGCGCGGCTTTGACCGCTGCGGCCGATGGGCGAGGCTTCACGTCGGGAGATCGTAGCAAGAAACCACCCAACATCCTGGATACAAGCGGCCGCGACCATCGCCGTTGCTGTCATGGCGGCTCCGTCTCAGGAGCATAGGTCATGATCGAACGTTTGGAGCAGCAAAGGAAGCTGACGGGTAACCAATGGCGGATCATCCTGACCGCCAACCTGGGAGACATGCTCGACTTTTTTGACTTCTTTTTGATTGGTTACGTCCTCGCTTTCATCCTCAAGGATTGGCACATCACTTACGGCCAATCCGCGATCGTCCTGATATCGGCCGGGCTGGGTGCGGTGCCGGGCGCCTTTTTCTGGGGCTGGATGGGCGACCGCATTGGCCGCCGCACCGTCTTTATCCTGACGGCACTGAATGTCGCCCTCGCGACGGGTGTCATGTACTTCACGCCAGAGCAGAACGCCCTGATCCCGGGCTGGCTGTTCCTGGTGTTCTTCCGCTTCTTTGTCGGCTTCGGCAATGCCGGGCTGATCGCCGTCGACATCCCGCTCGTGCAGGAATTCGTGCCCAGCTACAAGCGCGGTTGGGTCAGCGGTCTGACGACCGTGCTGCTGCCGGCCGGCAATGTGCTGGGAGCAATCTCGGGCGCGTATCTCGCGCCGGAAATCGGCTGGCGCGGCCTCTTTCTCGTGGGTCTCACACCCGCCGTCTTGGTGCTGCTGATCCGCTACTGGGTGCCGGAATCGCCGCGCTTCCTGATGCGCATGGGGCGCTATGACGAGGCCCGCAAATCGCTCGCCTGGGCATTGCAGGTCGATCCCGGCGAGATCGAATTGCCGACGGACAGCGCCGATGAAGAACGGACCCGCTGGCGCGACCTGTTCCAGTATCCGCGCAGCATGATCACGGCCTGCCTGGTCGCGCTCAGCCAGACCGGCGGCGTTGGCCTGCTGATGTGGATCACCGCGCTGTTTGTGATGGTGTTGCGGATCACCCCGGCCGAGGCTTCCTACCTGATGATCTGGGTCGGTATTGTCGGCGTCTTCGGGCGGCTCGTCGCGTCGTGGATGTCGGACGCTCTCGGGCGTCGCAGGTCCGGCTTTGTGATCGGCATGTGCGCCGCGATCCTGATGGCCTTGGCGGGGTATTTCTACGATGTCTACATCGGCACACTGTCGGTATTCTTTCTGCTGATCATGGCGCAGCGTTTCTTTGGCGACGCCAGCTATGCGGTCATCGGGCCGTATATCGCCGAAGTGTGGCCGAGCCGCCTACGCGCCAGCGGCATGGGGTTCAGCTATGGCATTGGCAATCTCGGCAAGATCATCGGACCGCTGGGTTTGGCGCTGATCGTCGGCTCGACCGATTACGTCAGCCCCAAGGTGGTGCCGACGGCACTGTTCCCGGCGCTGCTGTTCCTCGCGTTCTGGTATTTCCAGGCGGCGATGGTCTTCCTGCTCGTCGGCTTCGAAACCAAGGGCCGCACGATCGAGGAAATCAACGAGGCCCTCGAACATGGCGCGATCCCAGCGACAGCGCAGGCCCGCCCGGCCTAAGCGCATTTGAGCTGAACGGTTGAGGGCCCGGTTCGCCGGGCCCTTTTCTTTATCGCGAGTGTTGGCGGGTCAGCCCTGCTCAAAGGCACGCCGGAATGCGGTCGCGACCAGGCGCTGTGCGTTGAGCGCGTCGTCCACCGCCGGGACCATGCCAAAGAAGGCGTGGATCATGCCGGGGAATTCGCGGTACTCGACCGCGACGCCGGCACGCCGCAGCGCCTCGGCGTAGTGCTCACCGTCATCGTGCAAGACGTCGCATTCGGCCGTAACGATGACCGCCGGCGCGACGCCGGCAAGGCTTTTCGCCTTGATCGGTGAGGCGCGCCAATCTTCGGCATCGGCGGGGCTGCGCAGGTAATGGCCCTGAAACCAGACCATCGCCTCGCGCGTCAAGACGCCATAGCCGGTAGCGTATTTCGTGAAACTGTCGGTGACCAGCCCATAATCGGCGATTGGGTAGACCAGCGATTGCAGCCGCAAGGCCAGGCCGCCGGCATCGCGCGCCATCAGCGCTACCACCGCCGCCAGATTGGCGCCGGCGCTGTCGCCATGCACCCCGAGGCGCTGCGGGTCGGCCCCGAGGCTCGCGGCGTTGGCATGCAGCCATTGCAATGCGGCGAAGGAATCATCGACCGCGGCGGGGAATTTGTCCTCCGGCCCCATGCGGTAATCAACCGACATGACCACCGCCTCGCTCAGCGAGCACAAATTACGGGCGATCAGATCGTGGGTGTCGAGGCTGCCGATCACATGACCGCCGCCGTGGTAATAGGCAATTGCCGGCAAGGTGCCGCTGGCATTCGGCCAGTAGAAGCGCACCGGGATCGGCCCCGCCAGGCCCGGGATCGTGCGGTTTTCGATGCGCGCGGTTGGCAATGGCTCGGCCTTGCGGCTGCGTGCCGTCTCCTCCATCTGGGTACGCGCCGCCGCGGGGGTCAGCGACTCGATCGGCTTTTGCCCCGAATCGGCGATGATCTTCAGCACGCGTTCGATCTGCGGGTGCAGCGCCGGCATTCCATCCTCCCCAACATGGCGGGCCAACCTGGCTGGCCCAACCTTAGTGCGCCGCTTTAGGATGCGCCATCGCTAGCGGGAGAGACATAGTGCCGGACGCCGCCACCCCCTTTCGCCTGAACGGCAAGATCGCGTTGGTGACCGGCGCCGGGCGCGGCATCGGCCGCTCGATCGCGCTGGCGCTGGCCGCGGCGGGCGCCGAGTTGTGGCTCAACAGCCGGACCCCGGCCGAGCTCGACGCTGTGGCGGCGGAGATCGCGGCGGAGGGCGGTCGCGCCCGGCCCCTGGCCTTCGATGTCACCGACATCGGCGCGGCGCGCGCCGCCATCAGCGGGCTCGAACGGCTCGACATCCTGGTCAACAACGCGGGCCTTAACCGGCCGCAGCCCTTTCTGGAGGTGGAAGAGGCTACGCTTAATCTGCTGATCGACGTCAACATCCGCGCCGTGTTTGTCGCGGCGCAAGCGGCGGCGCGGCTGATGGCGGCCGCCGGGTCGGGGGTCATCATCAATATGTCGTCGCAGATGGGGCATGTCGGCTCGGAACTGAACCGCACCGCCTATGTGATGACCAAGCACGCGGTCGAGGGCCTGACCAAGGCGATGGCCGTCGAATTGGCGCCAAAGGGCATCCGCGCGGTGACGATCGCCCCGACTTTTGTCGAGACGCCGATGACCCGGCCGTTTTTCGAAAACCCGCAGACCCGCAAATGGATCCTCGATCGCATCCCCGCCGGCCGCCCCGCCACGGTCGACGAGGTGGCGCAATCCGTCGTGTTCCTCGCCTCGCCGGCGGCGGCGATGGTGACGGGCTCGTCGCTGCTGGTCGATGGCGGCTGGACCGCTTGGTAGGCTCGCCACCCCCAACCTCGCCAACCCCGCCCCCCAGTGTTACCCTCGCGCTTGATAACGCCGGCAACGGCGCGCTAAGCGGGAGGACAGGGCGGCATGAAAGTGTCGTTTTTCGAGACCGGGCGGTACATGCCGCCCCCGGATATGCCGCGCGAATGGCCCGTGCCCTCGGGGGTCTACGACCCCGAGATCGGGCTCAAGGCGCAGCATCAGATGGTCGAGCGGCTGCGCTTTGTCGAAAAGATCGGCTTCGACTGGGTCAGCCTGTCGGAGCACCATTATTCGCCGCGCATCCTGACGCCCTCGACGATCGTCGCGGCGGCGCATGTCGCGGGTATCGTCAAAAATATGAAGATCGCGCTGCTCGGCCCGATCGTGCCGCATGGCAACCCAGTGCGCATCGCCGAGGAACTGGCGATGGTCGATACGATGGCCGAGGGGCGGCTGATCGTCGGCCTGTTGCGCGGCACGACCAACGAGGCATTGAGTTTCGACCTCAACCCCGCCGAGGCGCGCGAGCGCACCGATGAAGGCATGGAACTGATCCTGCGCGCCTGGACCGAGCCGGAGCCGTTCGGCTGGCAGGGGCGGCATTTCCAGTACCGCACGATCTCGATCTGGCCGCGCCCGTTGCAGCAGCCGCACCCACCGACCTACGCACTCGGCACCAGCGCCGAAAGCTGCGACTTCGCGGCGCGGCACCGCCTGGGGCTCGGGGTGTCCTACGGTCCCAATGAGGTGATGGCGAAATCGACCGGCCGCTATCGCCAGAAATGCGCCGAATACGGCTGGGAGCCGACGCCGGAGCACATCGTCTACCGCGCCAACATGCTGCTCGCCGAGACCGATGAGAAGGCCGAGGCGCTGATGAACCAGCAGCGCGGTATCGCCCCGTTCCCGGTCCGCGACAGCCTGCGCGACGCGTTGATCGAGGCCGACCAGCGCAACATCGCCGGCGAGAGGCGCACCGCCAGCGTCGGCAATGTGCTGCCGACCACCTTTATCGGCGGCCCGGACACGGTCGTCGAGCAGATCAGGCGCTGCCGCGATGTAATGGGAGCCGGTGTCCTCGACCTGTCATTGCACCCGCCCGGTTCCGGCGACATCGACGCGCTGATAAGCGCGCTCGACTTGTTCGGGCGCACCGTGTTGCCGCGCATCCGCGAGATCTGAGGAGCGCCTGGGATGGAAACGACACGACCAGGCGTCGGATTTGCCGAGAAGCACGTCGAGGCTGACGGGTTCCGCATCCGCTATTGCGAGGCCGGCGACGGACCGCCGCTGATCCACCTGCATGGCGCCGGTGGCATGCGGCTCAACCGGGCGCACGATCAGCTGGCGCGGTACTACCGGGTGATGGCGTTCGAGATGCCCGGCTTTGGCGCCTCGCCCGAGAACACACGCAGCCAGAGCCAGGCCGAACTCGCCGCCACGATGCTGAAGGCGGCTGACGCGCTGCGGCTCGACCGCTTCAACCTGTGGGGCACTTCGTTCGGCGGGCGCACGGCATTGTCGCTCGCGACCCAGGCGCCGGAGCGGGTGCTTGGGCTGGTGCTCGAGGCGCCGGCCGCGATCCGTCCTGTCGGCACGCAGCCGCCGTCGGGCTCGCCGGACCAGATGGCCGCGCTGCTTTACGCCCATCCCGAACGCATGCCGCCAATCGTCCCGCCGGAACCGGCCATCGCGGCAAAGACGCGCGATCTCGTCATGCGCCTGCGCGGCCCTGATCGCGATGCCGACCTCGAAGACAGGCTGGGCCGGCTGCCGACCCCGGTTCTGGCGATTTTCGGCACGCGCGACCGAGTAATCCCGGCCGAGATGGGCCGCCTCTACAAGCGCCTCGTCGCGAACTGTCACCTGCTGCTGGTCTACGACGCCGCCCATGCGATAGGCGCTGAGCGCCCCGACGCCTTTACCGAAGCCGTGCACGACTTCCTGCAGCGCCATGACGCCTTTGTCATCAGCCGGCAGAACACCGTGCTGTTCCCATAGCCATGCGTCGGCTCAGTCGAGCCGCAGGTAGCGGTCCTCCAGCGCACGCCAATGAGCGGTGCCGACCGCATCCTCGCGTTCCTGGAAGGTGGCGAGATCGGGTTCGATACGACTGGTGTCGCCGTCTTCCTTCATCGCGAGCAATATCCGCTGGGCGGCGCGGATCGCGGCGCGATGAGTCTGCGACGGGTAGATGCCGAGCCGGAAGCCCATCATGTCGAGATCGGCCGCGGCCAGGACCGGCGTCTTGCCGCCCTCGAACACGTTGACCAGCGCCGGCCCCTTCACCGAGCGGCCGACGATGCGCAATTCCTCGACCGTCTGCGGCGCCTCGACAAAGCCGATATCGGCGCCGGCTTCCAGATAGGCGTTGACCCGGTCGATCGCCGCCTCCAGCCCCTCAACCTGGCGTGCGTCGGAGCGGGCGATGATGAGCAGATCGGGATCGCGCCGGGTGTCGGCCGCGGCCTTGATCTTGCCGACCATCTCGGCACAAGGGATGACGTCCTTGCCCTCGTAATGGCCGCACTTCTTTGGCGCGACCTGATCCTCTATGTGGAACGCGGCAACACCGGTCTTTTCATATTCCCGCACGGTGCGGATCACATTGATCGCATTACCATTGCCGGTATCAGCGTCGGCGATGACCGGGATCGATACCGCCTCGACCGTGCGGGAGATGAATTGCGCATTTTCGGTCAGCGTGAGCAGCCCAAGATCGGGATAGCCATTGGCGCGCGAGTAGCCGCCGCCAGTCAGGTACACCGCAGCAAAGCCAGCCTGCTCGACCAGCCGCGCCGTCAGCGTGTCATAGGCCCCCGGCACCATCGTGTATCCGGTGCGCTCGATAAGCTTACGCAAAGTCTGGCGCGGGTTCATCCACAGATCCTCCCTGGAATTCGGTCACTCAATATTAACCCGGAGCGAAGACGATAGCGGTGACTTCCTTTCAAGGGCGCCGGACATGATGCTGCGGTTACTGGTGTGTATCGTTCTCGTCTCTTTCGCATCGATAGCGTCAAGCCGGGCCGAGGACAGCGCGGCGGGGTGCCAGATCACCGGTACAAATATCGGCAGCACCGACAAGGGCTATGTCGAGATGACCTGCGGGGGCATCACTCAAGACACCGGCAATCAGCTTAACGACATCATCAACCGGATCGTCCAGAACCGCCTCGACCCACAAGTCATCAGCGCCCGGCTCGACGACATCGTCGCGATGCCGCCCGACGACAAGCCGCGGGCCGTCAGCGACGATCAACGCCAGAAGATCATCAAGAGTCTGGTCGGAATACCGCCGCAGGAAGTCGGGATCACGGCTCATCCGCTTGCCGATGACAGCGTCGATTATGCACGCACTATCGCTGCGGCGCTATTGCAGGTCGGCTGGAAGATCGATGGCCAGGAGATTCAGCGGATCGCCCCTAGAGTGCTCAATCCGGTGCTGGGGACAGCCATCGTCGTGCGCGACCGGGACAATCCGCCCGCCAAGGCGAGACAGCTCAAGGCGGCGCTGCTGATGGCGAGTGTCGCAGCTCCGCTTGTGTCAGACCCGTCGATGAGCCCGGACACCGCTATTGTGTGGGTAGGCCGGCGCCCTGGCATGCCGGGGCTTGCGAAATAGCGGGCTCAGTCGCGCCGGTAGGGGTAGCAACGGGCACGTTCCAGGGTAATACCGTAATGCTGCGCCAAGGCCCGAATCGCGTCGCCCTGATCCGGGTATGGATCAGCATTGCCAGTACCCACAATGATCGGGCGAAAGCTACGATCGTCATGGCCGTTGGGCGGCAGCATCGCGGTCGCCAGCGGTGTCCCATCCATGTCGCGCAAGGTTAGGAATAGCGGCATCTCGCGCTGGATGTGCGCCTTCAACCCGATTTCCTGCTCGAAATAGACGTTCGAGACCGGGCGGAAGCTCTGCGCCGCCTTGTCATGCTCCTTGCGGAAATACTTCTCGACAGCGTGGTGCATGGCCTCGGATTCGGCCACGGCTTCGCCTTCGTTTTCGATGCGAAACCAGGTCTTATTCCCCGGCGCATCGCAGACGTATCTCATGCTTCCTCCGTCGGATCCGATGCCGCCCGCGTACGAGCTGCGATGTGTCGGACCGAAGCAAAATCCCGCGCGCCAAGCGAGTCAACCACCAGTTCGCAGTGGCACTCTTCGGTGCCACGTCCGATGTTTCAGACCCCGTGAGCCCGGCCCTGTCGTGGGTCGACGATGACGGTGGCCTCAGCCTCGTCGGGTACCGGCTCAAGCCGGGTGAACGTCCATTCGCGCCACAACGCCACCAGCGCCGCCATCATTGCCGGCCCGAGAAAAAGCCCGATGAAGCCCATGCTCTCGAGGCCGCCGAGAATGCCCAGCAACACCAGCAGAAATGGCAGGCGTGTCGAACCGCCAATCAGAAACGGCCGCACAAAATGGTCGGCTACAAATACCACCACCGTTCCGACGGCCGCGATGATGATGGCCCCGGTTGTATTGCCGATGGTGAAGAGATAGAGCGCCAGTACGCCGTAGACAACGGGGGCGGCAAACGGGATCACCGCCGCCACCGCGGTCATCGCTCCGAACGAAGCCGGATACGGCAAACCGGCGACGACGTAGGAAATTCCCAGCAGCACGCCCTCGGCAAGACCGACCAGCACCAGCCCGTTCACCGTTCCATGCACCGCGGCAATCATCTGCAGGGCTATGCGCTCTCCACGGCGGCCGATCAGCCGATCGCTGATGTCACGCAGCTGTTGCGCCAGCATACGCCCATCACGGAACAGGAAGAACAACGTCAGCAGGGTGAACAGGAAGATGGCGAGACGATGGGCGACCTCGCCGCCATACTGGCGCACCGATCCGGTCAGGGTTCGCATGTCGAGGCGGCCTACCAGTTCCTCGGCCATCGCGGGATCGCCGATATTGCTGTTCCACCAACTGGTCAATGCGGCACCGATCAGCGGAAATCGCTCGAGCCACTCGGGCGCCGCGATCCCATGGTGCCGAGCCTCGGACACAAACGCGATAACCACATGGCTTTCGCGAGCCACCGCCGTACCGATGACGACGAGCGGCGCGATGAACACAATACCGATTGCCAGCGTCGCGCTGAGCGGCGCCCAGACGCGCTCGGCGGTGGGCGACATCATGCGCAACAGGCGCATGTAAAGCGGCCACATCGCTACCGCCAGCACCGCCGCCCAGGCGAGGGCCGGCAGGAAGTCGAACAACACCCAGATGCCGATCGCCACCAACGCGGTAGCGAGTGCGATACGGGCAAGCCGCTGCGTGGACTGGGACGCAGTGGGTGGCGTCGCTCGGTCCGGCTCCATGAAAATCTCCTTCTCGATGCGCTCAATATCGCTGCGCTCGGCCGGCGACGCCATTGTGGGCCGCTTGCCCGCGATGAACATTGGCCCTAGTCTATCTGTATCCTGCTGCGAACGAGGGGGGAGCCCGATGAGTTACACACTCGAGCAGTTTTCTGCCGATTGTCATAACGCGCTGGCCGCAAGCCCGGGACCCGATGGTCGTAAAAAAGTTTGCGATCTGGTCAAAAAGGCCTGTGTCGATCCGGAATTTGTGAGCAAACACCTGCCGGAGAATGGGCCGGAGCGGAAAATCCTGTACGAGGATCCGGAACTCGGCTTTTGCATCCTGGGGCACGTCTATAACGGGGCCAAGCAGAGCCCGCCGCATGATCACGGCCCAACCTGGGCGATCTATGGCCAGGCGGTCGGTGAGACAATCATGACCGATTGGTCTTTGGTGTCCCCGGCCAGCGAGGCGCAGACCGGCAAGGTCAAACACGTGCGCGACTACACGCTGACACCCGGCGCGGCCTATGTTTATAACGAGGGGGACCTCCACTCGCCGCGCCGCGAAGGCTCGACCCGCTTGATCCGCATCGAGGGGCGCAACGTCGAGAAAATCCGCCGCTTCCCCTATGAGAGGGTCGACGCCTGACGCGTCGCCCGCCTGTTATACACAGCGAACAAGGGCCCCATTAACGGCGCCCTTGTTGCGTCAGGCAGCGCGGCCGAGCGGTCCACCGCCCGGCCGACACAATGCTTTACTCTACGACGGTCACGCGCCGGTTGCGCGGCTCGCGGACGCCATCCGGGGTCGGAAGGGCAAGGTCGTTTTCGCCATGACCGGAGATCGCCATCACATTCCAGGGCACGCCCATGCGCGACAATATCTGAGCCACATGGCCGGCACGACGCTCCGACAGGCGCTGATTGTAGGGAACCGAGCCCGACGTATCGGTGAAGCCGGTCACCTGCACGGTCACGACACCGCCCATGCGGTAAACCGCGGCGGCCTGCTGCAGAACGGCCATGCCGGCGGGGCCAACCCAGGACCTGTTCCAGCCGAAATAAACAGTGAAGATGCGACCACCCGCCGGGGCCATCATCGTGCTTTCAGTCGTCTGCATGGCCGGCGGCGGGGGTGGGGGCGGCGGCACGCATGCGGCGAGGGCCAGCAGCGAGCAGACGGCAATCACACGTTTCATCGGGCTCCTCCCGTGGTTGAGGAGTACACCTTATAATAAATCGCCTAGTTGTACTAGTATAAACAGTTGTATGTCTGCTGCGAATCTGACGTTCCGCGCGCTTGAAATGCCGGTGGCACGCCTTGCTTCACCGCATGCCGTTTCTAACCAACTTCCTGATATCGTTTTTGGACTCGCAGGAGCGCGTCTGGCAAGCGCGGTCTCAGCGGACCACCCCGGCATCTCGCATCCGCGACACTTCCGTGGGGGAAAACCCATATTCGGCAAGAATAGAGTCGCTATGCTGTCCGAATACTGGAGATGCCACCGGCGCGGGGCCCGGCGTATCGGAAAACGCCACCGGCTTGGTCATCGTGCGGTACTCACCGACCACCGGATGATCGAGCGTTGCGATCAGATCGTCGGCCACAACCTGGGGATGGTCGAACATATCCTCAATCGGGCGCACGGCGGCGCACGGAACGCGCTCACCGAAAATCTCCTCCCATTCGCGTGCCGACCGCGCCGCCAATCCCGCGCGCAATTCCGGTAACAATTCGGCCGCATGCGCCGCCCGAGTGCGCATCGACGCACAGCGCGGGTCGCTCGCCAATTCGGGCTTGCCAATCAACTCGCAAAGCGCCGCGAAGAAATGATTAGAATGGACTGAAATATAGAGCATCCCATCCTTTGTGGGATGTATGCCCGTAAGGCCGCCGGCGCCGGAGTCGCGCGCCACGTCGCGCCCTTCGCTATTGGCCCAGACAAAGCGCCCGGCCTGGATAGTCAACGCGCTGCGCAACAGCGACAGGCTGAGATATTGACCGGAACCGCTGCGCTCGCGGTGGAACAGCGCCGCGGCTACGCCATACGCCAGCAGTGCCGAGGTGAAATAGTCGAGCACCGAGCCCAGCACCAGCTGCGGCTTGTCCGCACCGCCGCCCTGGAACACCGCCATACCAGTCAGGCATTGCAAGACCTGATCGAAGCCGCCTTTGTCACTTAGCGGGCCGCGATCGCCATATCCCGTCAATCCGGCATAGATCAGACGCGGGTTGACCTTCTTGAGCCGCGGAAAATCGATCCCCAGCCGCGCCGGCACGCTGGGCCGGAAATTTTCGACGAGCACGTCGGCGCTTTCAACCATGCGATGCAAGACCGCGAGCCCCTCCGGCTGCTTCAGGTCCAGCGCCAAGGCGCGCTTGCCCCGGTTGGTGCCGAGGAAAAACCGGCTTTCATTCGGCAGGCTCGAGGGAAACTGCCGCAGCATGTCGCCCTGCGGTGACTCGATCTTGATCACATTGGCGCCGAGATCGGCGAGCAGCGTGCAGCCATAGGGGCCGGCGAGATAACTGCACAGATCGAGGACGGTGACGCCGCTCAGGGCGCCTATGGCATTGGCGGCCACGGCAACCCTCCTAGGCGCCGTCGACGATAAAGACGTGGCCCCGCGAATTGGCCAGCCGGATCGGCAATGCCTTCTGGTATTCGGGCGAGTCGTACCAGCGCCGCGCCGCCGCGGCATCGGGGAACTCGATCACGACAAGCCGCGGCGCGCCGCCCTCGCCCTCCAGCCGCTCGGCCTTGCCGCCGCGCACGACAAAGCGGCCGCCATATTGCGCGACACTGGCGCCCGCGAGTGGTCGGTATTCCTCGTAGCCCGAAGGGTTGGTGACCTCTACCTCGGCGATAACGAAAGCCGGCATGCGTTCCTCCGCCCCTATTGGCCGCGCCGCTTGATCGGGCGGCGCGATACCTGATGCGGCGATGCTATTTGGCGGAGGAAGCCTTTGTCACCCCCTGAGTTTCACCCAGTTGAGCCGGCGTCGGGCGCGAGAGTCCGACGGTGCGGCCGGGAAAGCCGGCGGCATCGAAATAGCTGGTGTCGCCGACCCGCTGTGTTTCAAGGATGGTGCGCAGCCCTTCCTCGGTCGCATCGGACTCAAATCTCTCCCTAGCGGTTTGCGGCATGCTGCCGCCTGGTATGGCCTCCTCGATAACGCGGCCAACCAATTGCCCCTTATTTGGAAGGTTCAGCTTGAGTATTTGGGCGATTGTTTTGCCGATATCGGCATTGCTGACCGGCGCCTCGTCGACAAAGTGCTGTTGAAAATCCGGCCCAGTCGCCGCCATGAAGTTCATCGTGTCGGCCCGGCTGAACGAGCCGTGCATGCCCTGGCCCTGCTGCAACCCGGCATCGGCAATCTCCGCCGTGCACTTGACCGGAACGCCGCATCCCGTATCGAACGAGCGAAAATTCACCGCGATTGCCGGATGTGGCGTCACCGCCTTGCCGAACAGATTGGCGGCGCTGAGCGGCAACGTGCCGGCCAGCTTGCCCAGCGCATCGTTCACGAAAAGTCCGCTGACATAATCCTGCGCCTGCAGCGCGGTGACGATGCGCTGCGCCGCCTGCTTGTCGTTGCCCGGCAGGTAGACGAGGTCCGAGCCACCATTCGCCGCCACAACGGCTACCGGCGCTTCGGCCGAGGGACCGATCAACCCATTGCCCTTGGCGGGGTGATGGCTCGGCTCAACCCGCGCGTTCTTGGCATCGGGGTCCCATAGCGGCATGTCGAGTGCGGCGGCGATATCCAGCGCGAGAAACCCGACCGGCAACTGACCTTTGGGTACGTCTGGATAATCGGCCCTGGCAGCGGGGCTGGTCTGGCTGTCCTTGGCGATTGTCGAAAAGCCGTGATCGGCGGCAATGATCACATCGGTGGTTGCGGCAAGGCCCTGCGCATCGAGCGCTTGCCGCAATTGCGCGAGATCGTTATCGGCGTTTCTGACTGCCGCCATCGAAGTCGGCCCGTTAATACCCGGAATCAGCTGCCCGGCGCTGTCGCCCTGGAAATGCTGCGTGCCATCGGGGTCGCGCGACCAGAACACCAAGACGAAGGGCTTGCCGCGCGATTTCAACAGCGGCAGCACGGCACGTGTCGCGACATCGACGAAGTAGTTCTGCTGTTCGACATTGGCATTCTTTGTACCGGGATGGGTCATGTCGCCCGGCTTGCCGTTATCGCCGCGGCCCGGTGCCTTGTCGGCCAGCCCGGCGGCCGCGATCGCCTTGGCAAGTTCGGGCGACACCGGGTGGCCGCCGGCATTGCCGGTGGCGTCATCGATCAGAATGGTCGTGCTGCCATCACGGGCGGTCGGATCGAAGATATAGGCCGGGCCGATCTTGCCGATCGCCGCAGTGCCGTACCCGGCCTCGCACGCCGCCTGTAGCACCGCCTCTTCATCGAGATAGCTGCCACCGGCCATATGGTCGTCGACCTCGTCGATAACCTGGTCGTTTTCGAGAAACGGCGTGACGCTGCCGGCCGCCGCTTTGAGAGGAAATCCGGTATAGATCGTGTTGCTGAAATCGCCGGTGTCGCCAAGATAGTGCCCGGTCGCCATCGCCGAGGCATTTGCCGTCGTAAAGGTCGGGAACAGCGAGTGCGGGTTGGCGAAGTTGACGCCCTTGTCACGCACCGCGGCCATCGCCGGCGCGGTCGCCGGATCGACCACAGCCGCACGCAACCCATCGGGTACAAACAGAATGACATTGTGCGCGGCTGCCGCCGCTGGCGCGGCGCTCTGCGCCATCGCGGGCAGCGGCACGGTTGTCAGCAGCAACGCGGCCAGAAACGAAAACCTACGCAACATCTCGACGCCTCACCCGGGAAACCGCCGGCACCCTAACCCGCTTCCCGGATGGAATTGTGACAATCCGCCGACAAAGTGGAGCCGGCGGCGTCTGTCGCTACTGCGACAGGCGCAGATGAATGATCGAGGCCGCGATCGACTGGAACGCCGTATCGATAGTGGCGGGTGTCGCCTTATAATAATAGTTGGGATTACTCGCGCAGTTTTGCAATTGCGAGTTGTTCTGCCCATCATAACCAAGACCAATCGTATAGACAATAATGCCGGCGTTATTCATATTTGTACAGAGCGTCGCGAGCCGCGTTGCCAGGTTTGCTGGCGCATTGTTGTAGTTCGTTGTATTGATCTTGCCGTCGGTAATTGGACCGAGGCCCGTGTACTCGCCGCCCGTTACCCACTCCTCGGTTCCGTCGGTCATTAGCACGACGATCTTCTTCCAGCCGGTGTTCGTAGCGGTCGAATAAGTCAATGGGTGACCGTTATTCGCGGTGAATGGCCCGTTCGGGTCCAATGTCCGCCAGCCCCAGGCCATTCCGATATGAACCTGCGTGCCATCGGCATCGCGCGGCCACATATTGTTGATCGCTTGGTTGACCTGAGCGAGGCCGCCACCCGAAGACTGGTCGGTGATGTCCTGCAGCGACAACATCGGCGCCGGACACCCCTGGTTGGGACCCGGCAGGCTATCATAGGAGCCGACGCTGCCCTGAGCCTCGCCGGCGTAACTCTGGTACTTGATGCTGCCGGACGTTTGCGATGACCAACTGTTGACGTTGCCGGAGAAGCTGTTCGGATCGCTGCTCGATAGCCACCATAAGGGATACCATTGCATACCGGCGATCGGCGCCTTTGTGTCCGGGTCGGCACCCGAACTGCCGTAAGGGATAACCCCTGACACACCCGTATTTTCATCGGAACTGGTGGGTTCCACGACGCAGCCACCCCAACCGGCGGTCACCGCGCCACTCGATGTCATCGCCGGCGCTGCGTTGTTGTATGCGGCATCATAGTTGACTGGATTGTAGAAGCTGAAGTTCTGGTAGCTCGCCGTCGCCGTCGCCGCCTTACACAAGGTGATCGAGGTTGTGCTGTTCACGGTTTGAATGGCGTCGTAGGCCGGGATACCGTTTCCTGTCACCACCATACCCGCAGCAAGCGTGCTACTCGGATTCGACGTAAACGTCACCGTCGTGCTGCCGCTGGTGGTTGAGGCACCGCCCTCGTTAACCTTAAAAGATTGGCTAGTGAGGGTAGAGGAATTGGTTGTCTTTGTGCTGATTGTTATTTGCGTGGTGGAATTAACCGCTGTTATGTATGCACCACTTGGTATATTGCTATTCCCCGATAGGGTCATTCCAGTTAGCAAGCCGGAAGTGTTCGGACTGACGCTCGTGATCGTAGTGGTCTTCGCGCCGAGGGTTCCCTTCAAGCTTGTTTGTTTATCGGTGGCCGACGAAGTTGCTGCCGGCGAGGCTGTACCATCATAGATGACATTGCCACGATCGTCGGTGAAATCGCCGCTGCAGCTATCCTGTGTTATGTTTGTACAATTCGTCGAATTCGTCGTACAGTTGAATGCCTGACCGACATTGACCGTTGTCACATACGGCACAATGGACATGTACAATGATTTTGGGCCGGGCGCGGCGATTTGTAACGTCTGCACAAAATCCTGCGCCGCCTTGATAAGCGTGCAAATACGACTTGGATTGGTGCTCGTGGCAATATTGGCGCAATTGCCGCCGCTACTGGGCGGATTGGTCGAATCTACGGAGCCGCAAGGGCTGTATAACGGGCCCGTCGCCGCGCCATTGCAAAGCATCGAGCCGGTATTGTCGAGCACGACGGCGACTTCCATGCCAGGAAACTTGGTGATCTGCGAGGTCACCGTGACGTTAACGGGATTAACCTGATAGCTCGAGAATCCCGGCAAGACCGACAATATCGGCATGAAAATCGTGTTCAGCTGGGCCGTGGCCTGAAACGTGACCGTCGCGCCGGTGATCGGGTCCGGTGAGTTTGGTGCGACACCAAGCGAGGTGACCGTCTCGCCCGCCACGGTCGAGTTACACGAAGTCACGGTCGTGCCGCCCGCGACCGACCTGCAGTAATTATTGTAGAAATAATTGTTCAAGGCGGTCGTCAATGCCGACGAGGTCTGGTTACTCTGTGACCCGACATCGAGCGCCGCGGCATCGAGGGCGGCGCCGAGCCGCGTCTTCACCATGTATATCCGGGTCACGTCCATCGCGATGCCGGCGGCGACGATCACCGGCACCGCCGCCAAGCCAAAAAGCAGCGCCACATTGCCGTCGCGCCGCCGCATGATCGCCCACAGAGTGCCCAGCATAGCGTTTACTGGCCCCATAAAGAGATGACCGGCAAACAAATGGCTGGCAAACAGATGAAATGCGCGTCTCATCGGCAACGGGGCTCTCAGGGACAGACGGAGTTAGTATTCATCGTCGTCGGCACGCAGGTTACATAGCGCGGACGGTTGAATGCCGATTCGTACAAGGTGAAACTCTGGCTCAGATAATTCGAGATCGGCGAGGTGTAGGGATAGGTCAGCTGCACGACGATGACGCTATCCGACGAACCCGCGGTCGCATTCCCCAGGCTTGCTGCGTTGACACCGTTAGGCAGAGTCGCGATCGTAAGCGGGGTGGCGCTGTTAACCTCATAATGCCAATCGATTTTCGCCGACCCGGTGTTGTAGGTAACGCTAGCATAAGCGATCTTGAGGCCGCTGGTCGACAATGGCGTCATGACCAGATCGACCGCGGCGCTTATATAGGTAAAATCGGCTGCCGCCAGAACCGTACTCACATTCGTTTGTGCGACGAGATCGGCCGCCGCTTCCGCCGCCGCTTCAAGCTTCAAATACGTCAGTAGCAGATAGGATGTCTCGTAGCTTCCGATAAAGAGGGTAAACAATACCGGCAATAACAGGGCGAACTCGACCGCCGCGATACCTGCGCGGTCGCCAACGAGCCGCGTGGTCGCGGCGAGCATGCGGCAAGTCTTCATGATGATTGCTGCGGGAACGGTTCGTTTTTCATCACGACGGTCGAAAACAGGGTCACAAACCCGGTTCCCGTCGCCGAGCCGTTCTGGCTACCCGTTCCGACCCAGCAATTACCCCCGGGCGTCAGGCAGGCACTCACCCAAGGCACGATAAACTGGTAAGGATAGCTGACCTGCACCGCGACGATATCGGTTCCCTGACCCGAGCTGAACGGGCATTGAGTGCCAAATCCCGTGGCGTTCGCATTGTAGGTGCAGGGCGAAAACGAGATGTTGCCGAAGTCCGCGTTAGAGGAGGAGTAGCTATTAACCTCGAAGAGCACGCTGGCTTGGCAGGTTGACGTGCTCATGATCGAGCTGAGATCGTAGCAGAGACAGGCTTGAAAGGCCGAAATCGGGCTGCCTGATTGCGGACCGCACCCTGCGCTGGTGCCACTCTGTTCGGCTTGCCCGGTGCGGATCAACCGGGAGGCATCGCGCGCCGCCCCATCCAGCAAGGCTTGTGTCAGCAGCATAAAGCCAAGATCGATGATGCAGAACAGCAGCAGGAAGAGCATCGGCGCAACCAGGCCAAACTCCACGAGCGTGGCGCCGCGATTGTCGAGGCGACGCGCCAGCCGGGCGGCTCTGGCAAGAGGCCACATGACCGTGCGGCCCATTCGACCCACAGGAGCGATCACGCGCACCATCTCCCGTGCTGAACCGGCGACTGCTGAACTGGCGACATTGGGGATATCTTGGTCTGGTTGCTCGGCATGCGTGTCACCAATGTGCTACAGCGTCCTTAATGACCGGTTAAAGGCACCGTAGCCGCCAGTGCAAAGCCCGGACGCACCAGCGTCATATTATCGGGCGCGCGGCTGGTTTTGGCGAGAGATTGAAGAACCCGCGAAAGCGACGTCAGGCCCGTTGTTCCTTCCCGAGCCCTCTGGCATTCTCACGCCCCGGAGCGCTGCGGGGCGCTCCCCCAGAGGCGAGAGGCGCAGGCATGGAATTCGGCTCGGGCGGCAGCGGGACGAGGCGCGACACTCCGCGTCAAGCAACGCGCCGGCCGGTCGAGACCCTTGGCATACTGCATCAATTCTTCGCGACGGGCTCGGTTCCCTGCCCCTATCTGCCAGGCCACGCGGAACGCAAGCTGATCGTCGAACTCGCCGGAAAATCCGCGCCGGGGTTTTATGACGAGCTGTCGCGTGCTGGCTTTCGCCGCAGCCATCGTTTCGCCTATCGGCCTGCCTGCCGCGCCTGCGCCGCCTGCGTCCCGGTGCGCATCGATGTCGCCCGCTTTATGCACAGCCGGTCGACGCGCCGGGTCCGCAACACCAACAATGATCTGTCGCGCCGGATCCTGCCGTCACGCGCCACGCCCGAGCAGTTCGGGCTGTTCACCGCATACCAGCACTCGCGGCACCACGACAGCGACATGGCCGCGATGAGCTATGGCGATTACCGCGCGATGGTGGAAGACACCGCGGTACGCAGCGCTCTCGTCGAATTCCGCGAACCCGAAGGAGCGCTCCTCGCCGTATCGCTGTTCGACCGGCTGGATGACGGGGTCTCGGCGGTTTACAGCTTTTTCGACCCCGCCCTGCCGCGCCGCAGTCTTGGCACCTGGACCATCCTCTGGCTGGTCGAGGAATGCCACCGCCTGGGTCTGCCCTATGTGTATCTCGGCTACTGGATCGCCGAGAGCCCGAAGATGGCCTACAAGGTGCGCTTTCCGGCGCTCGAGCGCTTGAGCGACGGAAGCTGGACGCCGTTCGCGATCGATTGTTAGAAACACACCAGTATTCGCCCGCCTGCCCGCTTGGCCGGGCCCCCTGTCATCGCCCGTCTGAAGGGAACCCGGCACAGCCATGAGCCTCGGTATGCTTTCGTCGTCGCTGTTTGGCGACATGTTCGGCACCGCCGCGATGCGCGATGCCTTTGGTGACCTGGCGTTCCTCGCCCGGTGCTCTGAGGTCGAGGCGGCATTGGCGCGGGCCCAGGCACGCGCCGGCATCGTCCCGCAGGGAGCAGCCGTGGCGATCAGCGAGGCCGCCGCGGCCGTGTCCGCCAACCCGGCCTCGCTCGATCTCGATCGCCTGAAGCGCGAGACCGAGAATGTCGGCTATCCGATCCTGCCGCTGGTGCGGCAACTGGCCGACCGGGCCGGTGCGGCGGGGCGCTATCTCCACTGGGGCGCCACCACGCAAGACATCATGGACACCGCCGCGGTGTTGCAGATCCGCGATGGCCTGGCGCTGATCGAAGCCGATTTGACCGCGGTGCGAGGCCACCTTGCAACGCTGGCGCGGCGCTATCGCGATACGCCGATGGCGGGGCGCACGCATTTGCAGCACGCGCTGCCGGTCTCCTTCGGGTTCAAGGCGGCGGTGTGGCTCGATGGCTTCGACCGACATGCAGCGCGGCTCGCGGAATTGCGGCCGCGCGTCTTGACGGTGCAGTTCGGCGGTGCCGCCGGGACGCTGGCCTCGCTCGGGAGCGGCCCGGAAGGGATCGAGTCACGGGTTGGCATGGCCCGGGAACTCGGCCTCGCCGACCCGCCGATCACCTGGCACGTGGCGCGTGACACGATCGCTGAGACTGTGCAGTTCCTGGCGCTGGTCGGCGGCAGCCTCGGCAAGATCGCGTATGACGTGATGATGATGTCGGCAACCGAGTTCGGCGAAGCGGCCGAACCGTTCGTCGCTGGCCGCGGCTCGAGCTCGACGATGCCACAGAAGCGCAACCCGATCTCATGCGAATTGATTCTCGCCGCCTCCAAGGCGTTGCGCCAGCACGCCGGACTGGCGCTGGATGCGATGGTCAGCGATTTCGAGCGCGCCACCGGACCTTGGCATGCCGAATGGATCGCGCTTCCCGAGAGCTTTGGCTACGCCGCCGGCGCCTTGCATCAGGCGGCATTCATGCTGAGCGGCCTGATCGTCGATCCGGCGCGTATGCAGCGCAACCTCGAGATGACGCATGGGTTGATCGTGGCCGAGGCGGTGATGATGGGTCTGGCGCCGCATACCGGCCGCAATGAGGCGCACGACCTTGTTTACGACGCGTGCCGCGCCGCGATCGAAAGCGACCGGCCGCTCTATGACGTGCTGCTGGAAAGTCCGGAGGTGGCGGGCCCGCTCGGTGCGGAAAAGCTGCGGGCCCTGACCGATCCCGCCAATTACCTGGGCTCGGTACCCGCGATGATCGACCGCGTGCTGGCCGGCCGCGGATAACCGGACCGCTCCGGCGCGGCGGCGACACCGGACGCGGAGCGGGCGGCTCTCTTCAGAAAGACGATCAGTCGAAGGAGGCGCGGGTCACGTCGTTCTTACGGTCGTAATGGATCGTGATCTTGTCGACCGAGCACAGATCGATGTCGCTCCAGACCGCGCTGGAATTATCGTCCGTATAAACGACCTTGAGGTCCCATTTGCAGGTTTTTACCTTAGGGCTGAAATGGATGTTGACCGACTTGCCGTCCTCCAGCACGTCCTGGCCCATGACGTCTTCCTGCCAGTTATCTGCCTTGGCGGGTGATACATAGACTTCCTTGAGCTCATAGCCGGTGCGATTTATCAGCCGAAAGTCCTGCTTGGCGTCCTGAGCGTTCGCGGGTGTACCTAAGGCCAAGCCGATCGCCGCTACGGTGCCAAGTATAAACGTCCGCATTATCTGTCCTCTAACAAAGTGCGAGGCGGAGTGAGTAGCATTACACGCCATGGTTGCCAATAGCAGTCGCTCAGTTACACATTTCGGTAGCCTCGGCAAAGACTTTGGCGGGTGTCGCGAGGCGAGAAAACCATCTGAGCCTGTTTGGGAGGCCGAAAATGCCGGTTAGTAAAGATATCGGCATCGCGCGTACCGTCGCTGACTTGCGCCACATGATCGCCGCCTGGCGTTCGAGCGGCGAGACGGTGGGTCTGGTGCCGACAATGGGCGCCATCCACGCTGGGCACCTCGCGCTGGTCAACGCGGCTCAATCTCAGTGCCACCGGTGCGTCGCATCGCTCTTTGTCAATCCAAAGCAATTTGGCCCCAAGGAGGATTTCGCCGCTTATCCGCGCTCCGAGGGACGCGACGTCGCCGCCTTTGCCGAGCGCGGCGTGGACCTCGTCTTTATTCCCGCAGTTGACGCGATGTACCCCTCCGGTTTCGCCACCACCGTGTCGGTGGGCGCCGTCACAGACGACCTCGAAGGCGCTTTCCGTCCGGGGCATTTCGAAGGGGTCGCGACGGTCGTCACGAAACTGCTGCTGCAGGCCTTGCCCGACGCCGCCTATTTCGGTGAGAAGGACTTTCAGCAGCTGACTGTTGTGCGCCATTTCGTCCGTGATCTCGATATACCGGTGCGTATCGAGGGGGTTGCGACGCTGCGCGAACCCGATGGCCTCGCCCTGTCGTCACGCAATGTGTACCTGTCGCCGGAGGAACGGCGGATCGCCCCCCGGCTGCATCAGGTCATGAGTGCGTGCGCCACTGAACTGCGCGCCGCACCGCACGCGCTCGTTGCCGTTTTAGAAAACGGCAGGACGCAGCTTGGCGAGGCGGGTTTCCGGGTCGATTATCTGGAGCTTCGCGCGGCGGACGACTTTGCCCCCCTCGAGCAGCTCAGCCGCCCGTCCCGTCTGCTGGCGGCAGCCTATCTCGGGCGCACCCGTCTGATCGACAACATTCCGGTGGTGCCTGGGTAGGGCGGCGAGCGCGATCTAGGGACAGATATAGCCTGCGCCGCTCGGGTTCTTGAAACAGCCCACCGATTCCGGGAACAGGTGTCGCGGCAGGAACAACACCGTGTCGGGTACGAAAATACACACCGCAATGGTGATGAAAAACACGATGTAGATCGACAACGAGGCGCCCAGGGCCTTGCTGAACCGGACCCCCACGAATTTCGACGCCATCAGCAATGCCAGGCCGTACGGCGGAGTGATCAGCCCGAAGGCCAACGTCACGATCAATACGACGCCCATGTGCACCGAGTTGATACCGCCGGCATCGGTCAGCGCGTTGACGATCGGCATGAAGATGACGATGCACGGCACCGGCTCGATAAAATCGCCGACAATGACAAACAGCGCGACCAATGCGAACATGATCTTGTAGGGGTCGTCGCCGGCAAACCCGGTGATCCACCCCGAAACCACGATCGGACCGCGCAGATAGGCCAGCATCCAGCCGAAAGCCGAGGCCGCGCCGATCGTGATCAGCGGCAATGAATAGATCAGCCCGGCCTGCGCGAAGTCGCGCGGCAGATGCTTCAGATGCGCGAAATTGAGGAAGGGGATGACCACGAGCAGGATGTAGGCGATCGCGATCACCCCCGCCTCGGTCGGCGTGAACCAGCCCGACAGGATGCCGCCGAGCAGGATGATCGGGATCACCATCGGCAACAGCGCCGCCTTGCCCGCCTCGCTCAGTTGCCCGAACGATGACCGCGGCCGACGCCGCCCCGGCGGCCCGAAGAAGTAACAGTAGATCATCAGCCCGAAGCCGACCATCAGCCCCGGCGCGATACCGCCGAGAAACAGCCCGGCGATCGAGACGTTGCCGATCGCGCCATACACCACCGCCATGATGCTGGGCGGCACCAGATTGGCGATCGTCGCGGCGGCGGCGATCAGCGCCGCGATGAAGGCCGGATCGTAGCCCTCCTGCGACATCGGTCGCGCCATCGTGCGGCTCAGCACCGCGACATCGGCCGAGGACGAGCCTGACATGCCCGAAAAGAACATGCTGAACACGGTCACGACCTGCGCCAGCCCGCCGCGGATATGACCGACCAAGGCCTGCGACAGGTTGGCGATGCGCACGACGACATTCGCCGAGGTCATCAATTCGCCGACCAGCAGGAAGAACGGCACCGCCATCAGGGCTTCGGAATCGATGCCGTTGAACAGTTGCGTCATGATCGAGGGCAGGCTGACCGGCGTAAAGCAGGTGCCGACCACGACACCGGCGATCAGCGCAAAGGCGACCGGCACGCCCATATAGCCGAACACTAGAAACAGCACCGCCATCAGCGATACGATCAACCCATTGGCGGTTGTCATGTCAGAGGCCGGCATCCCCTTCGTGCAGCAGCGAGTCGCGTGCCTCTTCGGGCGGCCCGGCAAAACCGTGCCGCCAACCATTGACCAGTTGCTCGATCGTAAACAGCGCCACCAGCGCCCCCGAGGCTGGGATCGGCGCGTAAAGCGTCGCCAGCGGCGTCATCGACGGCATGCGAAAACTGCCAAAGCCCTGCAGGAAGTTGATAAAGCCGAAATAGACCATGCATGAGGCGGCGCCGAAGATGACCACGCGGTTGAAGGTCTCGATGGCCAATCGGCTGCGCCCGCGCATCGCCTCGCTGATCGCGGAGAGATAGAGGTGGTCGTTGCGCCGGGCCGCCACCGCGGTGCCGATAAAGATGCCGTAGACAAAAAAGGTGGTCGTCACCTCCTGCACCCACAGCACCGGGTGCCCGAGCGAGCGGGTCACCACATCGAAAAACACGGTGGCGCTGAACCCGGCGAGCGCGATGCCGCACATAACCATCAGCAATTGCTCGAGCCAGTCGAGCGACACCCATTTCAGGTGGCGCTGCCGGTCAAGGACCAGCGAGTAACGCGGACTCACGTTTGAGGCTGGGGCGTGCGACAGCACGAGCCAGCTATTTCACGTCCCGCACCAGTTTCAGCATCTTGACCGCCCCCGGCCCGAGCTGTTCGGCGAGCTTGTCCTGCAGCGGCTCGGCATCCTTGATGAAGCCGGATTTGTCGACATCGGTGACAAACTTGACACCCATCTTCTGCAGTTTCGCCGCCGAATCGTGTTCAAGCTGCAGGGCTGCCTTGGGTTCAACCTTCTGCACCTCGTCAGCCGCCTGCTGCACCCAGCCTTTCTGTTCGTCGCTGAGGCTGTTCCACACCTTGTCACTGACCCAGACGACGTTGTTATTCGCCTCGTGCTGGGTTTCCGAGAGGATCGGCGCGACCTCGTAGTGCTTGTTGGACTGGTACACGTTGATGCCGTTCTCGGCCATCGCGACGACACCAGTCTGCAGCGCCGTGTACACATCGCCAAACGGCATATGCACGGTCTGCGCGCCATAGGCCGGGAACATCGTATCCTCCGTCGCCGTCGCCTGCACCCGCACCTTGACGTTCTTCAGATCGTCGACCTTGTGGATCTCCTGTTTTCCGTACATGTCGCGCAGCCCCATCGTGCCCATTGCGAGGATGCGCGCGCCCTGAACCTTCGCGTTGACCATCTCCTTGAACGCGCTTACCACCCCCGGATCAGACAGGGCCTTAAGGAGGTGGTCCTCGGAGCGAAAGACGAAGTGGATCGAGAAGACGCCGGCCTCCGGCTGTACCGAGGCCGAATTCGCGGTTGAGGTAATGCTGAAATCAACGTCACCGGTCCGCAATTTCTGCAAAACCTGCGGTTCCTGTCCCAGTTGCGCTCCGGGAAACTGATCGACCAGCATTGTCCCTTTGCTCAGCTCCTCCAGCTTCTTGGCAAAGGTATCTCCGGCTACGCCGTAGGCAGTGGTATGCGGCTGGTCGTAGGCAAAGCTGAAATGACGCGTGTCAGCCGCTTGTGCGCTGGCGGCAAGCACCAGCGGCAGGGCCGCAGCCAGTACAATTCGTCTTGCAGTCATTCCAGCGTCCCCTCTTTTTCAATCAGCGCGTTTGCCGCGACCTTGGCTGGCATCCTGCTGTTCACAGCGGCAAGGTCAAGCGCCTTTCGGCGGCCAGAGCCGCGAAATCACGCTTGTCGCGCCCCGCTGCCCGGCATGCGCGATTGCCCCAGGAGGGCTAAAAACGGTTCTGTAGCGCGCGCGTTTGTCGTTAAGGATATTTTATCGATAGCCTGACTTAATCTGCGAGGATCAGGACGCACACCAGGGACCAGGCGTAATTCGCGTTCGCGCTAGAAGGAGCGGGTAGTGCCTTGAAGACCATTCGATTTGGCCTCGTTGTTATCGCGATCTGCGCCCTCCTGGTTCTGGCTGCGGGCATTAGAGCGGCGATCTGGGTACACCAGATCGAGGCTATCGCCGTCGATCAAGAGCTAGTCAGCGTGCAGGAACTGATCCTGCGGGAGACCACCGAGGCTCTATTGCAGATCGAAACCACCGAACGCAGCTACCTGTTAACTGGCGATGCCGCCTATCTCGGCCGCCTCGATCAGTCCCGGCAGGACCTCCGCGCCGCTTTGGCTAGGGTCGACGCGTTGATTCACGATTGGGCCGTGCGCCCCGAGGATGTCGGCGAGTTGGAGAGGCTGGCCGCCGCGGCGGAGGCGATTGCCTTGCACGCCATCGACTTGCGACGCGAAGGCCAGCAGCAGGCCGCGCTCGATCTCGCCCTCGGCGATAACGCCAAGCAGCTTGCCGAGGATTACCGGTCGCGGTTCAGCTCCGTTCTCGATCAGATCAGACAAGGCCGGTTGCGGCTCGACGCGCAGTACACCGACACCTTCCGTGATCTTTACATCCTCCTCGCGATCGTGGTGCTTGCGGTCGATCTGCTGATCGTCGTCGCCATCGTCACCCTCAGCATCGCGGTACAACGTCTGCGTGAACAGCAACGCGAGCACGAGCAGGTCGCGATGCACGACGCGCTGACAGGGTTGCCGAACCGGCGCTATCTCAGCGAATGGCTGACGATGTCGCTGGCGGCGGCACGCCGCTCCGGGCAGCGGCTTGTCGTCCTGTACTTCGATCTCGATGGGTTCAAGGCGGTTAACGACAATCTCGGCCACGAAGCGGGCGATCGGGTGCTTCAGGCGACGGCGGCCCGCCTGCGCCGGGCACTGCGCATGTCGGATTTTGTCGCGCGTCTGGGCGGTGATGAATTTGTCGCCGCCCTGCCCGAGGCGCCAACTCCGGCGGCCCTCGCCATGCTGATCGAGCGTCTGCAGAATGAAATCATGAAGGCGCCGATCCCCGAGCTGCGCGATGGCGCGATTCGCGCCAGCATCGGCACTGCAACGTTCCCCGCCGATGGCGAGACCGTCGATTCGCTGCTCTCGGCCGCCGACCGCGCGATGTACGAAATCAAGCAGGCCGGCAAGCAACGTCGAGCGGCTCTTGCAGCGGCTAGAGAAGCCACGCCGGCCGCAACGGCTTCGGCCGCAGAGTAACGGGCTCAAGCCAAGGTTGTGGAGCGGCACTAGCCAGGATTGAGCAAACCAGATACGATAATGCGTTACTTGGCGCTGGTGTCAGGTAATGACGCGCAGCCTTCGGCCCGGATCGTCAACCACCTTTTATGTGTTACCGCGGGGGAACCAGATGCTTACCACTCTGATCAGGCTCGTGAAGAACGAGGAGGGCGCAACCGCAATCGAATACGGCTTGATCGCCGCACTGATCGCGGTGGCAGCAATCGCTGCATTCCAGCTGGTCGGCACCAATCTAAGCTCGGTTTTCAACACCGTCGCGACAAAGCTCTAATCCGAGCCCGGCTTCGCGGTTGGGCCATCCGCTCCTGCTCGACCAGGAGCGCGACGGCCCAATTGACAGGATCGTGCCTGCGGGAGCCGAGATGCTCCGGCTTGGGGCGTACGTCAAAGATCGGTCGGCTAGTTCAGTATTTTGCAGCGCGCGGTGCTTACCGGGCGCTGTTCGCATCTATATAGTGTGGCTGCACGCGGGTGTGGCGGAATGGCAGACGCGGCAGACTCAAAATCTGCTTCCCGTAAGGGAGTGGGGGTTCAAGTCCCTTCACCCGCACCAACTATCGATCACTTAGATCCAAACCCGAGGATACGCTGACGGCGGTTGCGACTTTCGGTCGTCGGCCCCTCGGGTTCCCCTGAGATGTCGACTATCTGGATGATCCGTCGGTCGATCTCACCCTCCCGGTAGGTCGATCTACGTCACCCGGTTCCTCTCTGGCGGGCGCGGTACGAAGCGCCTCCAAGGCGATCAGCGCGTTGCGCATGGCGCCGGCGCATTGCTCGACCAAGGGAACCAGTCCGTCGCTGAGTTGAGCGAGATGCTGACCGACTGCCGAGGTCGCCAACGCGTCGTCCTGATCCGGTAGAGGAAGCTCCGACGCTGCGTTTGCGAACAACGCGTGCTCGACGGTTGCGCTGAGGCGAGCGACCCAGCCGGTCACCTGAATGAATTCCTGGTAGGCGGCAATGACCTGTTCGCTCAGCAATATCGCTGCGCAATCGTCACCATAATCGTCGATAAGACGCCGCCGCATGTCAGACAGCGATGCCGCCTGACCGTCATCGATCACACCGATCGTCCCGAGCCGGCGAAGCAAAAGCGAGGCCGGCGTCACAGTTCCCGGATCACGCGAGGCACTTGCCTCGCATTGCGGATTAACGCGCTCGACAGCAAAAGGCGGCCGGTTCACGGCCACTCTGCTCGTATCGTCACCTGATTCGCAACTACCGCTTGCCGATCCGGTTGGGCGGCCAATGATCACGTTTGGAGGTGCGGGCGGAGCAGCGATCAAGGCAGGCGAGCCGGCGCCCCTATCTCCTACCAGCACTCTGGCAGTAAAGCGGTAGCCGTATCCTGTGACAGTCTGAATACAGCTTCCATGTACCCTGTCTTGGTCGAGAATGTGCCGCAGCTTCGATATCTGCACATTAAGATTAGCCTCCTCGACGGCTCTGCCTGACCAGACAATGGTCATCAATTCTTCCTTCGTCACCGTCTCGCCATTACGTCGCGCGAGGAGTGAAAGCAGATCAAGCGTCCGTGATCCCAGCGGCACAAGGCTGGCGCTTCCCCTCTCATCGACACGGAACAGCCCACCCGCCCGCCGGTCAAGCCGGAAGCCATCGAGAAGCAGCACGTCATCGGGAGCAGGCGAAGGCACGGCTTTCCCCTACCTAGTCGGCGATTGTTTGCAACTCTACTGCAACGTCTCCAGACATGAGCGTGAGTTACTTCACACCATCGTAAAAGCCCGCCTGCTCGCTTTTTACACGAGTGACTAACAACCGGTTTCGGCAGTTAGTCACAAACTGCCAGGTGATTTGGAACGTTTTGGCCCGGCCTCATAGTGCGACCCTGGCACCTAGCTCAGATTGCAGCACGGCCTGGGACACAATAACACATGCGTCACCCGACCGAACATCTGAAGGAGATCGAGATGAAAGTAGTAACGAGGCCTGGTGCAACTGCGGAAAGGCACGCACCGCCGCAGCCCGTCGTACTCCCGCCGGAATGGCTTGAGCACGTCGCCGGCGGCTTAAATCCGCAACCGCTGCCGCCGCGTCACGAAGAGTTTAGGTGAGCGCAGCGCGCCAGCGCGAGTTTCCCGGCTCATAAGCCAGTCATTGGATAGTGGAGGAAGAAATGTCGTCACCCAAACACGAGCAGCAAGATTGCGCGCCGCTGCCGAAACCAATCGCGTTAACCGCCGACCAGCTGCAGCAGGTGGCTGCCGGTACGGCGCTGTTACTGCCGATCGCCACGCTACGGCCAATCATCGCCGGCCCATACCCGGTGGGGCCGATATGGGCCAGCGCTACCGCAGCTGAGTAGACACGGATGCCCGGCAGCGGGTCCCAAACACACTGCTGCCGGGCGCATCCTTTCTCGCTGCGGAGGAAGCGCGTCATGAACAGGTTCGATGAAGAGAAAGCGGTGGTCCTGTGCCCGAGCGCCACAACGATCGGCCCAAGCTCAAAGGTATTCGGCGTGTTGACCGGAACCCCCGAGGCCGGTTTTCAGGTCGCCTATCTGACAGAAGCCGTCCCGGCGACACCACAGCTCCTTGAGGCGATTGCGCCGGCAAAACCGACCGAACTCCTGCGGGTCGCGTCGCCCTGCGTTGAACACGCCTGCCAGCATTTTGACGGTGCAAATTGCCAGCTCGGGAAGCGCATCGCGACGATGCTGGACCCGGCTGTCGCCACATTGCCGCGATGTGCGATCCGTCCACGGTGCCGGTGGTTTAGCCAGGAGGGGCCTGCCGCGTGCCGGCGCTGTCCACTGGTTGCCACGGAACAACGCAATCCGAACGAGCTGCAACGTACGGTCGCCGGTCGAGAGTGAGATCGCGATGGCAGTCACTCTCTTTCGTCAGCAGGCGATCGACCATCAGCGCCATCGGATCTGGGGTGAGGTGGCGCTGTCCGTGCCCCTGTCGTACACGCTGGTGACGGGATTCCTGGCGCTCTCCTTGCTCGTGGCAGCGTCATTTATCGCAACCCACACCTATTCCCGGAAGGAGCACGCGATCGGCTTTCTGTTGCCCACAAGCGGCATCGCGCGGATCACGCCGCCGCGGCCGGGCATCATCAGCGCGGTAAGCGTTGTTGAAGGTCAGCGCGTCGAGCGCGGCGCGACGCTGCTCAAGGTAACAGACACCCAGACCTCTGAGCAGGGCGAGAATCTCGACGCCACCAAGGCCGACGAGCTGCGCAAGCAGCGCGGCGAGCTGCAGGCACAACGTGCGCTGGAGCGCGACAAGACCGCTGTCGAAGAACAGGGTCTGCAGTCGCGGATCGAAAGCGGTGAGGAGGGACTTTTGGCGCTGCAACGCCAGCAGGCAATCCAAGTCGACCGTATCAATATCGCGCAACGGCAAATGGCCGGAGCCATCGAGCTCGCCGGCAAGGGCTACTTTTCCGCGGTCGAGCTGCGGCGTCGCCAGGATGCCTATCTCGCGGAGCAGCAAAGCGAAAGCGCGCTTGCCCGCGAGGCCGCCGCAAAGCAGGCCGAACTCGGCCAATTGCGAGACAATCTACGCCAGCTGCCGATCGCGACCGCGCAGCGTACCGCGCAGTTTGCGGCCAGCATTTCCGAGATCGATGCCCGGCTGACCGAAATCGAAGGTCGCCGTGGGTATCAGGTACAGGCTCCGATCGCCGGTCGTGTGTCCACATTGCAGGCGTGGGTCGGCAAGACAGCCGATCCGAAAATCCCCGTTCTGTCGATCGTGCCCGCCGATGACGTCCTCGAAGCCGAGTTGCTGATACCGGCACGCGCTATCGGCTATGTCGCGCCCGGTCAGACCGTTCAGATCAGCTATGACACATTCCCGTTCGCGCAATTCGGGTTCGCGCGCGGAACGGTTCGTGTGGTGTCCCACACAATGCTGAAGCCCGACGAGATCGTTGGCCCGCTGCAATTGCGCGAGCCGTCATATCCGATATCCGTCGCGTTGCAGCGGCAAACCGTCACCGCGCATGGCGCCGAGCTGCCGCTGGAGCCGGATCTGCAGCTGCAGGCCGACATCGTCTCGGAACAACGGACGCTGCTTGCCTGGATACTCGAGCCCGCCTTCGGTGCCTGGAGACAGCGATGAAACTCACCGGACTGCCGCGCCGCTTGCCGGAAATCCGCCAGGCTGCGGCGAGCGAATGCGGTCTTGCGTGCCTCGCGATGATCGCTAGTTTCCATGGCCGCCACACCGAACTTGCCGCGCTTCGGCGGGAATTTCCGGTGTCGCTGAAAGGCGCGACGCTGGTGACGTTGATGGAAATCGCAACGCGGCTCGGCCTCGTCGGACGCCCGTTGCGGCTGGAGGTAGCGCATTTGCGCACACTCCAACTCCCCGCCGTCCTGCATTGGAATATGAACCATTTCGTCGTGCTGCGGGACGCCGGCCGCACCGGTGTCACCATTCACGATCCGGCATTCGGCGCCCGGCGGTACAGCTATGAGGATGTCTCGAAACACTTCACCGGCGTGGCACTCGAACTGACAAAAGACCTGGCGTTTCAGGCACAACAAGCCGCCACGAAACTCTCAATGCTGGATTTCTTCGGGAGGATCACGGGCTTCGTCCCGGCCTTATTGCAGACACTGGTTCTTTCGGCGGTATTGCAGCTCTACGTGCTTGCCAGCCCGTTCTATATGCAGCTCGCCGTCGATAATGCGATTGCCCGCGATGACCACGATTTGCTGTTCGTGCTGGCGTTCGGGTTCGCGCTGTTTCTGCTGATCAACACCGGCGCCAGCCTGATACGCGCCAAGCTGTTGGCGCAGGCTCAAAGCGCGCTGGCCTTCCAGATGGGCGCCGGTCTTTTCCGGCACCTGCTGCGCCTGCCGCTGGTTTATTTCGAGAAGCGACATGTCGGGGATCTCGTATCGCGCTTCTCATCGACGGAGCCGGTGCGCAACCTGCTGGCCGAAGGGCTGGTGACGGCGATTATAGACGGCGCGATGGCCAGCCTGACCGCGGCGATGATGTTCATCTACCGGCCGTCGCTCGGCCTCATCGTGCTTGCCGCACTCGCCGCCTACATTCTCGTTCGCATCGCCTTTTTTCATCTCACGAAACGCCGCACGCTCGATCTGATTGAAGCCAGGAGCCGCGAGAGCACGACCTTTATCGAGACAATGCGAGCGGTCCAGAGCATCAAGATTTTTACGCGTGAGAACGAACGCGGCGCGGTATGGATGAACCGCTATGCGGAGGTGGTCCGCGCCGAGGCGATATCGGGGTTTCTGAAGCAGGCGTTCCGCATCGCCAATGATCTGATTTTTGGCCTGGAGAACGTGCTGATCGTCTATCTCGGCGCCCGGGCGGCGCTCGACGGCGAGATGACTGTCGGAATGCTGTTCGCGTTTATTTCCTATAAGCAGCAATTCGGTGACAAGGCGGCCCGGCTGGTGGAGCGGGCGATCGAATTCCGGATGCTCGACCTGCATCTCGAACGTCTGAGTGACATTGCGGGCACCGAACCGGAAGCATCGCATTTCCGCGCGGCAGCCTATCAGCCGCCGATCCAGGGAAATCTGGAAGTACGCAACCTCTGCTTTCGCTATGCCGATGGCGAACCGCTGGTGTTGCAGGACGTCAATTTCAGCATTCGGGCGGGTGAATATGTCGCGATCACCGGTCCTTCCGGCGGCGGCAAGACGACCTTACTGAAGCTGATCCTGGGGCTCTTGGAACCGACTGCCGGGGAGGTTCTGATCGATGGCATGCCATTGCAGGTTATCGGCCATGAGCTGTTTCGCAAAAACATCGGGGTTGTCATGCAGGACGACCAGCTGCTGTCCGGTTCGATCGCCGACAACATATGCTTCTTTGACGACAGCTTCGACCTCGACCACATGGTGCGCTGCGCCGAGCTCGCCGGCATCCACAACGAGATTTCTCGCATGCCGATGGCCTATAACAGCCTGATCGGCGACATGGGAACGTCATTATCCGGCGGACAGAAGCAACGCATCTTGCTAGCACGCGCCTTGTACCGCCGGCCGCGCTTGTTGTTCATGGACGAAGGCACCTCGCACCTCGATCTGGCGACCGAGCGTCAGGTGACAAATGCGGTGAAATCGCTCGGATTGACACGCATCATCATCGCCCATCGTCCCGAGACGATTGCATCGGCGGCGCGCTGCCTTACGTTGCGCGACGGGCAACTACATGAAGCGCACGAGCGTCTGGCAGCCGCTTGAGGGACAGCCACTGCGGCGCATACCAGTGTCGTTTACTCCACGTGGCAAAGTGATTCTCACCTAAAAATATAAGGAAACTTTGCGAACGCAGGGACCCACCCCCTCAACGCGCTTCGAATTTGGAGTTTAGCGCCACAACGGCGCGTCGCGCCGGCCGCGCAGGAGCCCTGCCCTACGGTGGGCCCCCTGCTTTCGCAGGCACGACATCGTGTGCGGGAGTTGTTCCATCGGAACACAGCAAAGTCTAAATTTATAGCGGTGTTTATTTGCTATATTTTCTACTAAGTAATTTACAAATATTCATACGGAAGTCACAGAAATACACCACTCCAAATCGCATAGTGGGACTGTCACCGGCGCGGTTGGCACCAACAAGGGACCAGCACCACCGGAACCACGGTCACATACGTGATCGGCGTTTCACTTGCAATGACAAGGAGTTGTACATGAGCGACATCGACACCCGCACGCGCCCGTCAACCGAGACAGGCGAGTTCGAACTGCCCCTGCCGGAGCCGATCGTGCTCGGCACGGAAGCGACGAAAGCAGTCGCCGGCGGGCTGATCCGTCCGACCCTTTGCACGACCTGTGGCCTGATGCAGCCATTCCCGGTTGAGAAGCTCGCCTGACAATGACCCTCGTCCCATCCGCGCCCATCATGCCGTTCGCCAGCGTTCACAAAACGCCGCGGCCGCTCGGCATCGGCTTTTCCTATCTGCCGGCTTTCCCGGCCGAATTCTATCGAACCGAGCTGCTGGACTTTGTCGAAATGACACCGGAAAAGCTGTGCCGGGCGCGGTGGGACGGTGGGTTTTTCAAGCTCGACCTGGTCTCGGAGAAAATAGACACCGCACAGCAAGCCTGTCACGACTTGCCACTTGTCGTGCACGGGATCGAGCTATCGATCGGCTCAGCGGCAGGCTGGAACGGCGGCTATCTTGAGATGCTCGACCGGTTTCAGGAGCGCTGGCCGTTTCGCTGGCACAGCGAGCACCTCAGCTACCAGACCATCCCGCGAGACGCAGGGGGCGCCACCAGCATCGGCACCCCGCTGCCACTCCCCGGCGGCATGGAAGCGGTACAGCTCGTTGGCGAACGAGCGCGCGAAATCAACCGCCGCTACGGTGTTCCATTCCTTCTGGAGAACCCCGCGCATTATCTGCGCGAGCTGCCATACGAAAGCCCGATTGGTGACGAATTCGACCTGATGGCGGCCGTCACCGACCATGGGGAGTGCGGTCAGCTGCTTGATCTCCATAACCTCTACTGCAATGCGATCAATCACGGCTTCGACCTCAGCGCCGCGCTCGACCGTATTGCGCTTGATCGGGTTAGCGAAATCCACGTTGCCGGCGGACGCTGGGAAAGCAGGTTCTGGGTGGACGCGCATGACAGCCTGGTTCCCGAGCCGGTCTGGAACCTGCTCGCGGCCACCTTGCCACGCTGTCCGAACCTCGCGGGGATCGTATTCGAATTGCTCGATTTTTTTGCCCCGACAGTCGGGGTTGAAGCTGTCACAGCCGAGCTGCGCCGCATGCAGGACGTATGGCACCGTTTCGGCCCGGCGGACGGCGCAGCGAGGCATTAGCGCATGCCTCTACTTCAGCAGCAGATTCTTCTGGGGCGGTGCCTGTTGGCAACCGATCCCGAAGCGGTCATCGCGACAGCTCCCACTGCTGTCTTGGCGCGCCCGGCGGAAGTGGCGCGGCTGCAGGAACTCATTCATGGCGACGGCTTTCAATTCACGCGCGCCATTCATCGCTCGTGGTGCGTCGCCCGCGCGGCTGGTGCCGTACGCATGACGCTGTCGGTCCTGGCACCCGAGCAGCGTCGGCGGCTTCTCGATGATTGGGTCGAGGCCGGCGGCGGCAACGCGCTTGACGTGACGACTGAGGCCGCCGGTTTTCTCGATGTCGTTGCGCAGCATCTGCCCGATCCGTCACACGCGCTCTCAATCTGCCGGATGGAACAAGCGGCCTACCGGGCGAGCGCCGCTGCCGCCTGCTTCACCCCGCCGAACCCGACGGCTCTAAACAATCCTTGGACGATGCTGCGACGCGGTAGCGATGCCGCCCTCGTCCGGTTCCTTGCCGAGCCGCGCCGCGTTTTCGAGGCTTTGGCGGCCGGTGAGCCATTGCCGCCGTTCGAAGGCTCATTCCCATACCTTTTCGCGCCAGGTCTGGCGACGCTGCGGCGGCCGGCAACGCCAGATGAAACAGCGCTCTGGGACAGGCTCCTGATGCCGACACGCCTTGGCGTGCTCGGCGATAATGCCGTGTCAGCTTCCCTGATCGGGGAATTGCTCGCGGTGGGCGCGATCACGCTCGCACAACCCAGCTGATCCGTCGCGCGCGTTAGCCTTAAGCGCCGCCTCTCTCGGGAGCGGTTTGAGCCGGTTTCTGCTCGGCCAACTCGGGCGCGGCCGCGAGATCAAGCGTTGCCGGGGCCAACAGCAGAGCGCTTTCGCCGGGGATATGCAGAAAGCCGTTGCGATACAGCGGCGGCACTCCCATTCCGCCGTATTTCGCGCGCTCGCTAGTCCATAAGATTTGCCAGGCCTTTTCTTCTGGTGGCGCCAGCAGCGGCTCCGGCATCGGCGACAATGTGAGGTCGAGGCCAAGATTGATGATCAGGACGCGGTCATCCTCAGCGCCGAAGAAGCGCAGCATCCAGGCCCGCTCGGCTATTTCTGTTCCATCGACGTGCCTTGGCCGGGATTTCAGCACAGGGTCGCTGCGACGCAGGGCCAGCAGATCGCGGTGCAGCGCATATGCCGCGGCGTGCGTCTCACGCTCAGCGAAGTCGAGGACACAACGGCGGAATGTGGCCTCGTCGTCAGGGGCTGGAATACGCGCCTGCATCTCGGGGTCGGCGAGGTTGGGGAATTGCGCGAGAAATTTGCCGCGTCCGGCGCTGACCGCCGCCGCCAAGTCCGGCTTGTGATCGGCGAAATACAAAAATGGTTTCGAGGTCGAGAATTCCTGTCCCTGCAACAGCATTGGTATCCCGGGCATCAGCAGGAAATACGCGGTCAAGGCGCGGTGCTTGCCCGGGCTGGTGAGCTGATGGACACGCCGGCCGCTATCGGAATTGGCGATCTGATCGTGATTTTCCAGAAATACGACAAAGCAATCCGGGGTGAGGTCCAAGGCCGGCTTGCCGCGTCGCTGTTTTTGCCACGCGTACCGCTGACCCTGGTAGAGGAAGCCGTGTTTGGCCGCGGCGACGAACTCGCGCGGCGTGCCGCGATAGTCGGTGTAATAGGCCTCGTGATGTCCGGTCAGCGCGACGAATGCGCTGTGATGAAAGTCGTCGTTCCACAGCGAGTCGATCCCGTACCCGCCGCGCTCGGCGGGGCGCACCAGCTTGCCTTCCTGGCGTTCGTTTTCACCAACGATGAAGGTGGCGCGGCCCCGCCCGGCCGCCCGTACGCGGCGCGTTATCGCAGCGATGATGTGGTCTTCGGAGGCGTCGAATATCTGCTGGGTAGCGTCGAGGCGCAGCCCGTCGAGATGGTATTCGTCGATCCAATAGCCGGCATTGGCGATAAAATACTCGCGCACCGGCCCGGCATCGGGGCCATCGAAGTTAAGTGCCTCGCCCCATTCGTTCGAGTAGCGGTGGCTGATGTACTGACCGGCGAAACAGCTCAGGTAATTCCCATCGGGTCCGAGATGGTTGTAGACGACGTCGAGGATGATGGCGATCCCGAGACCGTGCGCGCGATCGACAAAAGTCCGCAGGTCATCCGGATTGCCGTAGAGCCGCGTTGGTGCGAACAGATTGACGCCATCATACCCCCAGCCAAAGCGGCCGGCAAAGTCGGCGATCGGCATCAGCTCGATGCACGTAACGCCGATATCAGCCAGCTCGGCGAGTTGTTCCGCGGCAGCCCGCCAGGTCCCCTCCGTCGTAAACGTACCGACATGCATCTCGTAAATGACCAATTCCTCGCGCCGCCGTCCCTGCCATGCTGCATCGCTCCACGCGAAGCCGCTGGGATCGACGATCTGGGATGGCCCGTGCGGACCGTCTGGTTGGAAGCGGGACGCAGGATCCGGCCATGCCATATCCCCACCCTTGGCGCGGAAGCGATAGCGCATGCCGGCGTTGGCGGCCGAGAGAAAGGCCGAGAAGTAACCGTCGGGTTCAGGCACGAGGTCATGCGGCGCCAGACCTTCGATCTCGACGGCAAGGTCCTGGCAGCGTGGGGCCCAAACGCGAAAATGCACGCCGCCCTCGGACATCTCGGCGCCGACCGGGAGCCGGCGGAGCGTCGGCCCGGGCTCGCCGCTCACAGCGGCAGCGAGGTTCGACTTGTTCAATTTACTGTAGCCCTCGCCCAGTTCGGCGGCGGTTGCCGGCTGCCAGATGGCGCAAATCGTTAACGCTGCCGCGCCGAATTCGGCCTCAGCGCAGCGGATGTCCTGATTGGCTCATCGTCGCGGCACGGTCGCGTGCCAGCGATCCTCTGGTTCCCGCGCTGCTGCTTCTATCGTTTTGGACAGACCGTCGGCTGGCCATCGAGGCCTTCCTGGCGCCGTTCGAAGGTCGCCGTCGCGCCCCGCGCAGTATGGGTCACCTTGACGACGTAAATGCTGTCGAAATCGTTCCCCTGCCATTCAGGGACAACTGCCGGATCACCTCCCTGATCAGCGATCAGCAGCCGGGCCAGCTTGGCGGCATCGCTATGCTCCCAGGCGACAAGCAGAAAAGCGCTGTGATATTCAGATGCCTCGAGTTTCTGCTTCAGCGCGGCCAGATCCGAGACGCCGATGCTGGCGTCGATCGGCATCCCGTAAAAGATCGCGGTGGGCTCGATGGTCGCGAGCGGCCTTACATAATCATAAAGCCTGCCGCGATCCTCCTTGGCGACGGCCGGATCGGGCGCGAAAATCGCATCCGGCTTGCCGAATTGCTTCGCGATGACCGACGGCAACGCGAGGGCGCGATTCAGCCCCTGACAGTTCAGTTGTCCCAGCCCCAGATCCGGCTTCTCCCCATGCCGGACGAGCACAATCGTCTCGGTCGCCGGGCGGTCGTCGGCAACGGCCGGTATCCATACCGCACCCAGGGTCAGCGCTATTCCAAATGCGACCCTGGATAGCCGGTGTCTGTGCTCGTGTCCCGTGCCGCGATGGCACGTGCGATAGAAATACAGCGTCAGCGCCTCAATGGCGCTGCGCGAACGGCACGCGGAATTGCATGCACAGCAGCTCCGCCCCACCAGGTCCGGCGATCGCCGCGAGCTCGCCATCGGTCGGCGCCACAAACACGCAGGAATTGACGCCGAGCAATTGGGAGCCGGCCGCAGATGCGCTACCGGCCAGCACCAACCAGTATTGTCCCCCGCCGGTGCTTGGGTCCGGGCCAGTCAATTTCGCGCCCGGTGGCAATTGGTAACGCCATGATGCGAGCCCGTGATCGCCTTCGATGATCTGGGCATCGGTGATGCCGCTGGCTGCCGCCAGCGTGGCGTCGGTCACCGGGGGGACCGGGTCGGTTGTCGCTTCCCAGTGCGTGTGCTTGTCGCGCGACGCGCGCAGTTCGACGCGGCTTGCCGGCATGTATTTAGCGCCGGGGTCCCAGCCGTTGCGCAGGGTAAACCAGGCAATGCCCTCATCGGCGGCAACGATCGGGCCATAGGCGGAAAATGCATCGGTATAGTGGACCGCGACGCTGCCGGTATCGTGCAGGCCGAGCTTGCCGTAACCGCTGACGACCACCTGATACTGGTCCGCCCGGTGGAAATGCGGCTTGGTGACTCCACCCGGTCCTTTCTCGACGAGAAACGCAACGGGGTACAGTGCGTCCTCGGCCGGCGCGGTTTGGTCGGCCTTGAGGGTATAGCGGTTGCTGCCAATGAAGGCGGTGTTCCACCCATTCGGGGTTTCACGCCGGTTGGTGCGGCGGACGATCTCGGCGTCAGCGGTCAGGATCACGGGAGCCCATCTTTCTTTGTGTCGACGAAGCCTCGCTAGCCGGCAAATCGGTGTCAACGAATGTTTTCGTCTACACAAGCCGCTCGTGGGCATAACGGCGCGAGCCATTGAGCGCCGGGAGGGCCGCGGAAGGCCCGAAACGTGTTCAGTCTCAAGCCGCCCGGTTCAGACGCAGCCAAGGGATTTAGGTCAGTCGGACCGATCGTGGTGCTTTAGGCCGCGATCGGTCCGCTGTCGGCGCAAGTGCGGACCGCACTACGCGCGGCGCGCAAAGCTCTCGCTGCCTCATTTTCTCGATCCGAGGCACAGATGTCGCTGACGGGGCAAACCGGACAGGCGGCGCCATCCCGATCCCGCCCCGCCGCGCGGCAAACCTCATACAGGGTGCGCAACGGCGATACGAGATAGCGGCTGCTTGGATTGCTCAACGGTTCCGGCATGGCTTCTCCCTGCGGACGCAGCCTTCTTCTTACCGGCAATTCGTTGACAAAATGATAATCCCGCCTGGTGACCCTAGCTGGACAGGCCCAGCATCAGAGACAGGTTCTGCACCGCCGCGCCCGACGCCCCCTTGCCGAGATTGTCGAGCCTGGCAATCAGGATCGCCTGCCGTCTGCTCTCGTTGGCACACACCGTCAGTTCCAGGCGGTTGGTGTCGTTCAGCGCCTCGGGCTCGACCTTGCCATTCGCCGCCGCCTCGATGACCTGCACATAAGCGCACCCTTCATAATGCTGCGCCAACGCGTCATGCAGATCGGCGCCGCGTGGCTGGCCCGGCAAGTCGTCGAGGTGCAACGGCACTGAGACCAGCATGCCCTGCCGGAAATGGCCGACCGACGGCACAAAGATCGGGCGGCGGCTGAGCCCGCCATAGAGCTGGATTTCCGCGACGTGCTTATGTTCGAGGCCGAGCCCGTAAAGTTCAAAGGCCGGGCCGCCCTCGCGGTCGTGCGCCTCGATCATCGATTTGCCGCCGCCGGAATAGCCGCTGACCGCGTTGATCGCGATCGGGTAATCAGGCGGGATCAGCCCGGCCTCGACCAGCGGCCGGATCAGGCCGATCGCGCCGGTCGGGTAACAGCCCGGGTTTGCTACCCTCGCGGACCCGGCGATCCGCGTATCCTGGCCCAGATTCATTTCCGGGAAGCCGTATTCCCAATTCGCCGCCACCCGATGCGCCGTGCTCGCGTCGAGCAATTTGGGCGCGTCGGCGCCGAGCTCATCGGCCAGGGACGCCGCCTCGCGTGCCGCGTCGTCCGGCAAGCAGAGCACGACGAGGTCGGCCTCCGCCATCATGTCGCGCCGCGCCGCCGGGTCCTTGCGGCGATCCGGCGCGATGCTCTTCAACGCGACCTCCGGCATCGCCGCGAGTCGGGCGCGGATGCCCAGGCCCGTCGTGCCGGCTTCGCCATCGATAAACACCACAGGCTTGTTGCTCGCCATGTCCCGACCCCCCAAAGAAAAACCCCGCCGGTATCAACCGGCGGGGTTCTGGATTGTGCCTTATCTGCTGCTGATCACCGGGTGTTACATACCCTTATGACCGGCAACCTGGTCGCACGCAGCCCGAGCCCCGCCTTCAAGGCGGCGGCTACGTCGTGCGCGGCGCGGACCCATCGAAATCATGTTGTCGAGCCTACGGATCGTGCTGGCGATCGTCAACCGCTCTATGCGCCACCGAACTCCGCCGCCAACGCATCCCGCACCGTATCGAGGTCGAGGCGGTTGGCTTCGATCATCGGGGCCGTCTCGACGATGATGTCGTCGATCTCGCGGATTTGCTTCAACCGCTTGAACAGGTCTTCGCTGTTGAGGCCCAGCCCCTCGCCCAGCAATTCCATGAAATTGACCACTTCGAAGCTGCGGCCGTCGCCGGCATCGCACATCTCGCGGTGGCAGGCATGGTAGACCGTGGCAAGCGTATCGACGCCGGCATCGGCTACCGCCTGCAATTCGCGGCGCACCAGCTCCTGCTTGAACTTGGGCAGTTGCGCCAGGCTGTTGGCCTGCGTGCCGACACGCGGCACATCGATTTCGACCAGCTCAGCGCCAGGGATGATCGAGATCAGCTTCTTGACCGCCGCCATCGCTTCGGGGAACACCGGCCGCTCGTGTAGTGCGATGCGTTTGTTGACCGGACGCCGCATCAGCGCCGCCAGCTGATCGGCGCGGTCTCCGAGGAACGTCAGAAACGGGTTGAGGTCGAACGGCCGCTCGCCGAATTGCGCCTCGTAATTCGGCAATGAGACCTCGCCGATCGAAATCTGGCAGCTCGGGCACCAGGACAGCACGGTTGAGGTGCCTGCCGAGGCCAGCCCCTCGATCGTCGCATAGGCCATCTTGCTGTTGCTGGCGAAATCGCCTTCGCGGAACTGGTACACACCGCAACATTGCCCGACGCCGCCCATCACCTCGTACTCGACATCGAGCAGGTCGAGGATGTCGAGGCACAGCAGCGCGATATGCGGCGTCTTGACGACATTGCAGCCGGTATAGAAGACGACATCGGGCGGCCCCGCCTCCGGCCGGCGCGCTGGGCGAAAGCGCGACAACGTCTCGGGCGGCAATTGCAGGCGCGAAAGCACCCGCACGCCGCGGCTCATCGTTTGAAACGCCTTGCGCCAGCGCGTCTCGAGCGGTGCGCCATCTCGATTGCTGCGGGCGAAGCCCCTCGCCAGTTGCACCATGAAGCGCGGGTTGATGCCGTGCCGGCAGGCTGGAATGCAGTAGCCGCTGCCGCTGCACGACTCGCCCCAGGCGATGGCGTCGGCGGTGCCGGCGCCCCCTGTAAGCAGATCGACAATCCCAGCGGCGGTGGCGCTCGCATCAGCGCCGTCCAACCCGGCCGGTCCGGTCATCGGGCAGGCACCGAAACAATCGCCGCAACGTGTGCAGGCGTCCGCAATCTCAGATGCACGCGTGCGGAATGCCGTTACATAATCGATGGCCTCCGAGGCGGTGTTCGCATGACCATCCATCATTCTTCTCCACGGAACTTGACGCTGAATTTGACGGAAACCCACAGATTCGGCCGAGTTGGCATCCATGCATAGATCGCATGAAAGATATGCTGTTACGCATGGGATGATCGTCTGTTACAAAATGTTAGCGTTCTGTCATGAGTGAGATATGTGACGTGACCAGAACACGGCGCGCCAGCTTACAGTGTGACAGAGCAGAAATCTGTGTTGCAGGAGAAAAGTTAGCCATGAACGTCGCCGTCAAGCTTCAGTCGGTCCGTCCCGTCTCTCAGATCGTCATTTCGTCGACCGAGCGCGATATCCGGGACTTTCTGAACGGCAAGAATAACGGCGAAGACCTCCTGCATGCCATGTATGACGATATCCTCGACGAAGCGGTGCCAGAGCGCCTGCTCGCCGTTCTACGCGGCTAATCCTGCAAATCTTTCGGAATGTAACAAAAACGGCCCGGTACCGTACCGGGCCGTTTTCATGTTCGCGTATCAGTTTGTATCAGTCCGGTAACTTGGTCGACTGCCAGGTGACCATTTGCCACTTGCCGCCTTTGTTCGCGTACACGTCGGTGAACCGCACGCCAAAGCTGTTCGGCTTGCCGCCGGCATTGACGCTGATTCGGCACACACCGGTCAGAACCACGCTGTCGCCGAGATCCTGCGCCTTGACATCGGACGGCACGACCGAGGTGTAGACCGTGCTGCCGTTTTCCATGTTGCCGATCAGGCTCTGCTTGGTGTCAAGCCTCGCCGACGAGTGCGTGTAGATCAGATCGTCGGACAGCACCTCGGTGAGTGTGCGGATGTCCTTCTCGGCCATCGCGGTCATGCGCTTGCGATCGAGATCGATGATCGTTTGTCCGTTCCCGGCCATGCTTTCCTCCTGCGTTAACGCCTGGGTTGTCGAATTCTTTCAGCGCACCATCAGCACCAGTTTGCCTTGCAGGTGGCGGCCTTCGCTGATCTTGTGCGCTTCGGCGGCGTCGGCGAGCTTATATCGGGTGATGGCCGGCGGCCAGACCGCGCCCGCTCCCAGCAGTTCCTTCATGCGTTCGAGATGCGCCCGGTCGCGCGCCACCTTAGGCCGCAACAGCTCGACATCGTCGCGCGGCTTCTGAAACCCGGCCGGTGCCGCCGCGATCCAGACGAGGCGGCCGCCCGGCTTCAGCACCTCGTAGGATTTGACCTGCACTTCGCCGCCGACCGTGTCGAATACGACATCGCATTTCGGTGCTGATTTGGTGAAATCCTGCGTGCTGTAATCGATGATCTCGTCAGCCCCGAGGCTGCGCACGTAATCGTGGTTACGAGCGCTGGCGGTGGTCACGACGTGGGCGCCGATATGCTTGGCAAGCTGGATCGCGAACCCGGCGACGCCGCCGGCGCCGCCCTGGATCAGCACGGTTTCGCCGCGCTTCAACTTTGCGGTGTCTTCCAGCGCCCAGATCGCCGTGAGGCTGGTCAAGGCCATCGCCGCCGCCTCAGCATGGTCGAGCTTTGCCGGCTTTTTGGCGATGATGGCCGCCTTGATCGCGACCTTTTCGGCATACGCACCCTCGATCCCGGCATCGAGCACGCCAAACACCTCATCGCCCACCTGCAAGTCGGTGACAGCGGCACCCTTCGCGGCGACGACGCCGGAGAAATCGCGGCCGAGGATATAGGGGAATTTCAGCTTCGAATCGTAGCTGCCCTGGCGAACCTTCCAGTCCGCCGCGTTGACGCTGGCCGCCACGATATCGACGACAACTTCATCCGGCCCGGCCACCGGGTCGGCAATATCGCCATAACGCAGCATCTCCGGGCCGCCATGCGCCGACAGGATCGCCGCCTTCATTGCATTCTCCCCGCTTCCAGTGGATTGCCCGGCGTTTAGGCTTGCGGCGCGACCGAGAGGCGACCGACCGTGCCGTGCCGTTCGATCAGGCTGGCGATAAGCCCGTTCTTCTTCGACTCCTCGACAAATTCGCGCAGGAAGACGAAGGCCGCTTCGTTCTTCTTGGGGGTGCCGATGGCTTGCTGAACGGACGCGAACTGGCCGTCGAGGATGCGCGAACCCGGGAGTTTTTCGACCAGCTCAATGAGACCGGGGCGCAGCCCCGCATAGGCATCCATCTTCTCATCGGTGAAGGCCTTCACCGCCGCGTCGGCGCTGTTGTATTGCAGCAGCTTCGCGTTCTTCAGATTGTTTTCAAGCCACAAGCAATAGGCGCTGCGGGCGGTCACCGCGACACGCTTGCCGGCCTGATCAACCTCCGCCACCGATTTGATCGGCGAGCCGGCCGGCACCAGATAGGTCGCCTCGATCTCGCAGTAAGCGGCGGTGAACGACACCACCTGCGCGCGTTGCGGCTCGGCGCCGATATTGCCGATATCCCATTTGTCGTTCGGGGCGTCGTCGGCCAATTCGCCGGGCTTTTCATACGGAATGTATTTGACCGGCACACCGAGCCGGCCGGCCAGGGCCGCCGCCATGTCGGGCGACACTCCGGTCGGGTCGCCGGATGGGTCACGGCCGGTGACCAGCAGGAAATTTCCCATGTTGATCGCGGCGCGCAGAACGCCGGTCGGCGCGAGTTGGGCGATGACATCAGATGACGGGGTTACGGGCATCGGGCGGGATCCGGATATGGTTAGGAATAGAGCAGAGGAATGAGCGAAATCGAGGCGAGGTTAGTACCGATCGGCGCGGCTCGCCAAGCACGTGATTTCCCCAGCATCAAGAGGGTGCCCCGGCGAAGAACCCAGTTCTCGGCGCCGCGGGAAGCGGTATAAGGTGACGCCGCGGCTGGCGGGCCGTCCTGCCGGTTATAACGGCTCGCGCAAGGAGCCAGGGAGCACGCTCATGAAACTCTGTTTCTTCAATGATTTCCGGATCGGCGTCGTCAAAGGCGATAGCGTGGTCGATGTGACCTCGACGGTCAGCGACATCCCACATGTCGAACCGGGCGACCTGATGAACGGGCTGATCGGCAAATTCGATCAGTATCGCTCAAAGATCGAGCAGGCCGTTTCAAGCGGCACCGGCGTCGCTCTGTCGAGCGTTAAGATCCGCCCGCCCGTCACCAAACCAGCGACAATCGACTGCATGGCCGTCAATTACATGGAAGACGGCACGCGCAGCGCCCCGGCGCCGATCAATGCCTTTCATAAATCGCCGAGCGCGATCATTGGCGACGGCGACACGATGGTATTGCCCGACGCACCCGCTACCATTTTCGAGGGCGAAGCGGAAATGGCGGTTATTATCGGCAAGCGCTGCAGCAATGTCAGCGAAGCCGAGGCGATGGATTACGTATTCGGCTACACCAACTTCATCGATGGCTCGGCACGCGGCTTGCCGCCAGCGGGCAATGTGTTCTTCCAGATGAAGTCGCGCGACACCTTCGCGCCGATCGGTCCGTATCTCGTCACCAAGGATGAGATCAAGGACCCGCAGAAGCTGCAGATCACGCTGAAGAATAACGGCCAGGTCATGCAGACCTTCAACACCGACGACATGGGCCACAAGATCGCCAAGTGCATTTCCTGGCTGTCGGCGATCCACACGCTCGTGCCGGGCGACATCGTCGCCACCGGCACCAACCATCGCGGCCTGAACCCGTTCATGGATGGCGACAAGGTCGAGCTCGAAACCGAAGGGCTCGGCCGGCTGACCTTCCATGTGAAGGACGACCTTAAGCGCACCTGGGCCCGCAAGACGCGGCTTCAGATGCACGAAGAGGTCAACGAAAAGACCGCGGGGCTCTATCCCGACATCACACCGCAGCTTACCGGCAAATACGCCAAGTAGCGGCGGCTTCCGGCAAACCGCTCACCCTCCCTTCGCAAGGTCCTCGCAGGGGAGGGTGATCAGCGCGGCAATACCGTCGCGCTAACGGTGGCGGCGCAGGAAATCGATAAAGATCGCCGCCAATAGGCCCTCCTTGGCGTCCCACTCCTCGAATGCAACATCGAGGTCGGCGCGGTCTTCGGTCAGCACCTCATGATATTCGCTGTTCGGCATCAGCCGGTGCGCCACTTGACCGGGATTGCGCGGGTGTACCCGGTCATTGCCCGGGATGATGCAGGCCGGCACGGTCATCGACCGCAAATCCTCGGGTGACAGCCCGATCACGGCATGATCGGAGCCAGCCTCGAAGCTATGCCGCCAGCGTTTCATGCGGGCGATGAAATCCTGCGGTTCGATCGCCATCAAGCGGTCGCGGCTTTGCGGATTGTTGCCGATGATCTCGCGCCAGTGGTCCATCGCGCAGACCGCCTCCATGCCGCCGCGCTGCGCCGCCTCGACATGCGAGGTGTAGTACTGATTCGCGAGGTGCTTTGCGGCATAAGCACCGCCGGTCACACGCCACAGCAGAAGGCCGCGCACCGCCTCGGGCCGGCGCAAGGTCAGGACCATCGCGAGGCGGCAGCCTGACGAGCTGCCGCCGATATAGGCCGGCAATGCGTCGATGCTCTTCAACAGCTCATAAAGGTCTTCGGCCCACACTTCGTTTTCGCTGTCCCCTTCGATCAAGACGTCGGAGGCACCGGTATTGCGCCGGTCGTAGACCACGACCCTGTAGCCGGCCTCGGCGATCTTTTCGCCGAGCCCGCGTACCGACATGCCGCCGCGTCGGCCACCCGGCTGTATCGCGACGAAGGGGCCGCGATCGCCGAGTATATCGTAGTGCAGATTGATGCCGCGGATCTGAGCGACGGGCATGGGGGTCCTCCCTTTCGGTTGGCGAGCGGTTGCCGCGATGGTAGCTGATTTCGCACAGCGGAACAGCGAGGCGGCGATGCAAGTCGGGTTTTTCTTCTGGCCGTTCAGCCCGGACCTGGTCGGCCGCGTGGCCGAGGCAGCCGAGGGCTTCGGGTTCGACATGATCGGGATCGCTGACACGCCGGGTAATGCGATGGATCCATGGATCGCTGCGACACTGGTGGCGCAGGCCACCACTCGGTCCCGCATATCACTCTGCGTCAGCAACCTCACTTCGCGCCATCCGGCAGCATCCGCCGCGGCGATCGCGTCGCTCGACCTGTTGGCGCCGGACCGCGCGATCCTCGGCATCGGTACCGGGCATAGCGGCACCACCAATCTTGGCCTGCCCCGCTCGACCATCGCCGAGATGGAGGCCGGCACGCGCTTTATGCAAGCCTTGCTGGCGGGCCAGCCCGCGACCTGGCAGGGCCGCACGGCCCACTTACCCTGGGTGAAGCGACCGAGCCCGGTCTTTGTTGCCGCCTCAGGGCCCAAGGCGCTGGGCAGCGCAGGCGCTACCGCGAACGGCGCCTTTGTCAATTTTGGCATCGACGGTGAAAACCTGAAGCGCACCGAAGCGGCAGTGCGGCAGGGTGCCGCCGCGGTCAGCCGCAATCCGGACGATGTCGAGGTCTGGCAGATCGCCGCGCTCGACTGCAACCGCGACGGCACCGCCGCGCGCCAGCGGATCGGCGCTATTCTTGCCTTCATGGCGGGCGGTTACATCCTGCAAGGCGATCCCACCGCGCGTGGTGTGCCGGCCGAACTATGCGATGCGATCGGCGAATTGCGGCGCCGCTATAGCACGCGCCCGGGCGCCGCCGACGCCGCACTGGTCGATGAATTGGGACTGTTCGATTACCTGTCACGCCGGTTTGCGATCTACGGCACGCCCGAGCAATGCCGAGACCAAATGCTCGCGGCGCAAGCCGCTGGACTGTCGCGCGTCATGTTCACCGTCAGCCTGGCGGCCGACCCGGTCGCGACCGTCGAGCTGTTTGGCAGAGAAGTCTTGCCTGCCCTGCAGACATAGCCCGAGCCGGCGCTTGCCAAACGACGCGCGGCGCCTTACCTAACCCCGGCGTAAACCTCACGCAGGATTTGCGGCGCTCCGCTATGGAGAGCCGCTCCGGTGTCGGCCCGATCTTCGGGACCGATCTTCTCCTGCGGCGGCCTAACCGGAAAGGACAGTTCAGATGGCACTTCCCGAGTACTCGATGCGTGGGCTTCTCGAAGCCGGCGTGCATTTTGGTCACCACACAAGGCGCTGGAACCCGAAGATGGCGCCGTACCTCTTTGGCGTCCGCAACGGCATTCACATCATCGACCTGGAACAGAGCGTGCCGCTGCTGCGGCAAGGGCTCGAGGCGATCCGCGAGGTCGTGTCCGGCGGTGGACGCGTGCTGCTCGTCGGCACCAAGCGCCAGGCGCAGGACGCCATCGCCGATGCCGCGAAGCGCTGCGGCCAGTATTATGTCAACTACCGCTGGCTCGGCGGCATGCTGACAAACTTCAAGACGATCTCCCAGTCGATCAAGCGCTTGCGCGAGCTCGATGAGCGTATCGTCGCCGAGGAAAGCGGCCTCACCAAGCGCGAGCTGCTCGAACTGACGCGCGACCGCGACAAACTCGAACGCGCGCTGGGCGGCATCAAGGACATGGGCGGACTCCCCGATATCCTGTTTGTGATCGACACGAACAAGGAAGCGATCGCGGTCGCCGAGGCGAACACGCTGCGTATTCCCGTCGTAGCCGTGCTCGATTCGAACTCGTCGCCCGACGGCATCGCCTATCCGATCCCGGGCAATGACGACGCCATGCGTGCCATTCACATGTATTGCGACCTGGTATCGGGCGCAGTGCTCGATGGATTGCAGGCCGAGCTCGCGGCATCTGGCATCGATATTGGCGCGCGGGCGGAAGTCCCCGACGAGATGGTCACCGATGACGAGACAGCCGACGAGGCTCCGGCTGAAGCCGTCATGGCCGAGGCGGAGACCGAGGGCGAGAGCGCACCCGCCGCGGAATAAACAGGCTCGAACGAGAGGATTTGATCGATGGCCGAGATCACGGCAGCGCTGGTCAAGGAGTTGCGCGAAAAGACCGGCGCCGGGATGATGGATTGCAAGCGCGCCCTGGGGGAAACCTCGGGCGACATGGAAGGTGCGGTCGACTGGCTGCGCAAAAAGGGCCTAGCGGCCGCCGCCAAAAAGGCAGGGCGGGTCGCGGCCGAAGGTCTGGTCGGCATGGCCACGCGCGGCCTTGCCGGCGCCGTGGTCGAGGTCAATTCTGAAACGGATTTCGTGTCGCGCAACGAGCTGTTCCAGGCATTTGTGCGCACCGCCGCCGGATTGGTGGTCGGCGGCGACGGCTCGGCCGAAGGGCTGGGTGCGATGCCCTACCCGGGCACCGGCCGCAGCGTCGCCGACGAACTGACGGAGCTGGTCGGCCGCATTGGTGAAAACCTCGTATTGCGGCGGGCTGCCCGGCTGGAAGTGTCGAAGGGTGCGGTCGCCTCCTACATGCACAATTCCTTGGCACCCGGGCTCGGGAAGATCGGTGTATTGGTGGCTCTTGAGTCCGAGGCCGCCGCCGACGCGTTGGCCGCGCTAGGCCGGCAACTGGCAATGCATGTCGCCGCCGCGAACCCGCAGTACCTTGAAAGCACCGCGGTGCCCGGCGCGGCGCTCGATCGCGAACGCGATGTGCTGCGCGAGCAGGCATTGGCCAGCGGCAAGTCGGTGGACGTCGTCGACAAGATGGTCGAAGGCCGTCTGCGCAAGTTCTACGAGGAGACGGTGCTGCTCGATCAGGTCTTCTTCGGACCGGATTCTGACGGTAAGAGCCGGGTGCGTCAGGTCGTCGAAGCGGCTGCCAAGAAAGCTGGCTCGCCGATCAAGGTGACCGGGTTTGTCCGGATGCAGCTGGGCGAAGGCATTGACAAGCCGGTCGGCGATCTTGCCTCCGAGGTCGCCGCGACGCTGAAGCACTGACGCAACCGGGACGTGCGCTGCGCGCTGCGGCGACACGTGCAAATCGGATGCGGTTTGTGTAGGGTGCGCCCGCCTGCGTGGGCGGGCATTTCAGCCAGGTGGGCGCGCGCCGTATGACTGCCGATCTCAAGTATCGCCGGGTGCTGATGAAGGTATCCGGCGAAGCGCTGATGGGCGACCGCGACTATGGCCTCGATCCCGATATGCTTACCCGCATCGCGGGCGAAATCCGGTCGGTGCACGAACTGGGTGTCCAGTTGTGCCTGGTCATCGGCGGTGGCAACATTTTCCGGGGTGTATCGGCGGCAGCCGCCGGGATGGAGCGTGCCTCGGCCGACTACATGGGCATGCTGGCAACGGTGATAAACGCGCTGGCGATGCAAAACGCGCTGGAGCGTCTCAACGTTTCGACGCGGGTCCAATCGGCCATTTCGATGCAGTCGGTATGCGAGCCTTATATCCGGCGCCGCGCCATCCGGCATCTGGAAAAGGACCGTGTGGTGATCTTCGGCGCCGGTACCGGCAACCCGTTCTTCACCACCGACACCGCCGCGGCCCTGCGCGCTTCCGAGATGGGGTGCGACGCGCTGTTAAAGGCGACCAAGGTCGATGGTGTTTACGATGCCGACCCGCACCGCGTTCCGGACGCCAGTCGCTTCGAGCGGCTCGATTATCACGACGTGCTGGCCCGCGACCTGGAGGTGATGGATGCGTCCGCCATCGCGCTGGCGCGCGAAAGCAGCATTCCTATCCTGGTATTCTCGATTTTCGAGAGCGGCGGGTTCGCCAAAGTCGTGCAAGGCAAGGGGCGCTTCACGATTATTGAAGAGACCCCATAATAGCGTGCAGGGAAGCGGCAAACGCGAGGACAGACGTCATGACCGAAGCCGAGTTGATGAAGGATTTGCGCCGCCGCATGGACGGCGCGCTCGATGTATTGCGCAAGGAGTTCGGCGGGCTGCGCACCGGTCGTGCCTCGGCCAGCCTGCTGGAGCCGGTCGTGGTCGAGGCCTACGGCAATACGGTGCCGCTCAACCAGGTCGCCAGCGTCAATGTCCCCGAGCCGCGGATGATCACGGTGCAGGTCTGGGACCGCGGGCTCGCCAAATCGGTCGACAAGGCGATCCGTGAATCCGGGCTTGGCCTGAACCCGCAGACGGAAGGCCAGACCATCCGAGTGCCGATCCCCGAGTTGAACCAGGAGCGACGCAAGGAACTCAGCAAAGTCGCTGGTAAATATGCCGAGGAGGCGCGCATCGCGGTACGCAATGTGCGACGGGACGGCGTCGAGGAATCGCGCAAGCTGGAGAAAAACGGCGACCTTTCGCAAGATCAGCAACGCAAGTTGCAGGGCGATATCCAGCACCTGACCGACGACCACGTCAAAAAGATCGACGACACCTTGGCGCAGAAGGAGAAGGAAATCCTTCAGGTCTGATGAGTTCGGACTCCGCGCAGCCGCGGCCGCTGCCGCGGCATATCGCCATCATCATGGACGGCAATGGCCGCTGGGCGAAGGCCCGCGGCTTGCCGCGCATTGCCGGGCACCGCCGCGGCGCCGAAGCGGTGCGGCGGACGCTGGTTGCCGCCACGGAGCTCGGCGTGCCCTATCTGACGCTGTTCGGCTTCTCCTCGGAGAACTGGAAACGACCCGTCGCAGAAGTCGATGATCTGATGGGCTTGCTGCGGCATTATCTGCGCGGGGAAATCGCCGAGCTGCACCGCAATGGCGTCCGCCTGCGGGTTATCGGTGAAATCAGCCGCCTGGCCCCGGAGATCGTCTCACTGATCGAAAACGCCGAAGCTCTGACGCGCGACAATACCGCCATCAATCTGACGATCGCGCTGTCCTATGGCGGGCGCGCCGAGATCGTCGCGGCCACGCGCGCGCTTGCCGTTAAGGTCGCGAGCGGCGCGCTGCGGCCGGAAGCGGTTGACGAGAAACAGGTCGCCGCTCACCTGTTCACCGCCAGCCTGCCGGACCCGGACCTGTTGATCCGCACGAGCGGCGAACAGCGCATCAGCAATTTCATGCTGTGGCAGTGTGCCTACGCCGAGCTGGTCTTCACCAAGACTCTGTGGCCGGATTTCGGCCGAGCCGATCTGGAAGAGGCGATCGCCGAGTATTGCGGCCGAGAACGCCGTTACGGTGCGATCATTGGCGGGCGGTGAACGCAGCTCGCTGCTACCACGCATCGCCTCGGCGCTGGTTCTGGCTCCCGTCGCGATTGCCGCAATCTGGTTCGGCGGGCTGCCGTTTCAGCTGCTGACGCTCGGCGCTGCCGGCATCATGGCCTGGGAATGGGCGCGGCTGTGCCGCGGGGGCACGCTTGGCCGCAGCGGTCTCACCGGGATCGCCGTCGTGCTGGTGGTCGTGGTGCTCGGCGCGAGCGGCCTGACCATGCCGGCCGTCGTGCTCAGCCTCACCGGGTCGTTGGCGATTTACGCGCTTGGACGGATCGACGGCGACACCGCGCCGAGCTGGCTCGCGGCCGGTCTGATCTGGCTCGCCCTTCCCTGCGTCCTGCTGCTGTGGCTGTCGCGGCTTGACCCTGCAGGCCGCACAACCGTGCTATGGATATTCGCGATTGTCTGGGCGACCGATGTCGGCGCCTACGCCGCCGGACGCGGCATCGGCGGCCCACGGCTGGCGCCCCGGCTGAGCCCGCGCAAGACCTGGGCCGGTCTGATCGGCGGCGTTTTCTGCGCCGGACTGGCCGGCTGGTCGACCGGTCACTTCACGGCGGTGTCCCCGGTTCTGCCGCTGATCCTGGTCAGCGCCGCTCTTGCGATTGTCGAGCAGTTCGGCGATCTTGTGGAGTCGATGGCCAAGCGAAGGTTCAATGTGAAAGATTCGAGTGGCCTCATTCCCGGGCATGGCGGACTTCTCGATCGGCTTGACGGCTTGCTGACCGTCGTGCCGGCGGTCGCCTTATTGACCTGGATCGATAATGGACGCGTATTGGCATGGCGGTGAACGCGGCGATGCGGGAGGCTCCCCCTCCCAACCTTTCGACGGATCGCCCACGTCGCGTCAGCATCCTCGGATCGACCGGCTCAATCGGCACAAACACCGTCGATCTGCTCGAACGCAATCGCGATGACTTCACCGTCGAGGCGCTGACCGCCAATCGCAATGCCGCGCTTCTGGCCGAACAGGCCAGGTCCCTTGGCGCGCGCTACGCCGCGGTGGTTGACGAGGCCGAATACCCTGCGCTCAAGGAGGCCCTGGCCGGCACTGGCATCGAAATCGGCTGCGGCCGCGAGTCGCTGATCGAAGCGGCGGAGCGGCCGGCCGATTGGCTGATGGCCGGTATCGTGGGAGCGGCTGGGCTCGAGCCGACCCTCGCCGCGGTGCGCTGCGGCCGCATGGTGGCATTCGCCAACAAGGAGGTGCTGGTCAGCGCCGGCAGCCTCTTCATGCGCGAAGTCGCGACGCACGGCGCCACCCTGCTGCCGGTCGACAGCGAGCACAATGCGATCTGGCAGTGCTTTGACTTCACGCGGGTCGAGGGCATCGAAAAGATCGCCCTGACCTGCAGCGGCGGTCCGTTCCGTGAATTTACCACCGAACAGATGCGAGACGTGACGCCGGAACAGGCGGTGGCGCACCCGGTTTGGCGGATGGGCGCCAAGATATCTGTCGACTCCGCGACCTTGATGAACAAGGGCCTCGAGGTGATCGAGGCGCATCACCTGTTTCAGCTCGCCTCGGAACGCATCGATGTGGTGATCCATCCGCAGTCGATCATTCATGGGCTGGTGACGTATTGCGACGGCTCGGTATTGGCGCATCTCGGCTCACCCGACATGCGCACGCCGATCGCCTACGCACTCGGCTGGCCGGCGCGTGCCCGGGCGCCGATGAAGCGGCTCGACCTCACCGAAATTGGCCGGCTGACCTTCGAGGCGCCCGATGAACGGCGTTTCCCGGCTCTCCGTCTGGCGCGCGAGGTGATGCGACAGGGAGGTGGCTGCGCGACCATCTTCAACGCCGCCAATGAAACGGCGGTGCACGCCTTTCTGAACCGCGAGATCGCCTTCCTCGAAATTGCCGCCACGGTGGAACGCGCGCTCGATGCGATCCCGATGCGTGATCTTGATTCGCTGGATGATGTCTACGATCTCGATAGGACCGCCCGCGACACGGCGACCAAGCTGATCAAGACGCGCGGCTGAACATATCCCCACCCGGGAACGCCTACACGGGAACGCGATGAATTATTTGATGCAGATTGTTCACGGCGGCGTGTTGTACGTCGGCGTTTTCCTGATCGTACTGACCGTGCTTGTCTTTGTGCATGAGCTTGGCCACTACCTGATCGCGCGGCACAACGGCGTCAAAATCGAGGTATTTTCGATCGGCTTCGGGCCGGAATTGTTTGGCTGGTGGGATCGCTCCGGCACGCGCTGGAAGTTCAGCGCCATTCCCCTCGGCGGCTATGTGAAGATGTTTGGCGACAGCGACGCCAGCTCGGGCTTGCCCGCCGCAGATGCTGCGGAAATGACCCCGGCCGAGCGGGAAGTGTCGTTTCACTGCAAGCGCCTGGGTCAGCGCGCCGCGATCGTCGCGGGTGGTCCTTTCGCGAATTTCGTCTTCGCGATTGTCATGCTGGCCCTGCTGTTCATGACGTATGGGCAGCCCTTTACACCGGCGCAGGTTGGCCAGGTGGTGGCGGGCAGCGCCGCCGCGAATGGCGGGATCAAGTCGGGCGACGACATTGTCAGCATCAACGGTCGAACCGTCGACCGCTTTGAGGACGTCCAGCAGATCGTGCGGCTCAATCCCAACGTGGCGATGGATATGGTAGTGCGCCGCGATGACGCCTTGGTGAATCTGAGCGTGACGCCAGCCCAGGTCGAGGAGACCGACCGGTTCGGCACACACCAGATCGGCCAGCTAGGCATACGCGGTGGCACACCCAAATACGTCCGGCGCAACCCTGCGAGCGCTGTGGTGCGTGCGGTCGGCGAAACCTGGAACCTGTGTGCCACCACCCTGCAGGCGATGTGGCAGATGGTGATCGGCACCCGCGGTACCGACGAACTAGGCGGTCCGCTGCGGATCGCGCAGCTATCTGGCGAGGTCGCACAGGGCGGCATAGTGCCGCTGCTGTGGTTCATGTCCGTGTTATCGGTCAACCTCGGGCTGATCAATCTATTCCCGGTGCCGGTCCTGGATGGCGGCCATTTATTGTTCTACGCAGCCGAGGCGGTGCGCGGAAAACCGCTTGGACAGCGCGCCCAGGAATACGGTTTCCGGGTCGGGCTGGCGCTGGTTCTGACGCTGATGGTGTTCGCCACTTGGAACGACCTGATGCGCACCGGGATCGTTGATATTGTGAAGCGCTTCGTGACCTGACAGTATCCGCGCCAGAAAACGCACAAGCGTCGGGGTGGGGGTTGGGTCCAACGCGTTTGAGAACGATGCACCGCCTGCTGGTCTGGGCGGTGGCAGTCGTCACTGTGGCCATGCTGTGGACGCCCGCCGAGGCGCAGCAGCGTGCGCGTCAACCCGCTGTCAGCGCCGCGGCGGGCGCAGGCACCATTGCAAATATCCGCATCGAAGGAGCGCAGCGGATCGAGAAGGAGACGATCCGCTCGTACCTGATCCTGCAGCCCGGGGATAATTGGGACGCTGAAAAGGTTGACGGATCGCTGAAGGCGCTGTTTGCCACCGGGCTGTTCGCCGATGTGAAGCTGGTTCGCGACGGCAGCACGCTGGTGGTCCGCGTCGTCGAGAACCCGATCATCAACCGTATCGCCTTCGAGGGTAACTCGAAGCTCGCCGACAAAGACCTGAATGGCGAGATCCAGCTGCGACCCCGCGTCGTCTACACGCGCACCCGGGTCGAGAACGATGTGCGGCGCATCATCGAGCTCTATCGCCGCCATGGCCGTTTCGCCGCGACCGTCGAGCCCAAGGTCATTCAGCTTTCCGAAAACCGGGTCGATCTTGTCTTCGAAATCAATGAAGGCGAATCGACGGGCGTGCGCAGCATCAACTTTGTCGGCAACAGGGAATTCGGCGACGGCACGCTGCGCGGTGTGATCGACACGAAGGAGAGCCGCTGGTACCGGTTTTTCTCGAATGCTGACACCTACGATCCCGACCGGCTGACCTATGACCGCGAGTTGCTGCGCAAATTTTATCTCGCCGAGGGGTACGCGGATTTCCGCGTCATCTCGGCGGTCGCTGAGCTGACTCCGGACCGCGATGGGTTTGTGCTGACCTTTACGGTCGATGAGGGCGAGCGCTATCACTTCGGCAATGTCGATGTGAACATAACCCTCAAGGACCTGCCCAAAGAGCAGGTGATGCCCTTGCTGACCGTGCATTCCGGCGAGTGGTACAATGGCGAAGCGGTTGAGCATTCGATTCAGGTGCTGACAGACGCACTGGGCAATCGCGGCTACGCCTTTGTCGAGGTAAAGCCGCAAATCACCCGCAATCGCGACGCCCGCACGCTTGATGTCGTGTTCGATGTGCAGGAAGGTCCGCGGGTCTATGTCGAGCGGATCGATATCAACGGCAACGTGCGCACTCTCGACAAGGTTATCCGGCGTGAGTTCCGGCTGGTGGAGGGCGACGCCTTCAACACCAGCAAGATGACGCGCTCGAAAGACCGCATCAAAAACCTCGGCTTCTTCAAAAAGGTCGATGTCACCAATTCGCCGGGCTCGTCACCCGACCGCACCGTCGTAACCGTCGAAGTGGAGGAGCAGTCGACCGGCGAGCTGTCACTGGGTCTGGGCTTCTCGACCAGCGACGGGCCGCTCGCGGATATCAGTGTGCGCGAACGCAATTTCCTGGGTCGTGGCCAGGATCTGCGCATCGGGACGGTGGTCTCGTTTCGCTCGCAACAGGTCGATCTGAGCTTTACCGAGCCCTATTTCCTCGACAAGAACATCGCCGCCGGTTTCGATCTGTTTGAGGTGAAAACCAGCCCGACGGCGAACTTCTTCAGCGGCGCGACCCCAGCCTATGAGCAATTCTCTTATGGCGGCGCGTTGCGGGCGGGCTATCAGATCACCGATGATCTGCGACAGACCTTCAAGTACACGGCGCGGTCGGACGACATTACCGACCTCCAGACCAACACCTCGTTGTTCATCGTGCTCGAGCAGGGAACGCACACCACGTCGTCGATCGGTCAGGTTCTGCTCTACGACAAGCGCGACAATCGCCTCGAGCCGACCAGCGGTTACTATGCCTCGCTCGGTAACGACTTCGCCGGCGTCGGGTTCGGGGTGGAGTACATCCGCAACAAGGTTAATGCCGGCTACTACTATTCCTTCGCCCCGGAGTGGGTGTTAAGTGTGACGGGTGAGGCCGGCGACATCTTTGGCTGGGGCGGCCAGAAGGTATTGCTGCAGGATCGGTTCTTTGTCGGCGGCGACAACCTGCGTGGCTTCGAATCGGCTGGCATCGGGCCGCGCGACGCGATCTCCGGAGATCCGCTTGGCGGCAATAAATATTATGTCGGCTCGATATCTCTGGGTGTGCCGCTCGGCCTGCCGAAGGAACTTGGTGTCTCCGGCCACCTCTTCTCCGATTTCGGCAGTTTGTGGTCGAATGATCAGAAGAGCACCCAGTTCACCCCCGCGCAGATCGCCGCGAATGGCGGCATCACGCCACTGATCGTCGACTCGACCTCGATCCGTGCCAGCGCTGGGTTTGGTGTCTCCTGGAAATCCCCGGTCGGCCCGGTTCAGCTGGATCTCGCCTATCCGATCAAGCGCGAGCCGTTCGACAAGACCCAGTTGTTTCACGTTAGTTTCGGTACGAGGTTCTGATGTTTAGTTCCCGGTTCGGGGCATTGTTACCTGTCGTCGCGCTTGGCTTGATCGGCCCGGCGCAAGCGCAACAGACCAGCCCCACGCCACCAGCCCCGGCAGCCGCCCCGGCACCCGCCCCCGGTCCGGGGCTGAACATCCTGGTGGTTGATGTGCAATCGCTGCTACAGAATTCGAAATCCGCCAAGATGGTGCGGCAGCAGATCGAGGCGAAGCGCGCCGAATACGCCAAGGAGATATCGCACCAGGAAGAGACACTGCGGCAGGAACGCGATGCGCTGCAGCGGCAGCAATCCTCACTTTCCCCCGAGCAGCTCAACCAGAAGGGCAGGGAGTTCCAGCAGAAGGTCAATGACCTGGATAAGAGTGTTCAAGGGAAGCGGCAAGCCCTGGAGCGCTCGAATGTCGAGGCGCTGGAAAAAATCCAGGAAGCGATGCTGAAGATCATCACCGACATCGCCAAGGATCGTAAAGCCAACCTGGTTTTCCAGCGCAGCGAGCTGGTGCTCTTTGACCAGGGATTCGATGTGACCGACGAGGTTCTGCAAAAGCTCGACGAGCAGTTGCCGACTCTCACCGTTAACTTCGTCGCCCCGACGGCGGCGCCGGCAAGTGGCAGCACGGCTGCGGCCGGTGGTGCTGCTGGCGACAGCACGGCGGCACCGGCAGCCGCGCCGGCGGCGACCCCCGCCGCGGCTCAGCCCGCCCCGAAGAAGAAGAAGTAGGCGCCGCAGGCCGCTGGCCTGGCGGTTCGACCATGCCCGATCAACGATTTTTCCGGCGGGCGGGCCCCTTCTCCCTCGAGGCACTGGCAATGCTGAGCGGCGCGACACTGCGCGATGCGGCAAGCGCCGCGCGAAGCGTTGCCGATGTCGCGCCGCTGGAGACGGCCGGGCCCGACGACCTGACCTTTCTCGACAACCGCAAGTACGTCGATGCCTTCGCGCAGTCGCGGGCAGGTGCCGCCTTTGTCAGCGAACGCCTCGCCGATCGGGCGCCACCGGGTATGGCGCTGCTGATCGCGCGCGATCCCTACAAGGCGTATGCGCGCGCCGCGCAAGCCTTCTACCCCGCGCCACCCCTGGCATCAGGCCGTGCGCCAACCGCGATCATAGACTCAACCGCGACGGTTCCGGACGATTGCGAGATCGGCCACTATGTCGTGATCGAGGCCGGCGCGCGCCTGGGGCACCGCTGTCAGGTAGGTGCTCAAACGGTGATCGGGCCACAGGTCGAGCTTGGCGACGATTGCCGGATCGCCGCCAATGTAACGCTCAGCCACTGCGTGATCGGCGCCCGCGTTGTCTTGCACAGCGGCGTGCGCATCGGGCAGGCCGGGTTCGGCTTCGCGCCGGATGCGGCCGGCCCCGTCAAAATTCCGCAGCTTGGCCGGGTCATTATAGGCGATGATGTCGATATCGGCGCCAACTCGACCGTCGATCGCGGCTCGGGACACGACACGGTGATCGGACCCAGCACGATGATCGATAACCTGGTTCAGATCGGCCATAATGTCGTGCTTGGACGCGGCTGCATCTTGGCCGGGCAGGTCGGAATCTCGGGCAGTACAAAGCTCGGCGACTTCGTGATGGCAGGTGGCCAGGCCGGGCTCGCCGGCCATCTCAATATCGGCAGCGGTGCGCGCATCGCAGCAAAGGCCGGGTTGATGCGCGATGTCGCGGCCGGTGAGACGGTTTGCGGATCACCGGCAGTGCCGATTGGTTTGTTCATGAAACAGGTTGCGGTATTACAACGTCTCGCCAAGAAGAGAGACGGGTCATGAGCGAACCGGCTACGACAGCCGAACAATCTCGCGAAATCGACGTGCTGCGGATCATGGAAATGATCCCACATCGCCCCCCATTTCTGATGATCGACAAGGTCATCGATATCGAAACGAACGCGCACGCCACCGGCGTCAAGAACGTCTCCATCAGTGAGCCGTGCTTCCAAGGACACTTCCCGACGCGTCCCGTGATGCCAGGTGTGTTGCTCATCGAGGCGATGGCGCAAACCGCAGCGGTGCTGGTCGTGCACACGCTCGGGCGCGAATCTGAAGGCAAGCTCGTATATTTTATGAGCGTCGACAGCGCGCGCTTTCGCAAACCCGTCTTCCCCGGAGACACCCTGCATGTGCGGGTCACCAAGCAACGCAATCGCGGCAATGTCTGGAAGTTCGAGGGGCGCGCCGAGGTGCGCGGCCAGTTGATGGCGGAGGCGGTATTCGCCGCGATGATCCTCGATGATTAGCGCCGGGATGATCAGCGCCGGGATGATCAGCGCCGCGATGACTAGCGCCGGGATGATTAGCGCCTGATGCCGGAGATACATTCCACCGCGATCGTCTCTCCGGCCGCGCGACTGGCCGATGATGTGAAGATCGGCCCGTATTGCGTGATCGGGGAGCATGTCGCGCTCGGCGCCGGCGTCAGTCTCACAGCGCATATCGTGATCGAAGGCCGCACCTCGATCGGCGATGGCACCCGCATCTTTCCATTCGCGTCGCTCGGCCTCGAGCCACAGGATTTGAAATACAAAGGCGAAGCCTCGACGCTGATCGTCGGGCGCAACAACACGATCCGCGAATACGTGACGATGAACCCCGGCACCGAGGGCGGGGGCATGGTGACGACGGTCGGCGACAATTGCCTGTTCATGGTCGGCGCGCACGTCGCGCACGATTGCCAGATCGGCAATCATGTCATCATGGCCAATAACGCGACACTGGCCGGGCATGTGGTCGTTGAAGACCATGCCCTGATCGGCGGCTTGTCGGCGGTCCACCAATTTGTCCGCATTGGCCGGCATGCGATGATCGGAGGCATGTCGGGCGTCGAACGAGACGTCATCCCGTATGGCCAGGTAATGGGCGACCGTGCCCGGCTGACCGGACTGAACATCATCGGCATGCAGCGCCGCGGCTTTACCCGCGAGGACATACAGGGTCTGCGCGCGGCTTATCAGCACCTGTTTTCCGATAGCGGAACGCTCCACGAGCGCGTCAACGAGGCCGCCGAACGGTTTGGCGGCATCGTGCCGGTCGACGACATCATCTCGTTTATCCGTGCCGATTCGAGCCGCGCGATCTGCCAGCCAAAAGGCGGGAATGGCGCCTGACGCAGCGCCCGCCCAAGAGGACGGCCGGGTCGCGCGTGGGCGGCTCGGATTGATCGCCGGCAATGGCGGCCTACCCGCCCGTATCATCGAACACTGCCGCCAAAGCGGGCGCGAAATGTTTGTCCTGGCGCTGGAAGGTGAGGCCGAACGCGCGACGGTCGAGAATGTACCGCATGCCTGGTGCCGGCTCGGCGGCGCCGCCTCGGCCCTCGATCTGTTGCGGGAAAACGGAGTCGACGAACTTGTATTGGCCGGCGGGGTGCGGCGCCCGACCCTGACCTCGCTGCGGCCGGATTGGCGCGCCGCCAAATTCCTCGCCCGGGTCGGTTATCGCGCGCTTGGCGATGATGGATTGCTGTCCGCTGTGGTGCGCGAGTTGGAACGCGAGGGCTTCCGAGTCGTCGGCGCCGATCAACTGCTCGATGAAGCCGCCCTCCCCGAAGGCGTGCTTGGCCGCATCCATCCGGATGGCGATGCCGAGGCGGATATTGCGATCGGGCTGCGCATCGCCCGGGCGATCGGCGCCCTCGATATCGGTCAGGCGGCGGTGGTGCAGCAGGGCTTGGTGCTTGGTGTCGAGGCGATCGAGGGCACCGACGCACTGTTGCGCCGTTGCAGGGAACTGCGGCGTGAGGGCCCGGGCGGCGTCCTGGTCAAGACGGAAAAGCCGGGCCAGGAACGCCGCGCCGACCGGCCGACGATCGGCCCCCGCACCGTCGCGCTGGCCGCGGAAGGCGGCCTGCGCGGCATCGCAGCGGAGGCCGGTGCGATCTTGCTGCTCGACCGTGCCGAAATCATCCGCCTCGCCGATGCCAGCGGGCTGTTTGTGGTCGGCGTTCGCTGAGCGATGCCCGATACGGGCGGCAAGGTACCTTATATTTTCGTGGTCGCCGGCGAGCCCTCGGGTGACGCACTCGGCGGTGCGCTGATTGGCGCGTTGCGTGAGCGCACCGGCGGCCGGCTGCGGGTCGCCGGGATCGGCGGCGAGCAGATGGCGGCGCAGGGCGTGCAGAGCCTGGTGCCGCTCTCCGACCTCGCGGTCGCCGGGGTTGCCGAGGTCTTGCCACGCGCGCCGCTGATCCTGCGCCGGGTGCGCGAGACCGTAGCCGCGATTCAGGTTGATCTGCCCGATGCCGTCGTGACGATCGACAGCTCGGGGTTCAGCTGGCGCATCGCCCAGCGGCTGCGCGGCCGGGGCGAAACCCTGCCGTTGATCCACTATGTCGCGCCGATGGTCTGGGCGTGGCGCCCCGGCCGCGCCCGCCGCATGGCGCGCTGGTACGACCATCTATTGGCCTTGTTGCCGTTCGAACCGCCCTATTTCGAGGCTGTGGGGCTCAAGGCGACCTATGTGGGTCACCCCGTGCTCGAAAGCGGTGCCGATCGCGGCGATGCCGATCGCTTCCGCGGTCAATACGGCCTCACCCGCGACGAATTGCTGATCGCCGTCCTGCCCGGCAGCCGGGGTGGCGAAGTGCGCCGGCTGATGCCGATTTTTGGCGAGACGCTGCGGCTGCTCCAGCAACGGGTTGGCCCCTTCCGCGTCGTGATGCCGACCGTCGCGCATGTCGCCGATGCGGTCGCTGCGGGTGCTCGCGGATGGCCGGGGAACGCCATAATCGTGCGCGGCAACGAGGCAAAATACGATGCCTTCGCGGCCAGCCGCGCGGCCCTGGCTGCCTCCGGCACGGTGGCGCTCGAACTCGCCCTCGCGGGCCTGCCGATGGCCGTCGCCTATCGCCTCAACCCCTTGACCGAGGCATTGCTGAACCATGTCGTGAAGGTGCGGCAGGTCAACCTGATCAACCTGTTGCTCGATCGGGCGCTAGTCCCGGAGCATTTGCGCGACCGCTGCGCACCGGGACCGCTCGCCGCGTCGCTTGCCGCGTTGATCGAGGATGAAGACGTTCGCAGCGCGCACTGTCGCGGCTATGATACGGCGATGCGGCGATTGCGCGGCGCCGGTACCTCGCCCAGCCGCGCCGCCGCCGACCGCATCCTCGCCATCATTGCCGCCCGCTCCGACACCAATTCCGCACTAAGGGAGACACACGATGAGTGACACCGCCGGTATCGCCAACGCCCGCTTCCTGCACACGATGATCCGGGTCATGGATCTGGAAAAGTCGCTGGATTTTTACACTCAGAAGCTCGGCATGAAGCTAATCCGCAAGCGCGACTACCCCACCGGCAAGTTCACCCTCGCCTTTGTCGGCTACGGGGACGAAGAGGACAGCACGGTGATCGAGCTGACCCACAACTGGGACCAGCAGGAGCCCTACGCTCATGGCGGCGCCTTTGGCCACCTCGCGCTGGGTGTGCCCGATGTCTACAAAACCTGCGAGCAGCTCGCCGCCGCCGGCGTCAAGATCCCGCGCCCGGCCGGCCCGATGGCGCATGGCGGCACCATTATCGCCTTCATCGAAGACCCCGACGGCTACAAGATCGAACTCGTGCAGCGGGGTTAGCATCGCCCAAATACACTCTGATCGAGCCTGGCCGGGCCATCCACAGCACGCCTCCCTTCATGGTGTCCCGGGTTGGCCTCATGGATGCCCGGCCACGCCAGATCCGGGCAAGGTGATAGAGGTATGAGCCAAGTCATGCCGCCTCGTTATGGCGGCGATAGAATAGCGGTATTTTGCATATCGCCGTGCTACCCGTATGGTCGCCGCAAAATCAGCAGGAGCAATGACGATGCGGTTTGGCCTTTTTGGCAGCGCCCAAGCAAAGCGCCCCGAACCCGGCAGCGAGCTCACCGACAGCAGCCAGGGTTTTCACGAATGGATCGAGAATAACATCGAGGCCGAGGCGCTCGGCTTTCACGGCGTGTTTGTCGTCGAGCACCATTTCACCGGTTTTGGCCAGGTGTCGGCCAGCCTCAACCTGCTGACCTGGCTCGGTGCCCGCACCACCACCTATCGCCTCGGCACCGCCGTGCTCGTATTGCCATGGCACAACCCGGTATTGCTTGCCGAGCAGGCCGCGACGCTCGACCTGCTCTCGGGCGGCCGGCTCGATTTCGGCATCGGCAAGGGCTATCGCTACAACGAGTTCGCCGGCTTCTGCGTGCCGATGGAAGAGGCCGAGTCGCGCTTTGACGAGGCGATGGAGGTCATCACCAAATCCTTTGTCTCCGACACGCCATTCAGCCATCACGGCCGGCATTGGCAATACGACAATATCGTCGTCGAGCCGCCTAGCGCCCAGCGGCCGCACCCGCCCTTCTGGATGGGTGCCGGCAGCGAACGCTCCGTGCGGCAGGTCGCCGAACGCGGCTATAACCTATTGCTCGGCCAATACGATCTGGCGGAAGACGTGTTGCGCCATGTCGCGCAGTTCAAAGCCGATGTCGAGCAGCGCGGCCGCAAATTCAACCCCATGGAGGTTGGCGTGGCCCGCGCGGTACACATCGCCCGCGATAAGGCCGATCTCGATGCGGCGCTGGAGAGGCGCTTCCAGGGCCACATGCGGATCAACAAGATCTCCGAGCGCCCCGGCGAGACCCGTGACCGCTTTGTCCATAACGAGGCAGAAACGCGCCGCATCTGTGACGAGACCGCGCTGTTCGGCACACCCGATCAAATCGCGCGCAAGCTCGACGACCTGCGCGCCGGCGGCGTCGAATATGTGATGATCAATTTCGGCGGCTCGCGCGAAAACATCCGCCGCTTTGCCCGCGACGTAATGCCCGGCCTCACCGGCTCGCCGCGGTTCGCCGACGCGGCGAAATAGCGGCTAGTCTCGTAGGGCGGAAAAGCGAAGCGCCTTCCGCCAATTCACCAACATCGCAAATGGCGGAAGGCGCCCGGCTCACGCCGGGCTTTTCCGCCCTACAATTCAGGCAGCCTGATCGAGCGTCGAGGCAATGTCTTGCGTCGTGATGCGGCGCAGGTCGCGGCGCTGGGTCTCATCAAAGGCGCGGCCCCGATGCATCGTGCAGCGATTATCCCAGATCACCAAATCGCCAACCCGCCAGCGATGCGCGTGAATGAACTGCGGCTGCGTGGCATGCTCGATCAACTCGCGCAGCAGCAGCATGCCGTCCGGCACCGGCCAATCGACGATATGCGAGGCGTGTGACGCAAGGTACAGCGTCTTGCGCCCCGAGCCAGGGTGGCGGCGCACCAGACGCTGCGGCACGGGCGGCATGGCGGCGCGTTCTTCCTCGGTGAAGTCGGTGAAACCGATCTGCGCCCGCGAGCAGAAGATCGAGTGCTCGGCAATGAGGGGCTCAAGCATCTCCCACATCGCCGGGGACAGAGCGTCATAGGCGGCGCGCAGATCGGTGAATTCGGTGTCGCCGGCGCCTTTCGGGCCGGGCTCCGGCAGCGCATGTGCATACAGCATCGACAGGGCACCGGGAACACGGCGGAACGAGGCGTCGGTGTGCCATAACCGATTACCGAGCGAGTTCATCCGCTTTCGGTCGCCCGGAGTGCGCGGCTTATTATCGGCGTCGAGGTTCGACACGTCGGCAAACTCGGCATGCTTCAATCGACGGGCACCGCTATAGGCTTGCGGCGGCTCGATCTTTCCAAAATTTCGAGCAAAGACTAGCTGCGTCTCGTCATCAAGTGTCTGGTCGTGAAATACCAGCACGGCATAGCAGTCGATCGCCGCCGCGAGCTCCGCCTGCTCGTTCGGCGCCAGCGGGCGCGCAAGATCGATCCCCGACACCTCGCCAACAAAGAGCGGGTGCAGTTGCTTGATTTCAATGCTCATGACAAATCCGGACGTTATCCGATCTACGGGCGCCGGCCGCGCCCGCTTAAGCCTACCCTTGAAGCAGCGCCAGAGCCCTAAAAGAACACCAGGGCGCGCACCTCGATGCTTTCGCGCGGCGGCGCGGCGGCCGGGGTATTCGGATCATCGAACGCGCCATGCGCCGAAAACCGCGCCGCACCTTCCCGCGCCGAGTCGAAACACCGGATCAGAATGCATTCATCCGCAGTCATCTTGGGGAAATAGTACCAGCGCTGCCTCGGGTTGTAGGTGACCCCGTAAATTTCGCCGGTGCGGTCAGGATAGCGCAGCTCTGAGGCGATCAGGTTGTCCGGCAACAATGTCCGCGCGTCACACAGCGCCAGTGGCGAGCTCAACAATGGCCCGCGGATCGGCCGCCACACATTGATCTCGGCGTAGCGGCGCTTAAGCAAATCCTCGGCCTCGTCGCCCATCAGGTCGCGCACCCGCTGCGGCGCCGACGCCGCCGTGTAGTCATTATGCACGCGGCCGGCCGGCAACTTGATTTTGTTGCCACTGGTCGAGCGCGCCGGGTTGCGAACGATATGGTCGAAGGCGAGCACCCGCGTGGCGCCCGTGGCCTGCGCGATCAGCTTTTCGCATTCGGGGTAATAGATCGCGACGATCTGCGCCTCGTCGTATAAATCGCTGGCCGCCGTCGGCGCGTTGCGCAGGATGAAGCCCTCGCGATCGAGCGATATCTGATTGGCCGCGGACCGCGCGTCGTAAATCTCGACCTGATGGGTCTCCTCACGGGTGTTCCGCAGGGGCGTGCCCGGCGGTGGCTCGTAATTATACGAGAACGGTTTTTCCACCATCGGTTCGAGGAAGTTCAGCGGTGCGACGACCGTCCCGGAGCCACCGATTGCCAGCCCGTCCATAAAGCCTCCCGTTCCTGCGTGCACGCCGTGCACGACTCCTAAGATAGGCGTAACTGCGCCCGTTCCAATTCCCGAACGAGGATAGGCGGCATGCCCGAGACGCTCAGCCGCGGGAGGGCCGGCTTGGAGGCTGCGGCAGCGACTTTGGAGGGTGGCTAAAGCCACCCTCCAACAATGCTAATTCGCCTGGCGGCGCAGGAAGGCCGGGATGTCGAGTAGATCGTCTTCCTTGCTCGCCGGCGTGCGCTGATCCGGCTCCAGCGGCGCGAGGCGCGGTTGCGCCGGAGGCGTGGCCGGACGCGCGCCGGCGGCCGGCGGCGCGACAGGGCGCGGCGGCGCGGTGGGCAACGGCGGGGCGACCGGCGGGGCCGGACGGCGACCAACACCAGTGACCCGCTCGATAAGGCTCGGCACCCGACCGCGCGGCCGTGGCGCGGCGCCAGCCGCCGGCGCCGCGACGGCCGGCTGTGGCGTCGGCACCGGGCGCGCCGGACCTGGATCGACAGGCCGCGACGCAACAAATGCACCGCTCCTCAGGGCGGCGTTCTCCGCCGCCTCGGCTGTCGGCGGCAGAGGCTCGGCGCCTTCGCCCCGTACCGGCTCGGAGCGTGGCTGCGGGTTGGGCTCGCTGCGCATGACCGGCGGTACGGCAGCGTTCTGGGTCAGGATCGGCTGGGTATAACCCGAGCCGGTCTCGCGCAAGCCGGGCTCATTACCGATCGAGCGGGACGCCGCCGCATGGGCGCGGCTCTGTTCCATTGCCTCCGCCTCTATACCAGTCGCGACGACCGAGATGCGCATCCGGCCGGCCAGCTTTTCGTCAAAGGTCGAACCGAAGATGATGTTGGCCTCGGGATCGACCTCCTCGCGGATTCGGTTGGCCGCCTCGTCGACCTCGAACAGCGTCATGTCCATGCCGCCAGTGATGTTGATCAGCACGCCGCGAGCGCCCTTCATCGACACGTCTTCGAGCAGCGGATTGTTGATCGCGGCCTCGGCGGCGTCGATGGCGCGGCGCTCGCCCTCTGCTTCGCCAGTCCCCATCATCGCCTTGCCCATCTCGCTCATCACGGTGCGGATATCGGCAAAGTCGAGGTTGATCAGGCCCGGCATCACCATCAGGTCGGTGACGCCACGCACGCCCGAATGCAGAACATCATCCGCCAGCTTGAACGCGTCCGCGAACGTGGTGCGTTCATTGGCGATGCGGAACAGGTTCTGATTCGGGATGATGATCAGCGTGTCGACATATTTCTGCAATTCCTCGATGCCGGCATCGGCGAGGCGCATGCGGTGCACGCCTTCGAACTGGAAGGGCTTGGTCACCACACCGACCGTCAGGATGCCGCTCTCGCGCGCGGTGCGGGCGATAACCGGCGCCGCACCGGTACCGGTGCCGCCGCCCATGCCGCCGGTGATAAACACCATGTTCGAGCCCTGGATCGACTCGAGGATGTCGTCGATCGCCTCCTCGGCGGCAGCGCGCCCGACATCGGGGCGCGCGCCGGCGCCGAGGCCGCGCGTCACACCAATCCCGAGCTGGATCTTGCGCGGCGCGGCGGAAAGCTGCAGCGCCTGTGCGTCGGTGTTGCACACGATGAATTCGCACCCGATCAGGTTCGACCGGATCATATTGTTGACGGCATTGCCCCCGGCGCCGCCCACGCCGATCACGGTAATCCGAGGTTTAAGCTCCTGCTCATCCTTCGGAATGCTTAGGTTAATCATGTGTCGCCCTCCACGCCTGAGCGGCTTAAAAAACTGTTTCAGCTGTGATTCGCCGCCCGGGCCCCTATCCCGGACTGACTCATCCTAGTCTGCCCCCCTCGTTCCGACCGCCGCGGATCGGCGCGAGCCTTGTATTGGTCATCGCGAGCGCTCTTCCCCCAAGCGCAACGCCGATACTACCCACTTTACTGCCGCCGAGGTACTCGCTGGCGGCAGAAAAGCCAAGAAAACTCAGAAATATTCGCGTATCCATTGCCCTACTCGGCCGATAATTCCGTTTTGCGCGATACGGGCCGGCCGGGGCGATTCGGCCCTTTCGGATAGGGCGAATAAAAGCAATCCCGCAGCGGTTGAAAAGGCCGGTCCGTGGGTCGCCTCGGCGAGCCCGGAAAGGTGGCTCGGCCGCCCGATCCGCACCTGCTTGTCGAGGATGTGCCCGGCCAGTTCCCGCACCCCATGCAACTGACAGGCACCTCCCGTCAAAACGACGCGGCGGCCGGCGATCTTGTCCGAGCCGCTGGCCTCAAGGCGGCTTCGCACCATTTCGAGGGTCTCCTCGATACGCGGCGCGATGATGCTGACGAGAAACGATTTCGGCACGTGATTGACGTGGCCGTCCTCATCCTCACCGATCTGCGGCACCGCGATCATCTCGCGCTCATCGAGGGTTGAGGAGATGGCACTGCCGAACAGCGCCTTCATCCGCTCGGCATCAGCCAACGGGGTCGAGAGGCCGCGCGCGATATCGTTGGTCACATGCGTGCCGCCGATCGGCACTGAATCGGCAAAAATCAGGTTGCCGCCGAAGAACACACCAATCGAGGTGGTGCCGCCGCCCATGTCGATGACGGTGACGCCGAGATCCATCTCGTCCTCGACGAGACAGGCGAGCCCCGCAGCATAGGGGCTGACCACGAGCGCCTCTACATCGAGATGGGAGCGGGCGATCGCGGTGCTGTGGTTGCGCACCCCGGCGGCGGCGGCGGTGACGACGTGCATGTTGACGCCGAGCCGCTCGCCGACCATGCCGCGCGGATCGAGGATGCCGCGACTGTCATCGATCGAAAACCCGACCGGTATCGAATGAATAACCTGCCGGTCCGGCGCCTCGCGCGTCAGGTAGCCGCGCTCCAGCACCTGCCGCATATCGGCATCGCTGATTTCGCGCCCACCAACATCGATCTCGGCCTTGACGATGCGCGACGCGACATTGCCGCCCGACAGGTTGATGACGGCGCGGGAGATGGTCTCGCCAGCCATCTCCTCGGCGCCGTGGACCGCGGCGCGGATCGACTGCCCGGCGGCTTCGAGATCGACGATCGCGCCCCCGCGTACGCCGCGCGCCAGCTGATGACCTATCCCCAGGATGCGCGGCCGGTCTTCGACGCGGGCGATAAAGCAGCAGACCTTGGTCGTGCCGATATCGATCGCCGCGATCATGCTGCCGCGCGGCCGCAGTGGAACCATGCGTGGCGGCTCGGGCTCGCGATTGAAGGGCGGCGGAGCCCCCAGTGGCGGCGCGACTGTCTTGCTCATGTGTTCTTCCCCGCCGCGCGCGGCTTCGCCGGACCGGCTTCTTTCTGCTGCGGTGGCACCGCAGCGCTGCGCAAGACCACCCGGTCGGGCAAGCGCAGATCGACGCTTTGCACATCGTGCTTCAGGACGCTGTTCTCGCGCTCCATGGCGGCCAGCCGGCTCCACGCCGCACTGGGGTCCTCTTCTGGCAACATCACATCGATCGCGTTATCAATCCGCACATTCCAGCGGCGCCCATCGACTTCGACCGCGGCGGTGACGCGCGACGCGAGTTCGGGATGCTGCGCCAGCGTCGCGAGCAAATCCGCGGCATGATGTGCCGCGCTTTCGCCGACAACCGTCGGCAGGTGCGCGAAATGACTGAAGTCCTTGATCGGAATGACCTCGCCATCGCTATCGATCAATTCCTGCTTGCCCGCGTGCTGCCACACGGCGAGCGGGTGCCGCTCCACCAGCCTGACATACAGCGTGCCGGGGAGCCGCCGCTCGATCGCCGCCGAACGCACCCAGGGCAGGGCCTCGAGCTGCTGCTTGGCCCGGCTCGGGCTGACCGCCAGGATCGGGGTGCCGCGGTCGGCGGCAAGCGCCGCTAGGATTGTCGGCACATCGGTGGTCTCGCGCCCGCTGACTTCGATGTCGTTCACCACGAGCCCCAGCGATGCGCTGGCCTGATAAAATGAACCTATGGCTTGCGCCAATATCGCCTGGCCGGCGGGAACGTGGCTCAACGTGAAGAGCGCATACCCTCCCGCCACCAGTACAATCGGCACCGTCCACATCACGCCGCGACGCATGCTCGCCGACATGCGCCGCCAATTCCGCAGCGCGAGACGCCACCGCCCAAATGGCGGGCGCGCGGGGGCCTTGGGCGGATTGGGGGTCCGCTTCATTCTGCCTTCGCCATACGGAGCTTTTCCGTGCGGAGGTGGCCGGCCCCAAGCGCTGCCGGCGCTCCAATGCGGCGGATTTCCCACTGCAACATAACGCCGGACTTGTCGAGGACCCGCCGCTGGACTTCCTCACCCAATTCCTCGATATCGGCCGCGGCGGCATCGCCGGTGTTGATCAGGAAGTTGGTGTGCTTCTCCGACACCATCGCGGCCCCATGCCGGAGGCCGCGGCAGCCCGCCTCGTCGATCAGCTTCCAGGCCTGATAGCCCGGCGGGTTGGCGAAGGTCGAGCCGCCTGTCCGCGCACGGATCGGCTGCGACGCCTCGCGCGCCGCGCGGATTTCGCCGAGCCGGTGCGCGATCGCCTCCTTATCGCCCGGCCGGCCCCGCAACACCGCTGTCGTGAAAATCCAGTCGAGCGGCGCCGTCGAATGGCGGTAGGACAACCCGAGCGCGTCTGGCGCCACGCGATGCACCCGGCCCGCACGATCCACCGCCTCGGCCTCGACCAGCGCATCCTTGAGCTCGCTGCCATAGGCGCCGGCATTGGTGCGAAACCCGCCGCCGATCGTACCGGGGATGCCGGAGAGGAATTCGAGACCGCCAAGTCCCGCCTCGGCAGCGGTCAACGCGACATTGAGGTCGAGGGCGCCCGCCCCCGCCCGCACCTGTTGTCCGTCGGCGGCGATGTCGACAAAGCCGCGTCCGAGCCGGATTACGACACCAGCAATGCCGCCGTCACGCACCAGCAGGTTCGATCCAACACCGATCACCGTCACCGGCACTTCCTCCGGCAAGGCGCGAAGAAAATCGGCGAGGTCCTCGGTATCGGCGGGGCGAAACAGGATTTCCGCCGGCCCCCCGACATGAAACCAGGTCATCGGCCCGATCGCGGCATTCGCCGCGAGACGCCCGCGCGCCGCCGGAACCCAGACTGGGAGCGCGACGCTCATGCGCCGCTCGCGGCCTGCTCAAGCCGGACCAGATCGTCCGGCAGGCTGTTGGCCCAGTTGGTAATCGAGCCGGCACCGAGGCACACGATAATGTCGCCCGGCCGTGCCATGCCGCTGAGCGTCGAGGCCAATTGTTCCGGCCCCAGCAAGGCTTGCGCGCTGCGATGGCCATGCGCAGTCAACCCGGCGACCAGCGAGTCGCGCGATATGCCCTTCAGCGGCGTCTCGCCGGCGGCGTAGACATCGGCCACGAGCACCACATCGGCATCGTTGAAGCAGGTGCAGAATTCCTCGAACAGATCGGAGAGCCGCGAGTAGCGATGCGGCTGCATCACCGCGACCACGCGGCCCGAGGTAATCAACCGCGCCGCCTTGAGCACTGCCGCGATCTCGACCGGATGGTGGCCGTAATCATCGATGATCGAGATGCCGTTCCACTCGCCGGTCTTGGTGAAGCGGCGGCGCACGCCCTTGAAGTTCTGCAAGGCGGTACGCACGACGTCGTCGGCAACGCCGAGTTCCTGGGCGATCGCAATCGCGGTCAGCGAATTCTGCACGTTGTGATCGCCGAACATCGGCAGGAACAGATTGGCGATGGTGCGCTCCCCGCCCGCCGCGCGATTGGCGATGACCGCGTCAAAGCGACTGCCCTCGGGCCCCGGCCGCACATTGATGGCGCGAATGTCGGCCTGCGGGCTAAAGCCATAGGTCAGCAATCGCCGCTCCGGCAGGCGCGCGATCATCCCCTGCACGACCGGGTGATCGATACAAAGAACCGCGAAGCCGTAAAAAGGGATATTGCCGATAAAGGTCTCGAACGCCTGATGCAAAGCGGCGACATCGCCGTAAAAGTCGAGATGCTCGGGATCGATGTTGGTGACCACCGCGATGGCAGCAGGCAAGCGCGTAAAGGTGCCATCGCTTTCATCCGCCTCGACTGCCATCCAGTCGCCGGCGCCGAGCCGCGTATTCGTGCCGTAGGCGTTGATGATGCCGCCATTGATTACGGTCGGATCGAGCCCGGCGGTCTCCAGCAACGTGCCGATCATCGAGGTCGTGGTGGTCTTGCCGTGCGTGCCGGCGATGGCGATGGCCCATTTGAGCCGCATCAATTCGGCCAGCATCTCGGCTCGCCGCACGATCGGGATACGCCGCGCCCGCGCCGCCTGCACCTCGGGATTATCGGCTTTTACCGCCGACGAAATCACCACGACCTGCGCGCTGCCGAGATTATCCGCGGCGTGGCCGATCTTCACCGGAATCCCCAGCGCCTCGAGCCGGCGCGTGTTGGCGCTGTCGGCGAGATCGCTGCCCTGCACCCGGTAATGCAGATTGTGCAACACTTCGGCTATGCCGCTCATGCCGATACCGCCGATCCCGACAAAATGCAGCGGCCCGATGCTTTCGGGCAAAGACCTCATGCCAGGGCCTCGCGCCGGCCACCGGTGATGCTCGGTAGGACACCGAAAACGACATCGCGCAACCGCTCCGCCGCATCGTCGCAGGCAAAGCGGCGCGCCTGCGCGGCGGAATGCGCCAGCCCCGCGCCATCGACGAGGCGGTCGGTCAGCAAATTGGTCAGCATCGGCGCGCTCAGCGCCGATTGCGGGACAACCCAGCCGGCGCCAGCATTGGCAAAGGCGCGGGCGTTGGCTGCCTGATGATCGTCAGTTGCGTGAGGATAGGGCACCAGGATCGCCGGACGCCCCGAGGCCGCCAGTTCCGATACGGTCGAGGCGCCCGATCGGCAGATCGCCAATTGCGCCCGCGCCAGCCGTTCCGGCACATCCTTAAAAAAGCTCTGCACCTCCGCCTCAATACCGGCATCGCGCAATGCGGCGATGACGCGCTCGCAATCCTCCGGGCGCGCCTGCTGGCTGACACGCAGTGCGGTACGCAGGTGTGACGGCAGCGCCGCAAGCGCCGGCGGCACTACATCCGAGAAGATCCGCGCTCCCTGGCTGCCGCCGAGGATCAGCAACTCGAAGGGCTGGCCGGGCTGCGGCGCGCGATACGGCACCTCGGCGGCGCGACGGATCGCCGGCCGCACTGGATTGCCGGTATAAACTGCGCGCTGCTGCGCCTCAGGCCGCAGCCCGAAGGTCTCGGCAAAGCCCGTGGCGATCTTCTTGACCCGCCGCGCCAGAAGGCGATTGGCCCGGCCGAGGACGGCGTTCTGCTCGTGGATCACGGTCGGAACACCGAGTTGCATCGCCGCCAGCATCGTCGGCACCGAGGGATAGCCGCCAAACCCGACCACTGCGTCGGGATCGATACGGCGCAACAGGCTGCGCGCCTGCATGAGACCCAGCCCCATCTCCGCGATGCCGAGCGCCGTCACCAGTGGATTGCCGCCAAACCGGCCGGCACGTACCGCGCTGACCGAGACCCCCGGCACCGCGGCAGCGAAGGCATCGGCCCGCCGGTCGGTCGCGAGGCACACCGACGCCCCCTGCCCGACCAACTGCTCGGCCAGCGCCTGGGCCGGGAACAGATGCCCTCCCGTGCCGCCGGCGGCGAGAACAAAGGCGCCGCTCACAACTCGGTCCCGAGGCGTCGCCGGGTCAGTGCCAGCATCATCCCCATGCCCAGCGCCAGAGCCAGCATCGACGACCCGCCATAGGACACAAATGGCAGCGTCATGCCCTTGGTGGGGATGAGGTGCAATGTCGAGGCCATGTTGATGATGGCCTGCAGCCCGAACTGGATCAGCAATCCGGTGGCCGACAGCAGCACAAACAGGTTGTTTTCCTGCAGCAGGCGCGAAAACCCGCGCAGCACGATAAAAGCAAAGACGCAGACGATCAGGACGCAGACGATCAGGCCAAACTCTTCGCCCGCCACCGCGAAGACGAAATCGGCATGCGCGTCGGGCAGGACATCCTTGACGGTGCCTTCGCCCGGTCCACGCCCCCACAATCCGCCATTGGCAAATGCTTCCATCGAGCGGTTGACCTGATAGCTGTCACCGGCGGCGGGATCGAGGAAGCGGTTAATCCGGCTCGTTACGTGCGGCAGGGTGAAATACGCCCCGACCAGCCCGGCGACGCCGGCAACCGCGCCGCCAGCCACGAGATAGAGACGCAGACCCGCCATAAAGAACTGCGCGAACCACACCGCGGACACGACAACCGCCATCCCGAGATCCGGCTGCTTCAACAGCATCGCGACCAGCAACAGGAACAGTCCGATCGAAATCCAGTTGCCGGGGAAGTCAGGCCGCGCCTTCTGTTCGGCGAACAGCCACGCGGCGACAATGGCAAAGGTCGGCTTGAGAAACTCGGAAGGCTGTAATGACAGGCCCGGCAGGTTGATCCAGCGCCGTGCCCCCTTGACTTCAACGCCGACCACAAAGGTCATCGCCACCAGGACGACCGAAATCGCAAATCCGATAAAGGCGATGCGGCGGATGGTGCGCGGTGGCGCCAGCGACACCGCAAACATGATCCCCAGCGCGATAGGCACGGTTGCCAGTTGCCGCTCGGCGAAATGCAGTGGAGCGTAACCCAGCCGTTCGGCCACCGCCGGGCTGGCCGCCATGCTCATGACAGCACCAAAACCGACCAGTAGCAGCAGACAGCCGAGCGTCCAGCGATCGACAGTCCACCACCAGCGCGCGACAGGGCTTTGATCGATACGCGCGAACATCAGACGCCTTCACCCCGGACCAGGCGACCGACCAGCTCGCGAAACGCATCGCCTCGCGCCTCGAAATGAGCGAACTGATCGTAAGAGGCACAGGCCGGCGACAGCAGGACGACCGCGCCGGAGATGCCGTCGCGCCGCGCCGCCTCGAATGCCGCCAAGGTCGCGGTGGCAAGGTCGCCGCAGCGGGTTAGGGGAGCCGAAGTGCCCAGCGTTGCCGCAAACTCCTCCGTCGCGGTACCGATCAGGTAGGCATGCCGCACGCGGCCGAAATACGGCCGAAGCGATGTGATGCCGCCTTCTTTCGGCAATCCGCCAGCGATCCAGTAAATCGCGTCATAGCACGCCAGCGCCTTTTCAGCGGCATCGGCGTTCGTCGCCTTGGAATCGTTGATGTAGCGCACCCCGCCGATCATACCCACCAGCTCTTGGCGATGCGCCAGCCCGGGAAACGAGCGAATCGCCTCCGTGATGACCTCGGGCGGGATGCCCATCGCTTGCGTCGCGGCATAAGCCGCCGCGGCGTTCTGCCAATTATGCGATCCCGGCAATCGCGGCGCTTGGGCAAGATCGAGCACCGTGATCGGGCGCTCAGCGGTCGCGTCGATCAGGCGGCCGCGCTCGGCATAAACACCGCCCTCGACAGGCCGCTCGGCTGAAGCCGGGATGACCCGAGCCGGGCTCCGGCGCAACTCCTCGTAGAGCCCGCGGCATATCGCGTCATCGACCCCCACCACCGCGACGGAGCCCGGCCTCTGCCCGGCGAAGATGCGGCGTTTGGCGGCGATATATCCGGCCATGTCGCCGTGCCGGTCGAGATGGTCGGGAGTGATGTTGAGCAACACCGCGACGTCGAACGCCAACGATTCGATCAGCTCGAGCTGAAACGAGCTGCACTCGAGGACGTAAGTGCCGTCCTGCCCGAGCGGCGCGAAGGACAACACCGGCGTGCCGAGATTGCCGCCGATCTCGAGAGGCCGCCCAGCAGTCGCGAGGATATGGCCGATCAGCGCCGTAGTCGTGGATTTGCCATTGGTGCCGGTGATCCCGACATAGCGGGCATTCGGCCGGGCACGGCCCAGCAGCTCGATGTCGCCGATGATCGGCACACCGGCGGCGCGCGCCGCGACCACCGCCGGATGGGGCTGTGGGAAGCTGTGGGGAATGCCGGGCGACAGCACCAGCGCCGTGACACCGGCCCAGTCGATACTCGCCAGGTCATGCCGCGCCAGATCCCCCGCGGCGGCGCGGGCGGCCTCATCATCATCCCAGGCCAATATCTCCGCGCCGCCCGCGAGCAACGCCCGGATCGCCGCTAGGCCCGAGCGTGCCAGCCCGAGAACGGCGACACGTTTCCCATCAAACTCGCTGAGCGTGATCATCGTGCCTACCGCAATTTCAGGGTGGCGAGGCCGGCGATCGCCAGGATCATCGCGATGATCCAGAAGCGGATCACGATGGTCGGCTCGTGCCAGCCCTTCTGCTCGAAATGATGGTGCAGCGGCGCCATGCGGAAGACGCGCCGCCCGGTCAGCTTGAAGCTGGCGACCTGGACGATCACCGATACCGCCTCGAGCACGAAGAGGCCGCCGATAATCGCCAGCACCAATTCGTGCTTTGTGATGACGGCGAGCGTCCCGAGAGCCGCACCGATCGCCAGCGAGCCGGTATCGCCCATAAAGACACTGGCCGGCGGTGCGTTGAACCACAGGAAGCCGAGGCTCGCCCCGACCAGCGCGCTGCAGAACACCATCAGCTCGTCGGCGCGCGGCACGTGATGCAGTTGCAGGTAGTTCGCATAAACAAGATTGCCGACGAGATAGGCGATAAAGGCGAATGAGGCCGATGCGATCATCGCCGGCACGATTGCCAAACCATCGAGCCCGTCGGTGAGGTTGACGGCATTTGAGGCGCCGGTCACGACGAGGGCGCCAAACACCACAAAGAACCAGCCGAGATTGAAGAGGGTGTTCTTAAAGAACGGCACCGCCAGCGTGTTCACCAGTGGCTGCGGCATCAGGAAGGCGAGCACCACACACGCCACCATCGCCAACCCGAGTTCGATAATCAGCTTGACCCGCCCGGATAGCCCGTCGGATGAACGCCGCGTCAACTTGCGGTAATCATCGAAAAATCCGATCAGGCCGAACCCGACGGTCATCGCCAGAACGATCCACAGATAGGGGTCCGTGAGATCGCCCCAGATCAGGATCGACACGCACAAGGCGAGCAGGATCATGATCCCGCCCATCGTCGGCGTGCCCTTTTTTGTCACGAGGTGGCTCTGCGGCCCGTCAGTCCGGATCGGCTGTCCCTCGCCCTGCTTGGAACGCAGCCAGTTGATGATGTTCGGACCAAAGATAAAGCTGATCAGCAGCGAGGTGACAACCGCGCCACCGGACCGAAACGTGATGTAACGCAGCACATTGAAGACGTGGAACTGGTCTGACAGCAGATAAAGCATGCGATCGATTTTTCTTAAACAGCGTTCTGCACGATGAAGCGGCCGGACACAGCCGCTCGAACGCTGCGTGATCGCGACCGGAAGGGCTTAGGGATAGCCATATCGCCGCAACCGAACAACCCACCGCCCCGGCTCATGTGCCGCCAGCCGCCTGGAGTACCTCACGCGCGACCACTGCATCGTCAAACGGCAGAATGGTGCCGCCTACGATCTGCCCGGTCTCGTGGCCCTTTCCGGCAATGACCAGGACGTCACCGGTCGCCAGAGCGTCAATCGCCGCGGCAATCGCTTCACGGCGATTGCCTATTTCAGTGGCGCCAGGCACGGCATCGAGAATGGCCCGCCGGATCGACGCCGCATCCTCGCTGCGCGGGTTGTCATCCGTGACATAGATGCGGTCGGCTAGCGCCGCTGCGATCTCACCCATCTGGGGGCGCTTGCCGCGGTCGCGATCACCACCCGCGCCAAAAACCACGGTGAGGCGCTGGTCCGTATGCGGCCGTAGCGCCGTCAGCACTGTCGCAAGCGCATCCGGCGTATGGGCGTAATCGACGAAGACAGGCGCACCGGCGCGCGTATGCCCGACATATTGCAGTCGCCCGGGCACGCCGGTGAGACGAGCGAGAGCCGCGATCGCGGCCTCATTCGGCGACCCGGTGGCGATTACCAGTCCTAGCGCCGCCAGCGCGTTCATCGCCTGGAAGGCGCCGACAAGCGGCAGCTCGATCTTGTGTTTCGTCCCCCCGATGTCGAGCGCGAGATCCTGGCCAAATGGCCGCGGCGAACGCGCCAGAATGCGCAGTTCGGCCTCGGGCGCACTGCCATAGGATATGACGCGATACCCGCGATCCTGGCACAGCACCGCGAGGCCAGGGTACTCTGGACTATCCGCATTAAGGACGGCGGCACCGCCCGGTCGCAGCAGGTCCACGAACAGACGCTGCTTGGCGGCGCGATATCCAGCCATGTCGCCGTGATAATCGAGATGGTCGCGGGTCAGATTGGTAAATGCCGCCGCGGTAACGTCGAGCCCGTCGAGACGAAATTGCGCCAGCCCGTGGCTGGATGCCTCGATCGCGACGTGCTCGACACCATCGGCGGCGAGCGCGGCGAGATCGTGATGCAGGCTCACCGGATCGGGCGTGGTCAGCGCCCCGCCGCGCCGTCCGGCCGGAGACACCAGTCCCAGCGTCCCGAGGCTCGCCGCCGGCATGCCGAGCGCCATCCACAACTCGCGGGTAAAATGCGCCACCGAGGTCTTGCCGTTGGTGCCGGTGACGGCGGCGATGATGCGGGGCTGCCGGCCGTGAAATCGTGCCGCCAGCTGTGCCAGTCTGCGCGCCGGGTTCTGGTCCTCGATGATGCGTAGAGAGCGGCGCGTCGCTTCGTCGATCGGCAGAGCAGCAGCATTATCGGTCAGGATGACCGACGCCCCGTTGGCGATGGCCTGGGCGGCGAAGGCGCGACCATCCTGCTGTGTGCCGCGCAGCGCGGCGAACAGATAGCCAGGCTTAACCTGGCGCGAGTCCGCCGTGATGCCGGTGATGTCGACATTATCCAGCGATGACGGCGTACTCGCGGAACCGGTCAGCTCAGTAATCTTCAATCTTTTTGCCCTGGAGGCTCGCGATCGCTAACGCCTGTGTGATCGAAGGCGATGCCTCGTCGACCGGCGGCACCCCCAAAATTGGTGCGATGCGCTCGATCAGACGGCTCGTCGCAGGAACCACGGTCCAGCCTGCCGTCGCGTAACCATGGCTGTCCTTGTTGGGATGCGGTTCATCGACCAGCAGCAGGAAGGCATATTTGGGATCCTGCATCGGGAACGCACCGACGAAATCTGAAAGCAGCTTCTTTTCGATATAATGGCCGCCGACGTTCTTTTCGGCCGTGCCCGTCTTGCCACCCACGACGTACCCTGGCGCCTGCGCCATCTTGGCGGTGCCATATTGCACGACGAGACGCATCAGTTTGCGCATCTGCTCAGATGTCTTCGACGAGATCACGCGGTCTCCGGCCGGCTCGGCGCCGGGTGACACCTTGCGCAGCGTCGGCTCGTGCAGTACGCCGCCATTGACCATTGCCGAGACCGCCGTGATCGCGTGCAGTGGCGTCACCGAGATGCCATGGCCATAGGCGATCGTTATCGTATTCACCTCACGCCAGGGGTTCGGGTAGTGCGGCTTGGCGACTTCGTCAAACTCGATCGGCACCGGCTTGAGCAGTCCGAGCTTCGACAGAAAAGCGCGCTGACGCTCGGCACCGGCTTCCAGCGCCATGCGCGCCGAGCCGATATTTGATGAATACATATAGATTTCCGGCACGCTCAAGGCGCGGTGCTTGCCGTGGTAGTCCGAAATCGTGAAGCGGCCGATCTTGATGTCATGCGCGGCGTCATACGTTTTGGTCAACGTCGCGGTACCGCCATCAAGCGCCATCGCGGTATTAAAGGTCTTGAATACCGACCCGAGCTCATAATCGCCGAGCGTGACCTTGTTGAAGACCCGGTCTTTCGCCTCGGCCGGCGTCATCTGCGCCTCGCCGCGGTTGGGATGGTTGGGATCGAAATCGGGCAGCGAGACCATCGCGATGATCTCGCCGGTATGGACATCCATGATGATGCCGGCCGCGCCCTTGGCGGTAAAATCGGCCATCACTTTGGTCAGCTCCTCGTGCAGGATGAACTGCACGCGGGCATCGATCGACAATTGCACCGGGTCGCGGCTCGACTTGACCGTGCTGTCAAGCGCCCGCTCGATCCCGGCCAGCCCGTTATTATCGATGCCGCAGAACCCGATTACATGTGCCGCGAGATCGCCGAACGGATAGATGCGGCGCGACTCATGATCGAAATATAGCCCGGGGATGCCGAGCTTGTTGATGTCGTATTCCTGGCGCGGCGTCAGGCGGCGGCGTATCCAGGCGAAACTCTTGCCGGAGGTCAGCTTGGCACGTACCTCGTTGACATCGAGCTGCGGGAACACCGAACGGATCGCCTTCGTCGCCTCATCGGCATTCTGAATCTGGCGCGGATCGGCGTACAGCGACGGGCTGTCGAGCGTCGTTGCGAGCAGTCGCCCATTGCGATCGAGAATATCCGCCCGCACCGGCCGTGGCAGCGCGACGGCGGCTGCAGCCGCAGCGTGGTTCGAGGCCAGGCGAGGATCGACTGGCACCCCAGAAAGCAGCACGACGTCGACCAGCCGCAACGTCACCACAATGAACACCACGGCGAACAATGCGGCGGTCATGACAAGGCGGCTGCGGCAGCTGTCGAGGAACGCCGCCGCCCGCTCGTCGGGGACAACCGGCGCGCAAGGCGGCGGCGGCCGAAAGTGGCGCGGCCGGCAGGGATTTTCGTCGATGCGCTGCGCTGACAGCATCAGTGCACCTCGGCGATCTGCGCGATCAGGGAATCAAGCGAAGCCGGACCGGCCTTGGCCAATTGCACGTGTGGCACCGGTCCTCTCGCCACCGCCGGCGCCGCATGCGGCGTGCCGGTGCCGCCCATGACCGGCGTCGGGCGCGACGGCGTTGCGCCGGCGAGGACCGCTGCCGCCCGGGGTGCGGCGACAGGCGGCTGAGCGGCCACCGGAACTGCCGCGGCCACCTGGCGCGACGGCTCAGTCGTGCCGGACGCTCCAGCGGCCGGCTCCGGCGTTCCGCCGCTCGCGGCTGCAATCAGATCAGGCGGAGTTGCCGGCTCGGGTGTCGGACGCAGCGGGATATCGTCGACCCGCTCCTGCAGCTGCTTTGGCACGATCGGCGTCAGGTTGAGGAATTTCTTGTTCAGCTCGGCGAGCCGCTCGGGCTGGTTGAGGTATTGCCACTCGGCATTGAGGATGCGGATTTCGGACTGCGCCGCGATGGTCTGCTTCCGCACCTTCGTCAGCTGATCCTCGAGATCCTGGATCGCGTATTTCGCCTTAAAGGTAGCGAACCCGGCGACCACGACCAGCACCAGCCAGAACACCGAGCCGAACCGGTTCATGCTGCATCTCCCAATGTGCCAGGCCAAGCCGGTGCGGCAGTGCGCTCGGCGGCACGCAGCCGCGCCGAACGGGCACGCGGGTTGCGCGCAATTTCCTCCGCGCTCGGCCGTATGGCCCGGCGGCTCAGCAGACGAAAGCTGGGCGCGCGCGCCGGAGCGGCGGGCGGCGCATGCCGCGACACCGTTTCACCGGCTCCGCTGCGCCGGCGCAGAAAATCCTTTACCCGCGCGTCTTCGAGCGAATGGAACGAGACCACCGCCAAGCGCCCGCCCGGTGCCAGCACCCGTTCGGCGCCGGCAAGTCCGCGATCGAGTTCGCCGAGCTCGTCGTTTACCGCAATCCGCAGGGCCTGGAATGTTCGTGTCGACGGGTCGTGACCGGGCTCTCGCGTCGGCACGGCGGCGCGCACGATCTCCGCTAGCTGGCCGGTCCGCGCGATGGGGGTCTGCTGCCGCGCCGTCACGATCGCCCGCGCAACCCGTCGGGCGAACCGCTCCTCGCCGAGATCGCGGATCAGCGTGGCGAGTTCCCGCTCGGACAATTCGCTCACCAGATCCGCCGCGCTGCGCCCTGTCGATGCCATGCGCATGTCGAGCGGGCCGTCGGCGCGAAACGAAAAGCCCCGTTCAGCGGTGTCGAGCTGCATTGAGGACACGCCGAGATCGAGAGCCACACCGGCGACCGGCTCCAGCCCCGCCGCCCCGGCAATGTCGGCCATGTCGCCGAAGCGTCCCTCGACGACGCTCAGGCGTCCGGGATGCTGTTCGGCCAGCGCCGCACCATGTTCAATCGCAGTATGATCGCGATCAATGGCGAAGACCCGGCAGCGCGCCGCCTCCAACAGAGCGGTGGCGTAGCCCCCGGCACCAAACGTGCCGTCGATAAAAACAGCGCCGTCACGCGGCACGAGCACATCGACAACTTCGCGAAGCAGAACGGGAAGATGGCTCGGATGGTCGATTGGGCCATCGCCGCGCACGCCCGCCCCATAAGATCCCATGCCGGTCCGGTCCGCGCGGCCGTTTGTCATTCCGGGCGCCGGAGGGCGGGGCGCGGCGGCAGCGTCGTTCCCTGGCGGCGCGAGCGCTCGCGCACCGCAGCGCTGTGCTCCTCATATTGCGCTGGGTCCCACAACTGAAACGTCGCACCGCGGCCGACAAAAGCAACCTCGTCGGTAACGCCGGTGATATTCTTCAGTTTTTCTGGAAGAACGACACGGCCTTCCGCGTCTATTGTTAGCGGATGCGCATCGGCAAAGAGCTGCGAGAGGTTCTCGTGCTCGTCGGAGAATTCCTCCAAGGTTTCGAGACGTTCTTGCATTTCCTCCATCCGATCGCTGCCAGTACCTTCAAGTGCTGGCAGTCTGAAGGAGGGGAAAAGTATTACGAGGTTCGGCTGGCGATGTGTCGCCAGAGTGGAGCGAAAGGTCGCCGGCACAGAAACTCGCCCCTTGCGGTCGACCTTGTTCACATAAGTGGAATAAAAAAGTTCCACTTCCTTCCCCCAACGCTCCCCCATAGGCGTCCGGCAAGGGGCGGGCCCGGTATCTGCACCATCGAGTTCCCCCCAGAACGGTGGTGCTCGCCCATGGGTAGAGATGGGATATCATGGGATTTCGTGGGCGGTCAACAAATTTATGAGTAAAAACACGCGAATCTAAATGTTCGAATACAATCGACTTCAGCCTACTGAATGTAGGACGGCACATAACTCCTCCCGGCAAATTGATCCAAGAAGTTCTTATTATGTTCTCCATTAATCACAGGGCGATAGCGGCGCGAACCAAGCCGCGCAGAGCCGTTTAAGCCTGATGCAGAGCAGTAATGAGGAACCTTAGAAATAGTCATAGCGTCGCCTTTGGGACGCAAGCACAAAATGTAGTACGAGCGAGTTGGGAACGCGAATTTGTGCCAGACGGTCTATAAGCCGGGTTCTGTTCCGCCCGAGCCGGGCGGAGATGGCCATTCATCTGGGACGCTCGTTACCGAACGCCTCGCGCGACCGACCCGAGCGGCGGCGCGTTGGTCCGCCCGGCGGGCCGGCTTTCACCGAATCCGCCTGCCGCTCCTACTTGGTCTTGCTCCCGGTGGGGTTTTCCCTGCCGTCCCCATTGCTGGCGACGCGGTGCGCTCTTACCGCACCATTTCACCCTTACCGCCCATGAAATCCCATGCGGGACCCCCGATCGAGACCGGCTGGGCTCGGCGGTGTATTTTCTGTGGCACTATCCCTGGGGTCGCCCCCGCCGGCCGTTAGCCGGCACCGTACCTCCGTGGAGCCCGGACTTTCCTCTCCCCGTCTCGCGACAAAGAGCGGCCATCCGACCGTCTGACCTGGGATCAGATGGGACAAGGCCGCCGCCGTGTCAAATTGTTGATGTAAACATCAAGGCACGCGGTCGTGCCCGTCGCGCGGGTCGGTAAAATCTGCTTGACCTAGTTCTTGGTTTGTTCTACGAAGACCCTTCGGTTCACGAAGGATGGCATGGCCCTCGTTTACGAGACGATGCGCCGGCTCGACGTGCGCGGGCCCACCAGTCGCGGCATCGTGGTTGATGCCGAGGGCGCCATGCTCGGGCCGGATTGTACCCTCGTCCGGCGCACCGCCGCCGGTTATCGCTGCGACCACCCAGCGGCCGCGTCGGCGATCCAGAGGGTCATCTGCGGTGACGCGGCGCGGGACCCGGATTGCCTGTTCGTGCTGTCCCGAGGCAGCGCCAAGGCACTGAACGACGGCGAGCTTGCCCTCGCCCAGATTTACGGGCTGCGCATCCCGATCGCGGGTCTTGACAGCGGCCAGTTGCGCAAGCTCGCCGCCACCGCGGGGTGGGCCAAGGCGAACTTCAATCCTGATCAACCGCGCATCCCTGCTGGCGAGCCAAGCGCCAGCCGGATTACACCGCCGGCGGCGGTTGTCGACCCCGTTCCTGGCAGCGGCTTACTGCTGCTGGCGACCGAGGAACGGTTCAGCATGGACAATCCGGCGCATCTCGCCGTCGCCGACGCCATCCAGGACGCCCTCTATGCGATCCAAGGCATGCTCAAGCCCGACATCGCCGAGCCTCCGCGCGACAACCCAGCCCGATAGCCGCACGCAACTGATGCTGTTAAATCGCCGGAGGTGGTTTGCGCCGGCGCAACGCGAGCCAGAACAGCAATCCCGCCACCCCGAGAATGACGAATGCCGCCGCGAGCAGCACGATGCCGCCGTCGGAATATTGCTGGTCGCCGACAAAGGCGATGCCGAACAGCATGAAACAGCCGCCCGGCAACAGCAGCAGGATGGCGAAGATCAGCGCAGCGATTTGACCGCCGCTCATGCCTCGTCTCCCGACTTGGCCGGTCGGCTGAAGGCGGCCCAGAACAACACGCCCGCGACGGTCAGGATTGCAACGCCGATACCGATGCCGTCCGTGCCGCTGGCAAGGATAAAACAGGCCCCAGGAAGCAGCAGCAGGATGCCACAGCCGAGCGCGACTCCCTGCCCGCCGGTCATACCCGAAGGCCCGGCCGATGCAGCATGTTGTATGTGTCGAACGGGATGACCCGGCCGTCATCGGTTACAAAATGGATGCAGGAGCGCTTGACCCCGGCAAGACAGAAATTGAAGCGGTCGAGAAAACTGACCACCGTCACCCGAAAGACCCGGTCATAGCCGATTTCGGCCGGCACCTCGACCAGCGGCAGGCAGCACATCACATCGCGCAACACATCAGCCGATTGCTGGCCGGCGCACGACAACGACAGCAGCTCGATCAGCAATTTGCGGATTTCCGGGTTGCTCTCGAAGGTGACCGCATTGGGCGCGCTCTGCACCAGCACATCCTGCGGAAACAGATGCGTCAGCGGCTCGACATGAGAGCCGGCGCGCAGCCCGTAGCCGATCGAGATCGCCTCCGGATTGCACGGCAGCGGGATCAAATCGTCCTCACCGAATACACCCCATTGATCGAGGATCGCGCGGCGGATTTCCGACAGCACGATGCGGTCGCGGCCGGCGTCAAAGCCAAGGTTCCGCCCGGCATCCTGGGCCGGTTGAAACGTGACGCCGCGCACGCAGGGCCGAGTTTGCGCGAACCGCAGGATGTCGCCGATCTCGTCATCGTTGACGCCCCTGCGGATCACGCAGACCAGCGTCGTCGAGATGCCGGCAGCATCGAGCGCGTCGAGCGCGCGCTCGCGCACGCGCCGCAGATCGGCGCCTCGGATCGTGCGCAGCGCCGGTTCGGACAGAGCGTCGAATTGCAGATAGACCTCAAAGGCGCGCTTCATCTCCGCAAGCCGGGCGACGAAATCCCGGTCATTGGCGATGCGGATGCCGTTCGTGTTGAGCATCACATGCCGGATCGGCCGCCGTTTCGCCGCACGGATGATGTCGAGGATTTCGGGATGGATTGACGGCTCGCCCCCGGAAATCTGCAACAGATCCGGCTGCCCTTCGCTCTCGACCAGCAGGTCCAGCATCGCCTCGACTTCGGCGAGGCTGCGCTGCCGCGTCTTGGCCGGCGACGAGTCTGCGAAACAGGTCGGGCAGGTCAGGTTGCAATGCTCGTTGATCTCGATCAGCGCGAGGCAGCTGTGCTGTTCGTGATCGGGGCACAAGCCGCAATCGTAGGGACAGCCCTGTTCCGTGCGGGTATGGAATTTGAGCGGCACATCACCAGGCTTGAGGAAATCGCGGCATTTCTTCCAATACGCCGACTCGCTCGACACCAGCGTCTTCTGCACGCCGTGCATGGCGCAGCGCTTCAGGTAGTAGACCGCCCCCTGCTCCTCGATGATCTTGGCCGGTACCAGCCCGAGACAGGTCTCGCACATCGATGTCGTCTGGCCGAGGAAGATATATGGGCGCGGCTTTCGCGCTACCAGCGCGGTCAGGTCGGCAAGGCCGGGGGATAAGGACATGCGGTTCGCCACTCCCGGAGGGCAAAGACGACGGCGTAGGCGGCCAAACCGAGCGACAGCAGGTGGAACAGGTTGAACGGGCCGACCACCGTGCCGTACGGCTTGAAAAACTCCCACGCAAAGCGCTGCGTCGCATAGACGGCGACGAACAGGTAGAAGCCGGTCCGCTGAAGCGGCGTCGGCCGGTGCAACATAAGTAACACAAACGCCATCAAGAATGCGGCCATCGCGGCCGCCTCGTAAAGCTGCACCGGATGGCGCGGAATGCCGTCACCGAAATCGCACCCCCAGGGCAACGCTGTCGGTGTTCCATAGGTCATGTCATCGAGACCGGCGAAGAAGCAGCCGATGCGCCCGACCGCGATGGCCGCGGCGAGCGGGGCGACAAAGCGCAAGCCGGTCGAGCCGCTAACACCGGCGCGCCACTTAAGAATTTCGATCGCGATGATCGCGCCGGCCAGTGCCCCCTCGATGCTGCGCCCGACACCCCCCACGCCGCTCAGCCAGAGGTTGGCAGTGCCAGCCAGATAGGCGCCCGCTGTGGCTCCGAACGACGCCGCAATAATATACAGCGAATGCACCTGCCACGGCTGCGCCGGCAAACCGGGAGCTGACACCCGCAACCAGCGGTAAACGATCAACGCCGTGAGAAAGGCCAGCGCATCGAAGATCGAATGCACAACCACCGGCCGTCACCTCCTGAATGTGCTGCTCCTGGGGACGATCAGCTCCCGCCTTGTTTCCCGGCATGAGGTGGAGCGCCCCGAGGCTTGCTCCTAATCAACACGGATCATGGAGCGTTGTTCTGGCGTGGCTGACGAGCGCCGCCACCTCGACCCAGTTGCTGTTGTAGGTGGTCGCGCCGCAGGGCGCGGAACGGTCCGCCGTGAGCGCGTTGGCACAGCCTCGCTGATCGATGCCGCTGTCGTCCGGGGTAAACCATGCCCCCTCGTTGATCGACACCACCCCCACGGCCACACGATCGGTTACCCGTGCCGGCAGGATCGTCGCGCCACGCTCGTTGAACACCCGCACCCGCGCGCCATCGGCGATGCCGCGGGCGGCCGCGTCATGCGGATGCAGCCATACGGCGTCGGGATCAACGCGCGCCAGGAGCGGCTGATTGCCGTGAATCGAGTGTGTGCGCGCCTTTGATTTCGGCGTGCACAGCGCCAGAGGATAGTGCGACGCAGGTTGCGGCGGTTCGATCCAGGTTGGGATCGGCGGAATGTGCCCCAGCCCGTAAGGATCGGGGTTGGCCGCCAGCACCATCGAATAGATCTCGATCTTGCCCGACGGTGTCGAGAATTTGTGCTGCTCCGGCTCGCGGATCTGTCGGGCAAACGCGACCGCATCGGCCGGCGCCGGGAACCGCGCCACGCCCTGCTCCGCAAAAGCGTCGAAATCATCGATCGCCTTGGCGGTAAAGTCGCGCAGCCACTCGCCTTCGCTCTTATTGTTATAGCCTGCGATATCGAGCCGACCGGCAAGGTCGCTGAAGATGTCGATATCGTTGCGGCATTCATACATCGGCGCAATCGCCTGCTTCATATAGATCGCGTAGTGCAAGGCGCCGGCCCAGGGCGTATGGACATCGCTGCGCTCCCAGAATGTCGTCGCCGGCAACAGGATATCTGCATAACGCGCAGTGGGCGTCAGGAAGTGGTCCTGCGCGACGATGAACTCGACCTTGTCGAGTGCGCCCGCGATCTTGCCGGCATTGGGGCACTGATTGAACAGATCACCGCCTGCCGCGTAGATCAGCTTGATGTCGGCCGGGTAGCCGCCTTCTGTGCCGCGCGCCAACAGATCCGCGAGCAGCGACGATGCAACCCGCGAGCCCGTCGGATTCTTGCCGATCGGCAGGCTGGTGATGCCGCTGCGGCCGGTGACACCATTGCTGCTGCCCGAGCTGCCGCCGGGAATACCGACATTGCCGGTCATCGCCGCCAGTGCGTAGGCGGCACGGTGGAATTGCTCGCCATACAGCGTGCGGCCTCCGGCATAACCGGCCTGAATGGCCGCGGGTTTTGCGGTGGCAAATTCGCTGGCGAGGCGTCGGATGGTCGCCGCCGGTATGCCCGTGAGCGGCGCGGCCCATTCCGGCGTCTTCGCCACGCCATCCGAATGCCCCAGCAGGTACGATTTGAAGGACGCATTCGGCGGCGCGCCCGGCGGCAAGTGCGCGTCATCAAAACCGAGCACATAGCGGTCGCAGTAACCCTGGTCGTGCAGCCCCTCGCTGACAATCACATACGCCATCGCCAACAGCGCGGCGGCATCAGTGCCCGGGCGGATAAAGACGTGCTCGTCGGCGAGGACGCGGCTGGTGTCATGCCGGCGTGGATCGATGCAAACGATGCGCGTGCCGGCCTTCTTGGCGGCGCGCAGATATTGCATCGTCCCGGTGCCGAAGGTGCCATCGCCGGGGCTCCAGCCCCACATCAGCATCAGCCGCGAATTGGCGTAGTCGCTCGGCTCACGGCCTGAGGCCTTGTAGTCGACATCGGCCCCATAGGTCATGCGGATCGCAAAAATTTCAGCCTCGGCCGACATGTTCGACCACAGCTCGGTGCAGCCGCCGAACATATTCAGAAAACGCTGCGCCGCGACGCGCCCGTGCAGCATCGATTGCGAGCCGGTGCGCGAGGCGTCGAGGATCGCGGCGTTGCTATAGGCGTCGCGCACCCGCCGCAATTCGCTGGCCACGGTATCGAGCGCCTCGTCCCAGGAGATGCGTTCGTACCGGCCGGACCCGCGCGGGCCAGTGCGTCGCATTGGATATTTCAGCCGATCGGGATGATAGACCCGCTCGATCTGGCCGACGCCGCGGGCGCAGGCGGGCAAGGGCGGATGCTCCGCATCCCAGCGCCGCGCGTCGGTCGAGATATGCACGATGCGATCGTCGCGGACATGCGCATTGACGACACAGCGCCCGCCGCAATTATGCGCGCAGGTGCTGGTGACGACGGTCTCGCCCGGCTGTGCCACCGGCCGTGGCGCTTCATAGATGACGGCGTCGGAAATGGCTGCCTCCCGCAATAGCGCTGCAGTGGATGCCATCGCATGTGCAAGCGTCAAGCCGGCGACCCTTCGGAAGCGGCCGAAACATCAGCACAACGTGACATCGGGCTGCGCGCCGCTTACATTAGGGGCAACCGGGGAAGGCTCGTGACCCTCCCCGGCGCCCTGGCCCAGGCTAGAACCGGATGCGGATTTTTATCCTGATCCGGCCCCAGCGGAAGGCCAGGAGATGGACGTGTGCCATCCTTGTCTCCTCCGTGTCGGCGGGGCTGATTCCCCGCCGACAAGATGAGACGACACCCAAATAAGCGAAGTTAAAAGAAGGGTTTTTCGCGTGGTGCGCGAGACCGCGTCAGGCGGTCAGCCGCTGGCGCAGGCGCGAGACGGCGTCGAGCTGCTGCTGCGGATCGCCGGCCAGGCGCAGCACGATATGCTCGACCCCCGCCGCGACCCAGGAGGACAGCCATTCGGCGGCGCCCTCGGCGGGGCCGGCATAGTTGGCCTGGCGGGCGCGCATGACCGCGGCGGGCTGGCCGTAATAGGTCTGGACGAAATCGTCCATGCGCGCTTCGGCGGCCGCCTTGTTCTCATCGATCGTCAAAGTCAGGTAAACAGCGCCAGTCAACGCGGCAGGGTCGCGGCCGGCCTCGCGCGCGATGCGGTGGATTTCGGCCCATTGCTCGCGCCAGCGCTCCGGGTTGGGCGCGTTGGGGAACCAGCCATCATAAAGCCGGCCGACGCGTTCGATGCTGGCGCGCACCATGCCGCCGATCCAGATCGGCGGCCCGCCCGGGCGATGCGGCACCGGACCGACGCTCTGGTCCACCAGCATCCAGCGGCCGTTCCAGGTCACTGGCTTGCCGCTCCACAATTCGCGGCACAGGCGCAAGCCCTCCAGCATGCGCCCGACCCGCTTCTCGAAAGGCACACCGCAGGCGGCGAACTCGGCATGGATGTTCGGCACATCGCTGGCGATGCCGACGCCCATGATAAAGCGGCCCTCGCTGATCTGGTCGAGCGTCGCGACGCCATGCGCCAAGACCACCGGGTTGCGCAATGCCGGCAGCAATACCGCCGTGCCGAGCTCGGCGTGTCTGGTGCGCGCCGCGACGGCCGAGAGCAGCGTCAGCGGCTCGTGACGCGGGCGGGCGGTGATCGAGTCCCCGACCCAGATCGAGTCAAAGCCGAGCCCCTCGGCGCGTTCGGCCAGCGCCAGTAGCGGCGCGGCTTCAGGGCGGCCCTGCATGACCTGTTCGCGGGTCGGCAGCAGATATCCGATACGCGGCGCCATCGCGTTCTCCTGTTTCGCCTGTTATTGCAGGAGAATAACAGGCTCCACGGTCGCGGGCGCGCTCGGCGTGCGGTTGGTGAAGATGCGGTCGGCGGTGCGGCCGACGAGCTGAGTCATTGCGGCATCAAACCCGCCGGCCAGCACACCGCCGACGACCGGCACAAACTTGCCGAGCTTGGCGACACTCTGCCCCGCGGTGTGCGCCAGCGGCGCGAAATGCGTCGCGTGCTGCACCTTTTTCATGACCGCCGGCGAGGCCCAGCCGAGCACATCGCGCGACAGGCGCGTCCCGAAACGCACCGCGGCGTCGCGCATCGTGTCGGCGGCCTTGGAGCCGGTCAGGCAGGCGAGAACCAGCGCGCGCACATCGCTGCTCTGCAGATCGTGGCCGCGCAGATGCGCGATCGCCGCGATCAGCCGCACCTGGATGTAGAGCGCGCTGGCGAGATTGGCCGGCATCGCCACCGGTAGCGCGACAAACCCGCCGACGCCGGTCAGGAACCCTGCAACGCTGGCAATGCCGCTCTGCCGCAGGATCAGCGCCGACACGGCCTCCTCGGTCGTCGCATGACGCGCGGCGTAGGAGGTGGCCAGGTCGGTCGCGCCATCGAGACCTGGCACGCCGTCGACCGCGCGGTCATACGCCCAGTCAAAGGCTTGCAGCAGGGTCGCGACCAGCGCGCCGCGGGTCCGCTGCACGACCGCGGTGTCGCGTTGTGGCAAGAGTTTCATGCGCCCTATGTGGCCCCGGCGTCGCCGCCTCGCAATTACCGCCGCCGCAACGCGAGTCAGCCTCCCGGCTGCTCTTCGGCCCGCAGGATTTCGACGCAGGGCGGCGCGGTCAAAATTTTGCTGAAGTCGCGCATCCAGTTATGCGTCTGCTCCGGTGCGGCGCCGCCGCTGCTGTGACCGGTGCGGAACTGATCGAGCTGGTCGAGGCTGGTCAGGTCCACCTCGAATTGCAGGGCCGGGCCGCCGCCATGTCCGCGGGTCAGCGGCAC
>JAFAYW010000026.1 GCA_019240125.1 Alphaproteobacteria bacterium
GCGGGCCCTCGGACCTGGTCGTCATACCGGTCTTCCTTCCTGCGCCAGCCCAGCGGCGGCGCGGCGGGCAAACAGATTGGCGAGCGGGCTATCCGGCTTCGCAGCCAGGCGCTCGGCGGCGAGTGCGCGCGCCAGATCGTGTTGCCCGGCACGGAGCGCGGCCTCGATCAACGTCAGATCGAGCACGTCGCGCTGGGCATGACTCCCGCCAAAGCGGTTGGCGATGCCGCGCACCGGCCGCAGCAGCGTCACCGCCTCATCATAACGCTCGGCGCCGAAAGCGATGATCGCGCGGGTGGCCGCATTGCCGACCTCACGCGTAAAGCCAGCGTTGTCGTCGTCGCGGCCCATCGCCTCGTCCTGCGCCGCCAGCACCTGGTTGACGAGATCGCGGTGGCCGGCGCCGACAAACGCCATCGTCGCGTGCAGATCGTTGAAGGCGTAATTGCCTGCGCCGGCCGCCGTGGCAAACGCTTCCGCCAGAGGCTGCCAGCGGTCGCCGACATCGGTATTACGCAGCCGCAATCGCCACAGCAGGGCGGCGGCGTCGAGCATGTCGATCATGATCGGCGACCGCGCGCCGTAGATCGGCCCATCGAACAGCCGCAGCACCTCGGCGATATCGCCGGTTTCGAGATGGTAAAGCGCCACATGCCACCAGTTATGGACGGCGAAGAAATTGTCCTCGGACCAGGCGGCGCTGTCAGCGGTCATCCAGGCGATGCCGTCTTCGGTGCGGCCCTGCATCTCCAGCACATGTGCAACGGCGTGCTGCGCCCAGGCGTCGCGCCGCTCAATTCCGACCGCCTCGCGGCCGGCTGCTTCGGCCGCCGCATAATCGCCCATCTCTTCCAGGCCGAAAGCGTGCATCCCGAGCAGCGTGTGCCAACCCGGCGTCTCCGGGGACCATGCCGGCCGTGCCCGCGCGATACGGTCGCGCAGCATGCGGGCGTTGCCCGTGAAAAAATCGAGTTGATGCCCGACCTGCAGCGCCAGCAAATCATGTGGATGCGTGATTGTCACATCTTCCAGTACCCGCGCTGCCCGATGCCATTGGCCGCTCAGCAGATGACCGATCGCGGCGATGTGCCCTGCTTCCTGCGCAGTCATCGGCAAGTCGCGCGCCACTTTCCAGGAGGCGTGTGCCTCGGTTCGCGCCTGGGCCTCGGTGCTCAGCAGGAACAGCCAGGCACGCAGCGCGTGAGCCATCGTAAAGTTCGGCGCTTCCGCGATGGCGGCGTCGGCGCTGGCCACCGGATCACCGATGAAGAGATTGACGCGCAGCAATCCCTCTGCATAGGAGGCCGCCGCCGCTGCGTTGGCTCCGGTAAGCGGGTTACGCCTGATGTCGTGCTCGATGGCCGTCACCTCGTTTTCGAGTCCGGTGGTCCCGAGTTGCCGTAACGCCCGGCTGGGCCAATATACAGTGCGATGATGATGCTCGCTGCATAAATGCGATTTGACAGCGTAAAAATTGCGACTACGTTGTACAGCGATCAACGCGCTACGCGCATTGCGCAGAACCGGAGCCTCTCAAACCCAGGAGATTGGATCATGCCGTTAGACCAAGCCGTCTCCCCGAAGACGCTGACATCGACGCTCCACTATTTAAAGCGGGGCGCTGAAAAGCCGGCCTATTATCGGACCGATCCTCCGCCGGGCGTGCCGCATTGGAACGGTGAGGACGATCCGCATGTGGTGACGATCGAGGATGCGCGCGGCCGCGAGGCGGAATTCACGATCGACCGCAACGGCTTTCAACTGGTCAAGGCGCCGACCGCTGTCCGCGACTTCTACGACCCGGAGGAAATCAAGCGCGTCTACTATCCCGAGGTCGAGCAGCTGTTGAAGGATCAGCTCGGCGCCGCCCGCGTCTTTGTGTTCGATCACAATGTGCGCAACGCGACCAGGCCTGGGATGCCGGCGCCGTCGCGCCAGGTCCACAACGATCACACCGTCAACTCGGCGCCACGCCGCGTGCGGGACCATCTGCCGGATGAAGCCGAGGAGCTGCTGAAGCATCGCTTTGGCGTCGTCAATGTCTGGCGGCCCATTCGCGGGCCGGTGCTGGACTCGCCACTGGCATTGTGCGATGCGCGCAGCTTTACCGATGCCGACCTGATCGCCAGCGACCTCGTCTACGCGCATGTGCGCGGGGAGACCTCGCGCGTCGAGTACAATCCCAAGCACCATTGGTACTACTTCTCGGAACAGCAGACCGACGAGGTGCTGTTCATTCGCGTGCACGACAGCGCCGATGACGGTCGGGCGCGGTTGTCGTTTCATACGTCGTTCGAGAACCCGCTGACCCCGGGGGCGCCGCCGCGCGAGAGCATCGAGGTTCGCACGCTGGTGTTCTTCCCGCCCAACGCGTGATCTGCCAGGGTTGCATCACCCCGAACATGATCGGGGTGATGCGCCTGCTTTGTTGCTGTCGGCGGCCCTCGTTAAGGCCTCGACCCTGCTGCATTTGGCTGGAAGCGGCTAAATGAGCACATCCCCCGGGCTTGACCCGGGGTCCGCGTTTCCACAGTCAGTTGTCCGGACAGAAAGACGTGGATGACCGGGTCAAGCCCGGTCAAGGCGACTAAAGGAAGGTTCCGTATGAACAGAGCATGCTCTAGAGCATACTCTAATGCCACGCGGCGGTGCGACCGTCGGGCCGCGCTGGCCTGCGCGCGGCGCGGTCCGGCGTGCCGACCAAAGTGCACCGTTCTTAAAGGAAAAATGTACAGATATAGAGCCCTGATCGACTGGGTTTCTCTCCTGACGTCGATATTTCGAGCATATATTACTATTTGACATCGGTATTATTGCTGACCATCGTCGCGGCTGTTTTAAGCCTCAGCGGTGATGCCCGTGACGCCTACTTACCGGCCAGGATGTCAATTCACGGCAGATGAAATGCTATGGACGGATCGCTGTTTCAGCCGATCCATCGCCTTCCGCTGTTCAGCTGCTGACAGGTAATTCGTAATGCAACAGGATCATCTGGCGGTTCACGCCGTCACCAAAAGCTTTCGCATCAATGGCGCCGCGGTACCGGTGCTCGACGGCATCGATCTGTCGGTCGCGAGCGGCCAGTTCCTCGCCGTGGTGGGCCCGAGCGGCTGCGGAAAATCGACATTGCTGCGGCTGCTGGCCGGGCTCGACACCGATTATCGCGGCGAGATCGAACACGATGGCGCGCGGGTCGCGGCGCCGAGCCTGGATCGCGGCATCGTGTTCCAGGAGCCGCGGCTGTTTCCGTGGCTGACGGTCGAGCAGAACATCGCGCTCGGCCTGCTCAATGTGTCGATCGATGCCGCCGCCCGGCGCCGCGCGGTGGCGGAGCATATCGCACTGGTCGGTTTGACCGGGTTCGAAAAGGCCTACCCGCATCAATTATCGGGCGGGATGGCGCAGCGCGCGGCGATTGCCCGGGGTCTCGTCAACCGGCCCGGCCTATTGTTGCTGGACGAGCCGTTTGGTGCGCTCGACGCGCTGACACGGCAGCAATTGCAGAACGAGTTGCAACGCATCTGGTCGCATGAGAAGACCACGATGGTGTTGGTAACGCACGATGTCGACGAGGCGGTGTATCTCGGCGACCGAGTTATCGTGCTGTCGTCACGTCCGGGGCGCATTGCCGCGGATATTGAAGTGACAGTGCCGCGGCCGCGCGAGCGCAGCGACGTCGCTCTCGCGGATATTCGCAGCCTCGTTATGGACGCTCTCGAAGCCCCGCGTGCCATCGCCAGCATCACCGTTCCGGTAGGCCGGCCGATTGCTGTCCCCGCGCCGCAGCCGCTTCGCGAGAAGGTTGCGGTATGACCATCACCAAAGAGCACACGCGGCGGTCGCTGCTGAGCGGCGCCGCAGCAATTGCGGCCGCAGCTTCCTTGCCGCTGCCAGCGATCGCGCAGACGCCGCTGACGATCCGGCTCGGCTTTGCCTCGGTCGGCATCGACAACCGGCAATTCGCCGGCGGTAGCGCCGCCGCGATTGCCCATGCCAACGGCTATCTCGAAGACGAATTCAAGAATGATCCGGGCGTCAAGCTGGCCTGGTTCTTCTTCAAAGGTGCCGGTCCCGCGGTGAACGAAGCCTTCGCCACTGGCCAGCTCGATTTTGCCATTCAGGGCGACCTGCCGCAGGTAATCGGGCGCGCCGCCGGTCTCAAGACCAAGCAATTGATGGCGAATGGCGCGCACGCGCCGCTGTATCTCGCAGTGCCACCGGACTCGCCAATCAAGACCGTCAAGGATGTCAAAGGGCGCAAGATTTCCCTGTTTCGCGGCACCAACAATCACCTCGCGGCGGTCAAGGTGCTCGCCGCCAACGGCCTGACCGAGCGCGATGTGCAGTTCATCAACATGGACACCGCAGCGACCAATGCGGCGCTTGCGGCGAAGGAGATCGACGGCGCCTTCGGCAATTTCGATCTGTTGTTGTTGGCCAGCCAGGGGCTCGCAAAAATCCCCTACACGACCAAGGGCGACAACCGGTCGTTCGAGCGTCAGGGCACGATCATCGGGCTCGAAGACTTTGTGACGGGGCATCCCGACCTTACCGGACGCATCATAAAGGCTTTGGTGAAGGCGGCTCAGTGGTCGTCACAGGAAGAACATCGCGACGAGGCCTTTGAGATCTGGGCCAAATCCGGACGGCCCGCCAGCATCTATCGCGACGACTTTGCCGACCAGACCCTGAAATACCGCAACTCGCCGCTGCTCGACCCCTTCTTTATCGAGCAGTATCGGGTGCAGGCGCGGCAGGCCAAGGAATATGGCCTTATCCGGCGCGACATCACCGTCGATGACTGGTTCGCGCCGCAATTCCTTGAGGCGGCGTTAAAGGACCTGCAACTCGAAAAGTATTGGCCCCGCCTCGGCGCTGACGGCAAGCCGCTTGACGGCGCGTCCTGAGCTGTTTTGTGGCATGAGCAATTCATCGTCTCCAGCGCTCGCCGCCGCGGCGCCGCCGTCGTGGCTGCTGCGGCTGTCGCGCGATTTTATGCACTGGCTACGCGAGGTCGGCGTCGGGCTGATCGTGCCGCTGGCGCTGTTTGCTTTGTGGGTGGTCAGCGCGGACCGCGGCTGGCTGCCGCCGCAGGTCCTGCCGGCGCCCAGCGATGTCGCGCAGGGCCTGGGCGATATGTGGCGCAGCGGCGATCTGGTGCATCACGCGTCGGTCAGCCTGTTGCGGGTGGTTTACGGCTTCTCGGCCGGCGCGATCGCGGGCCTTGCGCTCGGTATCGCAATGGGGTTGTCGCGGCGGGTCGAGGATTACGTGAAACCGCTCTTCACCGCCTTCGCCCAGGTCCCGACCCTGGGCTGGATTCCATTTCTGATGCTGCTTGTCGGGATCGGCGAGGGGCTGAAAATCCTCGTGATCGCCAAGGCCGCGTTTGTGCCGATGGTGATGAACACCTCATCCGGCATCCGCAACATCCCGCCGGGGTATTTCGAGGTGGCGGCGGCGTTCCGCT
>JAFAYW010000271.1 GCA_019240125.1 Alphaproteobacteria bacterium
ACAAGCTAATCCGACGCGGGCCCCTCCTCTCGCGATAAATCTTTCCCCAGAGTTACCCCTGGGCTTATGCGGTATTAGCTGCAGTTTCCCGCAGTTATCCCCCACAAGAGGGCAGGTTCCCACGCGCTACTCACCCGTGCGCCACTCTTGCCCGAAGACAAGCGTTCGACTTGCATGTGTTAAGCATGCCGCCAGCGTTCGTTCTGAGCCAGGATCAAACTCTCATGTTCAATCCTCGATGCACCGGTTAAAGCGCATCTACCTTAACAAGGGCCTTCAAACGCTAACATTTCCATGCGCGCTCGTCGGCCCCATCGCCGCCGCCCGCGCATCCCTTCCACTCTCATACAATGTCAATCAACGACCCGCGTTGAGCGCCTCATCGGAGGCTCGTCGTTGCGGGGAGGCGGCTTATAGGCCCATCAGCCGGTGAGCGTCAACGTCTTTGCTGCGAGCGTGAACAAATTTTTCGTCGTACAGCAAAGGACAGCCGGATCAATGGCTTGGAATATCACAGCTTGACATATTTCGTAACAAAGTAAACCTTGCGCCCCAGCAAAGGGTTTTAGGGGGCAGCGAACGTGGGACAAGCGTGACACGGCGAGGACCGTCCCGTGGATGGGTGGCGGGTCTGGGACTGGCAGCGGTTTTCCTCGGCGGTTTCTCACTTCTTGGACCGTCATTCGCTCCAGCGCCGTCATCGGCGCCAGATGAGGCCGACGCACCCGGTTCACGGGTCGCGGAGCCGGCGACCTGGGAGGCCGCCGCGGTACGACCGGAGGACGTGGCAGCGTCGGCGATTGCCGCCCGAAACATAGGGGCGAGCATGGCCGTTACCTCGGCGGTACCGGAGACAACGCCCCCTCCTGCCGCTCCGTCGGACCAGACCCTGGCCGCAACCGATGCCTCCGGTACAACCCTGCCCCCGGGGGCCACGACAGCTACAGCCAGCATTGCGCAAATGGTGGAGGCGCGGCCTGGGGATAGTCCGCTGAGATTGCTCACCCGCGTCGGTGTCGCGCCGGATGACGCGCATGCCGCCATCCGCAAGCTCAGGACGGTGTGGAACCCGCGCGATTTGAAGGCCGGCCAGAAGGCGGCCGTCCTGGTGCAGTCGGACAAGCTGCTCAGCGTTCGCCTGGCGCTTGCGCCTGACCGTGACATCGTCGTGGCGCGCGATGACACGGGCGGTTTTGTCGCCGAAGACCAAAACCGGCCGACGCATGATGTGCAGGCGCTCGGCAGCGGTACGATCAACACCAGCCTTTCGGGCGCAGCCAGTCGCGCCGGCGTTCCAGCCGCGGTGCTCGATGAGATGATCCGCGCCTTCAGCTATGATGTCGATTTCCAGCGCGAGGTAAAAGCCGGCGACAGCTTCACCGTGCTGTACGACCGGGTCGATGACGAATTCGATCATCCGACCTCACGCGGCCATCTTGAATACGCCGAGATGGTCTTGAAAGGCGTACGGCTTCGCCTGTACCGGTTTACCCCGAAAGACGGCGAACCCGGCTATTTCAACGCACTCGGCGAGAACATCCGCAAGTCGCTGTTGCGCACACCGATCGATGGCGCGCGCATAACCTCGGGCTTCGGTATGCGTTTTCACCCGATCCTCGGCTATAGCCGCATGCATAAAGGGGTTGATTTCGGAGCGCCGATCGGCACGGCGGTTTATGCGGCGGGCGACGGTGTCGTCGCGCGAGCCGGACAGGTCTCAGGCTATGGCAATTACATCGAACTGCAGCATAACGCACAGTATGCCACCGCTTACGGTCACCTCAGCGCCTTTGCCAACGGTCTGCACCAGGGTGAGCACGTAAGGCAAGGCGACGTGATCGGCTATGTCGGAATGACCGGTATGGCGACAGGACCCCACTTGCACTACGAAGTGCATTATGACGGCGTGCAGATCGACCCGCAGAGCGTCAAAATGCCGGCCCTGACCCGGCTGGCAGGTGACGACCTCAGGGCCTTCCAGGCAGCGCGGTCTGGCATCGAGAAGAAGCTTAACGGGTCGCGGCCGGACCTCGTGGCAGGCATGCAGTGCCGGCCCGGGTTATGCGGTGTGGCTCAGACGGTGTCGGCGCCGTAGTATAGCGTCACGGTATGCTTCGCCTCGGCGAAAAACAGCCAGCGCTCCGCGACCAGCCCAATCGCCATGCTGATGACGGCGAATGCTGCCGCTACCAGCGCGGTTAGCGGTGAGGCCAGCACAGCAACTAGCGTCAGCAGCGCCGGCAATCCAAACCCGGTGACGCGGGCGATCAAACGCAGCCGGGTGCGGTGCTTGCGGCCGATGCGGAATCCCATCTCCTGCAGCAGATAATTATCCTGGGTATGCGGTGACTCGAGCAGCCGGACGCGGCCACGACTGCCGAGCCGAGTGGCACTCGCCACCGTGCTGACCGCCGAACTTGTGTCGATAAAGCGCCAGTAGGCTTCCTTGCACAGCCACGCCAGGATGATCGTGACCAACGCACAGATCGGCGTGCCGACCGACCAGAGCAGCCAGAACCGCGAGATCAGGTCGAGCAGAACAAAACCCGCCATAAGTCCGAGCAGCAGGTAAAGCGGCACGACCCAGCGATTGTGCCATTGGTGGATCGGTTTCAGCGACGCGTATATCATCCCCGTACACACGATCGTGCCTGCGGCCAGCATCGATGTGATGATGCCGCACAGCCCGACAAAGCCGGAGGTCAGCCCAAAGAACACCCAGCCGGCTGCAAAGATGGCGGCGGGAAAGAAGGTCGCGACCGACAGCACGCCTTCGCGCGACAACCATGACGAGCGCCATTGCGAGAAGGCGCGCCATGCCCGTTCGGGTCGGCCCAAGTGGAGGGTCGATGACATCAGCCCGCCTGCCACCAACGCAAAGGCTACAGCAAGACTGGCGACGCCGAACCACGGGCTGAGCGGCAGGAGGCCGAGCGGAACACCCAGACCAAGCAGAAACAACAGCGCGAAACCTGCGCCCGAAGCCGTGGTGAAAAAGACGATCGAGAACGTTGGATGCATAACGTGCGCGGACCTAGATCTATTAGGACGCTTCTTGACTCCCCCGGGGAGGCCGGGGGTGTTTCTGCAGAACGCTGCTTGAGCTCTTACCGCGACAGCAGGCGATCGACCCAACGCAGGAGCCCGGTTGGCTCGGCCGCAGCCCCCGCGGCCGAGGCGGTTGTGATATCCGGTACTGGTGCGTTGCGGTTGCGGCGCGGCGGTAGGTACTTGTTGACCGGACGATAGCCGAGTTCCGGCATCAAATCGGCGCCGCCCCGCGCCGTCACCATCTCCGACACCGGCGAGTTCGGGTCGCCGAGATCGCCGAAGAAGCGTGCCTTGGTCGGGCACACCATGACGCAGGCAGGCTGCCGCTCGTGTGGCGCGAGGTTTTGATTGTAGATGCGATCGATGCACAGCGTGCATTTCTTCATCACGCCTTCGTCGGAATCGAACTCGCGCGCGCCATAAGGGCACGCCCACGAGCACAATTTGCAACCGATACAGAGCTCTTCATTGACGAGGACGATGCCGTCCTCGACGCGCTTGTAGGATGCGCCGGTCGGACACACCGTCACGCAGGCGGCGTCCTCGCAATGCAGGCAGGATTTTGGGAAATGCACTGTGCGGGCGCCGGCCCCATCACCTTCCTCGAAGGAATGGATGCGGTTGAACCACACACCCCACGCGTCGTCACGATAGGCGTTAAAATCGGGCAGGGGGCCCATATGGCCCCCCGAGTTCCATTCCTTGCATGCGGTTGCGCAACCATGGCAGCCGACACAGAGATCGAGATCGATGACAAGGCCGAGCTTTTTCTGGCCCGGCATCGGGCGGGGCAGATCGGTCATGCCTGCGCCTCCTCCCGTTCGTTGGCTCGCGGCGGCTCGGCGGCCGCAAACCGGGCGCCGTATGTTAGGAGGTTAGAGGGCAGCCGCAGCGAGGTTGGCACCTGCAAGGTAGCGAAGCGTGGTTCGCTATGGCCAGCCTCCGCCTGACGCACGCGCTCGACGCGGACGCGCAGATCGTACCAGGCGGCCTGACCGGTAATCGGGTCGGCGTTGGGGGTAGGCGTGGCGCCGTCCTGCGCCGGCAGCCGGTCGGAAATCAGATGGTTGAGCAGGAAGCCGCGGCTGAATTCGGGCGAGTCGGCGGCGAGGTTCCAGGCGCCGCTGCGCTTGCCGATCGCGTTCCAGGTCCACACCGTGTTCGGATTGACCCCATCCATCAATTTGATCTGTCCCTCGATGCGGCCATTATGGCTGGTCACCCAGACCCAATCGTCATCCGCGAGGCCAAGTGCGCGGGCGGTAATGCGGTTCATGAACAGCCGGTTCTGCCCGAGGATCTGGCGCAGCCACGCATTCTGCGAGTGCCAGGCGTGATACATCTGCATCGGCCGCTGGGTGATCGCGTGCAGTGGAAAGGACTCAGCATCGACTCGCGTCTGCTCGAAAGGCGGATACCAGAAGGGTAGGGGATCGAAATGCGTCGCGATGCGCGGCCGGTCTTTTTCCGGCGGCACCACCGGCCCATGGCCCTGCGCGGCCAGGCGGAATTTCTGCAACGGCTCGACATAAAGCTGCAGGATGATCGGCTCGGGTGCGCCGATCAGGCCCATAGCCGTCGCGGTTTCCAGATAGGCCTTGTTGGCGTGCTTGTAGAAGAGCTGCTCGGGGGGCAGCTCGTATTTCCAGAAGCAGCCATTGGCGATGTATTGGTCGAGCTGTTTCGGGTTCGGCGCACCCTTGCCGGCCGCGGTGCCGTCCTCGCCGCGAAACCCCGCCAGCGGGCCGACCCCGGGTGTGCGCTCGTGCAGCGCGATATAGTCCTTATAGCCGCCGGGAAAGCGCGGGCCGCCCTCGGGATTGACAAAGGCGGGGAGGCCGAGCCGGGCGCCGATCTCAATCAGTACATCCTGAAACGGCCGCACATCGCGATCCGGCGTCAAAACCGGTTGGCGTATTGAATCGGCTGGCCCGTCCGGGCCGCCGATCGGCCGGTCGAGCAGGGAGATGCAATCCCAGCGTTCGAGATAGGTCGTATCGGGCAGGATCAGATCGGCGTAGGCGACTGTCTCGGAGTAATAGGCATCGGAGTAGATGATCCGCGGGATCTTGTAAGCGCCGGTCGCCGCGTCCTTGTCGGTCAGCATGCGGATCGTCTCGGCGGTGTTCATCGCCGAATTCCAGGCCATGTTGGCCATGTACATGAACAGCGTGTCGATCGGGTACGGGTCCCCCGCCGCGGCATTTCGGATCAGCATGTGCATCAATCCGTGCGCCGCGATCGGGGCTTCCCACGAAAACGCCTTGTCGATGCGGATTGGCGTGCCGTCGGGCTCGACAATCAGGTCTTCAGGCCCCATCGGAAACCCGAGCGGCGCCCCGGCCATCGGCTTGCCGGCGGTGACGCTGCCCGGCTTGCCGGCCGGCTTCGGCCCTGGCGGCGCCGGCTTCGGATAGGGCGACTTATAGCGCCAGCCGCCCGGCACATCGATCGTACCCAGGATGATCTGCAGCAGGTGAAGTGCACGGCAGGTTTGGAAGCCGTTGGAATGCGCCGAGATTCCGCGCATCGCATGGATCGATACCGGCCGGCCGCGCATCGTTTCGTGACGGCGCCCGGCCCAGTCGGTCCACGGCACGGCGATCTCGATCTCCTGCGTGAACGCCATCGCGCCAATTTCGGCGGCCAGCGAACGGATGCGCTCGGCCGGGATGCCGCAGGTATCGGCGACCGCTTCGGGCGCGTACTTCTCGTCGAGATAGCGCTCGGCGAGGAGTTGGAATGCCGGCACGGCGCGGCGTCCATCGGGCAGGGTCGCGTCACCTACGACCCGCGCTTCGACGCCGGTTTGCAACGCGCCCGCAAGCTCGCCGTTCGATGCGAGGATCAGCGGCTCCCCCGCCTCGTTGCGCGCGAACAATCCGTCATCGGCGGTGCCGGGCGCCTGGATGACCAGCCAGGCCGCATTGGTATAGCGTCCGAGATAGGCGAAATCGACCCGATCGGCTTTGAGCAACTCGTGCACCAACGACAGCACGAACAGCCCGTCCGTGCCGGGTCGAATGCCGAGCCACTCATCGGCAATCGCCGAGTAGCCGGTGCGAACCGGGTTGACCGAGATGAATTTGGCGCCGCGGCTGCGCAGCTTCGACAATGCCAGCTTGATCGGATTGGAATCGTGATCTTCGGCGACCCCGAACATCAGGAAGAGGCGCGTGCGTTCCCAATCGGGCTCGCCGAACTCCCAGAAGCTGCCGCCGATCGTGTACAAGCCGGCCGCCGCCATATTCACCGAGCAGAACCCGCCATGCGCCGCGAAATTTGGGGTGCCGAACTGGGTCGCCCAGAACCCGGTCAGCGACTGGCTCTGGTCGCGGCCGGTAAAGAAGGCGAGCTTTTTCGGGTCAGTCTCGCGGATCGGTGCCAGCCAGCCCACCGCTGTGGCGATCGCCTCCTCCCATTCGATCTCGCGGAACTCGCCGGTCCCGCGCTCGCCGACGCGTAGCAGGGGCTTGGTCAGTTTTGCCGGCGATTGCTGCTGCATGATGCCGGAGGCGCCCTTGCCGCAGATCACTCCCTTGTTCACCGGATGATCGGGGTTGCCCTCGATAAAGCGGATGCCGCCGTCCTTCAGGTGCACTTTGATGCCGCAGCGGCACGCGCACATGTAGCAGGTCGTGTATTTGACCTCGTCCGACACTTTCGGTGACGTATCGATCACCTCGCGCGGGCGCCAGTAATCGTGCCAGCGATCGAGTAAACTCATGCTGCTTTTCATTGTTTCTTTATGTCAGTTGAGAGGCTGGGCTGCTCGGAGACGCGGTCGGCCAGCATCCCGCGCTCACCGTAGAAGCGGGCCGCTCCCGAATGCAGAGGGACGGGCAGCCCGTCCAGTGCGTGGGAGAGCTTGATGCGGTTGGCGATCTGATCAAGGCCGGCGAGTGGACGTAGGGTCGCCGGATTCCACAGCGACTTGGTTATGGTGTAGACGAGGTCGTCGTCGATCTCGGCGCCGACCAGCCACACCGCCGAGAAGCTAAGCGATGGCGTCGCACTGTCGACCCCGGCATAGGTTCCGGCCGGAATTTCGCTCGTGCCGTAGAAACTGAAATCCTTGCGTAGCCTGTCGACGACTGAGCCCTCGACCGGAATCAGGCGGATCGGAATGGTCCCCGCCAGATCGCGGATTGCAGGCATCGGATACCCGCCGATCAGACATACGGCGTCGAGACGCCCCTGCCGCAATTCCTCGATCGCCGGTCCGGGCCGTAAAGGGGAGCGGTTGATTTCGTGCTCATCCAGACCCGCCGCGGCGAGCAGTGTCGCCATCGCGACCGCTGTTCCCGAAGCAGGATCGCCCGTCGATACGGTTTTTCCTTTCAGATCGGAAAGGGTGTGGATCGAGCTATCGGCGCGAACCGCGATATGCACGCTTTCCGGAAACAGCGTCGCGATGGCGCGAAGCCGGTCGAGCGGCGGACCGGCGGCAAAAAGGTTCCTGGCCTTATAGGCCCATGCTGCCAGATCGGCCTGCGCGAATCCGGAATCAAGCTGGCCCGAATTGATCTGGCGCAGGTTTTCGACGGAGCCCAAAGTGGCCTGCGCCACTGCAACCAGCCCGGGAACGCCGCAACTGCCGCCATGCTCGCAATCCGGCCCATCGGCAGGACGCGAGATCGCACTCGCGATCAAGCCGCCGATTTCGAAAAAGCTGCCGCCCGTGGCGGCCGTGCCGATGCGAAAATACCTCGGCTCCTCGGCGGCGGCCGGCGAAGACATGAACAAGGGCATCGCCGCAAAAAACAAACTGGCGCAGATCAGGTTGCGCCAGCCATACCTTACGAAACGAGTCTCACGCGGTGAGACGACCATGGCGAATAACACCATGGCTGACTGTAAATTGCAACACGCCGAGCCGTGAATCCGTCCGGATTTGCGCTCGCTTCAGGATAGGGCGACGCAATGGCTGCAGCGGACAGGATGATCGATCTGCGTTCGGACACGGTGACCCGGCCGTCTGACGCGATGCGTCGTGCCATCGCGGAAGCGGCCGTCGGCGACGATCAGTATGGCGAGGACCCGACGGTCAACCGCTTGCAGGCGCGGATCGCAGAATTGCTCGGCAAGGAAGCGGCTTTGTTCGTGCCAAGCGGCACGATGGCCAACCAGATCGCCCTTAAATTGCTGACGCGGCCCGGCGATGTGGTGCTGGTCGGCGAGCAGGCGCATATCATGTGGCTGGAGGCGGGCGCCGGTGCCGCCAATGCCGGGGTGCTGTTCAAACCGGTTGGTCGGGGTGGGCTGTTCACGGCAGCCGACTTCGCCGCCGCCTACCAGGCGCCGGGCCACATCGTTCTGCCGCCCACCGGTTTGGTGGCGATCGAGAACACGCACAATTTCGGCGGCGGACTCATATTCCCGCAGGATGAAATCGTCGCCATCTGCACGGCCGCGCGGGCCGCGGGGGTTCGGTCGTACCTGGACGGCGCGCGTCTGTTCAACGCCGCTGTCGCATCGGGAATGCCACTGGCTGAGTTGGCGGCGCCATTCGACCTGGCGTCGGTAGCGTTGTCGAAGGGCCTTGGGTGCCCGATCGGCAGCGTGTTGGCCGGGAGTACGGCGGATATCGCCGCCGCGATCCGAATTCGCCGTATCCTGGGCGGCGCTTTGCGCCAGGCCGGCATTCTTGCCGCCGCTGGCTTGTACGCACTCGATCACCATGTTGATCGGCTGGCCGAAGATCACGATAAGGCGCGCCAGCTAGCCGAGCGCCTCGCCTCACTGCCGGGCGTACTGCTCGATCCAGGCTCGGTTCAGACGAACATCGTCGTCATCGGCCTGGCTCCCGAGCTGCCCGAAGCCAACGCGATCGCGTCGCGGGCGCGGGACGCAGGCGTGCTGCTATCGGCTATCGGCCCCCGTACCCTGCGGCTCGTGACGCATCTGGATGCGAGCGTCATGGAGTGCCGCGAGGCCGCCGAGATCCTCAGCCGGGTGCTCGACCCGCAATGAGATCGCCGATTTAGCCATAGCTCGGGAACGAAAAAGCCGGGTGGGACCAGCCCACCCGGCTTTTCGTATAGGGGAAAGCGACCGCGCTTAGCGGCTGCTGCCAGCCGCGCTGCCGCCGGTCCCCATAGAGCTTCCGGTCGAGCCGCCGCCCGCGCTTGACCCGCCGAGCCCCATTGTGCTGCCGGAGCCGGAGCCCATGCCGCCAGCCGAGCTGCCGCCCGTGCCCATCGTCGTGCCGGTCGAGCCGCTGCCGGCGGTGGTCCCGCCGAGCCCCATCGTGCTGCTGGAACCGCTGCCCATGCCACTGCCGGCGCCACTGCCGGCCGCGCTGCCGCCCGTACCCATGGTGGTGCTGGTCGAGCCGCCGCCGGCCGTTGCGCCACCGAGGCCCATTGTGCTGCTGGAGCCGGTACCCGTGCCCATGCCGCCGGCCGAGCTGCCGCCGGTGCCCATGGTCGTGCCGGTCGATCCGCCACCCGCACTGCTGCCGCCCATGCCGGCAGTGGAGCTGGTCTGTGCCAGGGCCATTGCGCCGGTGCCGGCGAGAAGGGTGATGGCGATCGCAGAAGCTTTAAGTGTGTTGCGCATACTGCATCCAATCGTTGTCCGGGTGATGCCCGGTCGTGTGCAACGCCGGGCGGTGAACGTGCTGCACGTGGCAGAGAGCTGACGAGCAGCCGGTTCGCACCTCGGCCTGCCCGAGTTGCGGTTTGCCTTAATGTGCGGGGTCACGCCGCTCACCGGTACAGTTTAAGAACCTTGAGTGGTCGTGTTCACACGAGCGTTACCTGGCGACCTTTTGGCGAGCCATGAGGTTGGCGGGCCGAGAGCGTCCTTTCGATACGATGACTCCGAGCACACGTGGCCTGTGCCTGATCGCTAGTGCCGTCGAGCGACCGGTCTGGATACTGTTAGACATACAGTCGAACCATCACCAATCCGGTTAAAGGAGACAACAGTTGAGGCGAAAAGATATTCCATGTGCGACATCAAAAGAAAGTTACGGGTCACAAAGAGTGTAAAGCCGCAGCGGAATGTGGGTCTCTGACGACTTGAACCACCTAATCGATTGGGGATCGCAGATTTTAATTATGAGTTTGAAATGGAACTATTCCGGTTAGGTTTAGATGCTGTCTGCTCGCGGGTTGAGCGCAGTGATCCCGCCTTTCCGGCATAAGCCTCCGACCAGGGGACTATAGTGGCTAATGATTTAATTCATTCAGGGCGATAACCGGCTGCCGTCAAAGCTGTTCTCGCCGCAGCCATAATAATTCGCCCGCGTTACTTAGGTTAACGACAGCGCGCCTTCTTCCGCGTCTACTTCAGTCAACCCCAGTTACGGAGGACTGGAACATGCTCTTCACGGTAGAGGTTCGGCTGATCGGCCGCGATCTCATGGTTACGATGTCGCGGATGCGGACTTGGCTCGATCACTCGGGAGTTGAACCAGATGCGTTCCGCTGCTCTCGCGGGAGTCCAACGACGACAATCCGGCTTGACTTCAAGGACGAGGGAAGTGCGGTCAGTTTCGCCAAGACCTTCGGCGGCCGCATTCTGGGATCGCTTGAGCACGTTTACCCTGCGGAGAGTGTCGAGGCGGAACAGCGCTTCGGATCATCGGCCGATTAGCCGCTTGAGCCCTTTTTGAGCGCATGGCTGCATATTCACCGTTCTGCGTCGGCGACTTCGCGCCCTCGCCGGAATTGCGGCCGAGATCGCTCCAGGCGCGCTGCTTGGCGGTTCACACGTCTTGAGCGCTGATCGAATACCGACTTCCGGGGGTGCCTCCGCTCGATGAGGCAGGTGAGCGGAGCTTGTTGGTGAATTCGCGGTCGAGATGCAGGTAGTCAGGGTCGAACTCGGCCAATGCCCACAGGCGGTCGCGGTCGAGAATGAAAACAGTGCCCCCTTCCACGCGGATTATGTGGTCTTCCCGCAGTGCCCGTAAGACACGGTTGACGTGCACGACGGTCAATCCAAGCGCGTCAGCCAGTTCGGCTTGCGTCACGGGAAACGGGTAACAGCGCTCGTTGCCAATGCCCACCACCCGGTATCGCACCGCCATCTCGCAAAGCAGGTGCGCGATCCGTCCATGCGCCGTGCGGCGGCCGAGCCCGACGATCCATTCCCGGAAGATCGCCGCGTCGATCAGAGTGTCCCGCCAGAAGATTGTCCCGATGTTGGGATAGCGCGAGATGAGTTCGAGCAGATGAGCATGGTCGAAGAGCGCGATGCTGCTGCGTGTGAATGCACAGATGCTGTGATCCACGCGCCGCAGTAGAAGGCTTTGCAGGTCGGGAATGTCACCTGGCGGGTGAAATGAGAGGATTTGCCGCTTGCCGCTCGGCAGCAATTTATAACGGCCAACCAAGCCAGCCAGGACGAGGAAGCAAAGGTTGGCCGGCGCTCCCTCGCGCACGATGTCTTCACCGTCGGCCAGTTCGCGGACCCTAAAGGGCACTTGACGCAACGCCAATTGCTCCGCATCCGATACGCTCGCGATCTTGTCGAGTTTGGCAACAAGCGAATCGATCTCGTATGACGGAGGCGTCAACTCAGTGGCCATCGGAACCTTTCTGTGTTGGCCGCACCGCAACCGGATCGCGTCGAGCTCGCGCGCCTATTCCTTATGCTTTCGGCAAGGCCGACAGCATAGCTGCCACTGCGACATTTAGCTAGCGACCGGCGCGCTTGGCCGTATTACAGCAACTTCAGGGCCGCGGGTGCTGTTGGTGCCATCACGGGCGACGAACAGGCGGTAGCGGCGGGGATGACGAGGCACGGCCGAGGCAGCAAAATCGACAATGCGCCTAGTGCCGGCGCTGTCCTGCCGCGCGGCATCGTGGCATTGGCGCTCGACCAGCACTGGCGACATAGCCGCGGTGGTCTACTCTATCTGGCGGGGGACGAACGCGAGGCGGAATACCTCGGCGCTAATATCTGTTCGCTGTTTCCGAGCGACACCGTGCTGGTGCTGCCGCGCTGGGATTGCCTGCCCTATGATGCGCTAGGCCCATCCCGCGAGATCATGGGACGGCGCGCCTCGGTCTTGCGGCGTCTTGCAGAAGCGGCGCCTGGCGATTGCAAGCCGCTCGTCATCGCCACTCCCGAGGCTGTGATTCAGCGCGTGCCATCTCGCAATATCTGGAGCCGCGCGACATTGACGCTGCGCGAGGGAGATGCGCTCGACCTCGGCCATTTAACGGATTTTCTGCAACGGACCGGCTATTTGCTGGATGCCCTGGTCGATGAGCCGGGCGAGGCTGTCCTGCACGGCCAGGTGGTTGACCTGTTTCCGGGCGGAGCGCTTGGACCGGTGCGTGTCGAACTGAGCGACGGTCTGATCGCCGCCATCCATACATATGATCCGACGAGCCAGCGAGTGATTGCGACGCTCCCGGAGATCGTCCTCGATGCCGCATCCGAATTCATCCGCGTGGCTCCCGCGCCCGACGGCGACACCGATGCCGACGCGTCCGCGGGATGGCTGTGTGACACCTACGAGCACCTCGATACCGTCTTCGATTATCTGCCAGGAGCCACGCTCCTGACGGGCCCGGCGATCGCGGAACGCGCCAGCCCCTGGTTCGAACAGATCGAGGAGGCTTACGCGGGAGCGATAACCGTTCCGGCACGGAGATCAGCCGTCAGGCCACCCGCGCCGGAGCGCCTGTTTCTCACGCCGGCTGAATGGGACAAACGGCTCGCAGCACACAAAGCGGCCCCACTGGCCGGGAGCCAGGTTTTTGAGCGGGTTGCCTCATTCGCGGTTATGACGAACCCGAACCGGGCCTATCGAAGCTTCATAGACGGCGAAATCGCCGCGGGGCGTCGCGTAGTGCTGGCCGCTGCGGCATCGCGCGACCGGCAGATAATGACGCGTCGTGCGCATGCGAAGACTGCCGTCGCGGCAACTTGGGATGCCGTAATGACGGTGCCTCCCGGAAGCATCATGGCCATGGATATCGATTTTGAAACCGGCTTCGTATTGCCGGATCAAGGAGTTGCGGTGGTCGCGGCGGCTGACCTGCTCGGCAGCCGGGCGCGTCATAGAGTTCCGATGGCGCTGGAGCGCGAACAGGCTGGCGTAACCGGATCGACTGGGTTGCGTATCGACAGGCCGGTGGTGCACCTCGATCACGGCATTGGCCTTCTGCGCGGCATTGAGAGCGTCGCAGGGCCCGATGGCGCGAGACAGGACACCTTGCGGCTTGAATACGGTAGCGGCACCACACTGATGGTGCCGGTACGCGAGATCGGCATGGTATGGGGTTACGGTAGCGGCGATACCGTCTCGCTCGACCGCCTCAACAGCGACAGCTGGGCGAAGCGCAAAACCGAGATTGAGGCGGAAATCAGTGAAACGGCGCGCACGCTTGCTGCGTTTGCGCGTGAGCAGGACAACCGGGCGGCCGCCAAGCTCGTGCCGCCCGGCCACGCCTATGAACGTTTCGCGGCTGGCTTCCCGTTTGTCTTGACGCCCGACCAGGCCGAAATCATCGATGATGTTCTGGATGATCTGAAGTCCGGCCATGCGATGGACCGGCTGCTGTGTGGGGATGTCGGGTTCGGCAAAACCGAGATCGCGTTGCGCGCCGTCGCCGCCGCCGTGCTCAGCGGCGCTCAGGCAGCGGTGGTTGTCCCGACTACGGTGTTGGCGCGGCAGCATCTGACCACATTTCGCCGGCGCTTTGCCTCGCTGGGCGTGCGTGTCGAATTGCTGTCGCGGCTTGCCACCCAAGCTGAGGCGCGCGCCATCAAGCAAGGTCTGCGGGACGGATCCGTCCAGGTGGTCATCGGCACCCACGCGGTGGCCGCTAAAGACATGCAATTCGCCGAGTTGGGGCTTGTCGTCATCGACGAAGAGCAGCGCTTCGGCACCCGGATCAAGGAGAAGCTGCGGGCCTTCGCGAAGGGACTACACGTCCTGGCGATGAGCGCGACGCCGATCCCGCGCACGTTGCAGCGGGCGATGGTCGGGCTGCAGTCGTTCAGCACATTGGAGACGCCGCCCGCTCGGCGGCTGCCTGTGCGGACTACCGTAACGGCGTTTGACCGATCTTTGGTTCGCGAGGCGCTCATCTATGAGCACCGCCGGGGGGGCCAAAGCTTCTGCGTCTGCCCTCGGATCGAGGATATGGCGCCCCTGGCGGAGCAGCTGGGCGACATTGTTCCCGAGCTCGCGCTGACAATGATCCACGGCAAATTGCCGGCGGCGGAGGTTGACGAAGCCATCGTGTCGTTCGCCGACGGCGAGGGCGATGTCCTCCTGACCACCAACATCATCGAAACGGGGCTCGACATCCCCCGCGCCAACACGATCCTGATCTGGCGACCCGACCGCTTTGGCACGGCGCAGCTGCATCAGCTGCGCGGTCGCGTCGGGCGCGGTCGCCGCCGCGGGTTTGCCTATCTATTGACGGGTCCAGACGGGAATCTGCCAGCAACGACGATGGGCCGGCTTACGGCCGTGGCAGAACTCGACCGGCTCGGCGCCGGTTTCGCCTTGAGCCAGCGCGATCTCGATCTGAGGGGTGCGGGCGACCTGCTCGGCGAGACGCAGGCGGGGCATCTGAAGATGATCGGCGCCGAACTGTACCAGCAGCTGCTCGAAAGCGCGCTCGCTGGCGAGGCGGGATTACCGCCCGTGGCGGAGGTCAATATCGGATTGCCAGCCGCGATCCCTGACGATTACGTCAGCGATCCGGAAGCCCGGATCAATCTCTATGCGCGACTGGCCCGGCTGCGAGACACCGGGGCCCTCGATGATCTCGTCGACGAAATGGAAGAGCGCTTCGGGGCCATCCCGGAGGCGGCTGCCAATCTGATCGCGGCGACGCGGATCGCGATCGTTGCAGGCGGTCTCGGCTTTGCCACCGTCGATGCCGGATCAGTCGGTATCGCCTTCGGCTTACCGCCTGGCGAAAGCACGCAAAAAGAGGCTGCCTTGCGGCAGCGGGTTGCTGATGCAGTGGAAGGCCACTGGAAGGAAAGCCGGCTCATCGTGCCAAGCGCCACGGAGGCGCCGGGACGGGTCGACGCGGTGCTCGCAATCCTTGGCCAGCTGAGCCGCCGCAGCCGGTCTGAGCCGGCTGCGGCAACGCCCGCGGCTGCTCGTTAAGCCTTGTCTTCCGTGTCGCTCTCGCTTTCGCTCTGACGGCGCCGGATCGCGGCACCCAGGATATCGCCCAGGCTGGCGCCGGAATCGGACGAACCGAATTCCTGCATTGCCCGCTTTTCCTCGTCAGCTTCACGTGCCTTGATCGATAGCGTGACCTTGCGGGTGGCGCGGTCGATCTGGGTGATCTTGGCGTCGATGCGTTCGCCGACGGCAAAGCGGTCGGGGCGTTGCTCGCTGCGTTCGCGCGACAGCTCCGACTTGCGGATAAAGCCCGGCACATCGTCGGCCAGCATCACATCCACACCATTTTCGGTGATGCCGGAGATCGTGCCGGTAACCACTTCGCCTTTCTTGAGCTTGACCATGCCTTCTTCGAACGGATCGGCTTCGAGCTGCTTGATGCCGAGGCTGATGCGCTCCTTCTCGACATCAACGTCGAGCACCTTGACGTGGACCATCTCGCCTTTGCGATAGTCCTTGACCGCATCTTCGCCGGCCGAATTCCAATCGATGTCGGACAGGTGGACCATGCCGTCGATGTCGCCGGGCAGACCGACAAACAGACCGAACTCGGTGATGTTTCGGACTTCGCCCTCGACCTGACTGCCGACCGGGTGCTCTTCGACAAAGGCCTCCCACGGGTTCGCCATGACTTGCTTGAGACCAAGGCTGATGCGCCGCTTGGCAGGATCGACATCGAGCACCATGACCTCGACCTCTTGCGAGGTAGAGACGATCTTGCCGGGGTGCACGTTCTTCTTGGTCCAGCTCATCTCGGAGACATGGACCAGACCCTCGACACCCGGCTCCAGTTCCACAAAGGCGCCGTAGTCGGTGATGTTGGTGACGCGACCCTTGAATTTCGCGTTGGCCGGGTACTTCACCTCGACGCCTTCCCACGGATCCGCCTCGAGCTGCTTCATGCCGAGCGAGATACGCTGCGTCTCGGGGTTAAAGCGGATCACCTGAACCTGGACGCTCTGACCGATATTGAGCGCCTCCGACGGGTGATTGATGCGACGCCACGCGATATCGGTGACGTGCAACAGGCCGTCGACACCACCCAGATCGACGAACGCGCCGTAATCGGTGATGTTCTTGACGACGCCGTTGAGGACCTGGCCTTCCTTGAGGCTGGCGACCAGCTCCGAGCGCTGCTCGGCGCGGCTCTCTTCGAGCACGGCGCGGCGCGATACGACGATATTGCCGCGCGAGCGATCCATCTTGAGAATCTGGAAGGGCTGCGGCGAGCCGAGCAGCGGCTGGATATCGCGCACGGGGCGGATATCGACCTGGCTGCCCGGCAGGAACGCGACGGCGCCGTTGAGGTCGACGGTAAACCCGCCTTTGACCCGGCCGAAGATTGTGCCGGTCACCCGCTCATTGGCGGTAAAGCTCTTTTCCAGCAGGGTCCAGGCTTCCTCGCGCCGCGCCTTCTCGCGCGACAGGGCCGCCTCGCCGTTCTTGTCTTCCATCCGTTCGAGGAACACCTCGACCGTATCGCCGACCTGCAATTCCAGCGGTGCGCCGGGCACGCTGAATTCCTTCAATGGGACCCGCCCCTCGGATTTGAGGCCGACATCGATCAGCGCGGCGTCGTTTTCGATCGCGATGATCCGTCCCTTGACAACGGTCCCTTCCAGGCCGCTGGTCGTCACTCCCATTGCTTCATCGAGCATCGCCGCGAAGCTTTCCTTGGCTCCGGTATCAGCGGCGTGTGTAGCTAAGGCCATTCGAACTCCTCGATCCCAGTCATGAATCGGCCCCGCCGGGATCGAAGCGGGGGCCGGGCGGCCAACAGAACGGGTGCGGCCACATATACCCGGTTCCGGGGACAAGAAGGGGGAGACTGATGGCTTGGAAGCTAACGGCTTCGGGAGCCAAGAGCGCGTGCAATAAGTGCCGACGCTCGCTCGAATGCCTGATCGGCGTCGAGGGTCGTCGTGTCGATGATCACTGCGTCGGTGGCCGCCGCCAACGGGGCCGCCTGGCGCTGCGTGTCGCGCGCGTCACGTTCCTTCATGTCCTGCAGGACATCACGGTATATAGCCGGGGCGCCGCGCTGCCGCAACTCTTGGAACCGCCGTTCGGCGCGGGTTTCGGTGCTCGCGGTGACAAACAGCTTCACGTCGGCGTCCGGGCACACCGCGGTTCCGATATCCCGGCCGTCAAGCACCGCGCCGCTTGCTGATGCCGGAGGATGGGCCGCGAAGTTGCGCTGGTAGTCGAGCAAAGCCGCACGCACCTGGGGTATCGCGGCCACCACCGATGCAGCGCCGGCCACCGCTTCGTCTAGCAACCGGGGCTCGGCCAGTAGTACCGGGTCGAGCCTTCCCGCCGCCGCTGCCGCGGTCGCCGCGTCGCGCGGGTCGCCATTGCTTTGCAGCACCGCCAAGGCGGTGGCGCGGTACAATTTGCCGGTGTCGAGGTGGGCGAACCCAAATTTCGCTGCGAGGCCGCGGGCCAGCGTGCCCTTGCCCGATGCGGCCGGGCCGTCGATCGCAACGATGAACGATGTACCCTGTGACGGCATCAATATCGACTTTCCGTGAATACACGCGGTCGTTCCGCTAAATAGACTATCTTGCGCAATGCATATAATAGCCGCGGTTTCCGCCGGCCGATTGCGCAGGTCAGGTGGTGACGATGACGGCTTCCCTCGACGCCTGTCCGGTATGCGGCGGGTGCGAATTCACCTGCAGCGAGGTTCTCTGGCGGTCGCTGATCAATGAATGGCAGCTCGCACCGGCAGAGGCTGATTACATCAATCGCCAGCAAGGATTGATGTGCACAGCGTGTGGCTCGAACCTGCGATCGATGGCGCTGGCGGCGGCGATCTGCGCCGAATACGGCGCGGCGGGCACATTGCAGGCCGAGTTGACCGCGCCGGCGGCAAGCAGGGCGGACATACTGGAAATCAACGAAGCCGGCATGCTGACGCCGCTTCTGGCAAGCCTGCCTGGTCACCGGATCGCAAAATACCCTGATGTCGACATCCACGCCCTGCCGTTTGCGGAAGAATCGTTCGACGTGGTGCTGCACTCCGATACGCTGGAGCATGTTGAGAACCCGGTTCATGCGCTGACGGAATGCCGCCGCGTTCTGCGCACCGGCGGGCTGCTCGCTTTCACGGTACCGACGGTAGTTGAGCGCCTGACGCGGAGCCGGGCCGGGCTGCCGCCGTCCTTCCATGGTGCTCCGGGCGATGTTCGCCCCGATTTTCGGGTACAGTCGGAATTCGGGGCCGATGTGTGGACCTATGTCATCCGGGCCGGCTTCTTCCGCACCACTTTGCACGCACTGCTATATCCGGCCGGCTTGGCGATCACCGCACGAAAATAGCGCTCAAGCGCCCACAAAGGTGGCCCCGAGGCTGCGCATCAGCGGCTCGAAATCGGGAAAGCTGGTTGCGATTGGCCGCGCATCGTCGACCTGAATAGGCTCGCGACTCGCAAGGCCGAGCACGAGAAAGGCCATCGCCATGCGGTGATCGAGCCGCGTGGCGATTGTCACGCCGCCCTGGGGCGGAGTTCCACTGCCTTCGACAATCAAATCGTCGCCTTCCACGTTCACCGCGGCGCCGCACCGCACCAGTCCCTCGGCCGTGCCGGTCAGCCGATCGCTTTCCTTGACGCGGAGTTCAGCCAGACCGCGCATGACCGTCCGGCCACGAGCGCAGGCGGCCGCCACGGCAAGCACGGGGTATTCGTCAATCATCGAGGGCGCCCGTTCCGGTGGGATATCGGCACCCCGGAGTTCGCTGCCGCGCACGCGCAGATCGGCTACCGGTTCACCGCCCTCGACGCGTTCGTTAAGGTAGGCAATGTCCGCGCCCATCTCGCGGAGGCTGTCGATCAGCCCAATACGCGACGGGTTGAGTCCCACACCGCGCACGGTAACCTGTGAGCCGGGCACGATCAGCCCGGCAACCAGCGGAAAGGCGGCCGACGAGATATCGGCTGGAACCGCTATCGGGGCCGCTACCAGCTCGGGCTGGCCGACAACAATGATCCGCTTGCCGCCTGACGGGACCGCCTCGATCCGCAGCGTTGCGCCGAAATGGCGCAGCATCCGCTCGGTGTGATCGCGCGTCGTCTGCGGCTCGATCACGGCGGTCTCACCCGGCGTGTTGAGGCCGGCGAGCAGTACGGCCGACTTCACCTGCGCGGACGGGACGGGGAGGGTGTATTCGACCGGGATAGAATCCGCGGCACCGCTGACCGCAAGCGGCAACCGGCCGCCCTCGCGCGATACAAACCGCGCCCCGAAGCGCGACAGCGGCTCGATCACGCGGCTCATCGGCCGGCGCCGTAAAGAGCCGTCGCCAGTCACGAAAGCGGTGATTGGATGCGACGCCAGAATGCCGAGGAGGAGGCGAGCCGACGTGCCCGAATTGCCGAGGTCGAGCACGCCTTCCGGCTCGCTCAGGCCGCCGATGCCGACGCCATGCACAACCCAGCTGCCATCCGCCTGCCGTGCGATATCGGCCCCCACCGCGCGCATCGCGGCGGCGGTCGCGAGCACGTCCTCGCCCTCGAGCAGGCCGGTGATCTCGGTGCGCCCAATCGCGAGCGCGCCCAGCATCAAGGCGCGGTGCGAGATGGATTTGTCGCCGGGCACCCGCACCGTGCCATACAACGACGCCTTCGGACGGCTGGCTTGCAGGGGCCGCGGCATGACGGCATCATTCGAATGAATGTCGGGCATCGATGTCATTCGCTTGGGCGGCGGAAAATCGCTCTTGCGGTGGTGGTCGCGCCATCCCATATGGCGCCGGCTGACGGTCGTGGCATTAGTCGGAGCGGCATTTGTTTTGACAGGCCGCGCTCGCTATGGCAATGGCGCCGCCACAAGCCATCACGACATTCAGTACGACACGATAGGAGCCGCCCGTTGGCCAAACCCGAATGGGGCACCAAGCGCATCTGCCCGAGCTGCGGCACGCGCTATTACGATCTGATGCACGATCCGGTGGTCTGCCCGAAATGTACGACGCCGTTCGATCCCGAGGCTTTTCTGAAATCGCGACGGTCGCGTCCCGCGGCGCCGGTTGAGCGGGAGTTGGAGCCGGTTTCCGGCGAGGATATCGACGCGGATATCGAGACCGAGGAGGTGGAGGCCGCCGAGGATGAAGAGGAGGAGGCTCTGCCGCTCGAAGAGGCCGAGGAAGAAGAGGACGAGGAGCTGATCGAGGATGCGTCTGAGCTCGGCGAGGACGAAGACGACATGGCGGAAGTGATCGACAACGTCGAGGACGAGGAAGCCTGACGCTTCGGATCCCGACCGCCATTTTCCGCTTGCGACCGCGCCCGCCCGTTCCTAAGTTCCGGGCGCCGGCAATTGGGGGGCCATAGCTCAGCTGGGAGAGCGCTACAATGGCATTGTAGAGGTCATGAGTTCGATCCTCATTGGCTCCACCAATCGAAACGCAGGCCTAGCCAGAGATGGCTAGGCCCGTTTTGTTTATGGGCACGCGATGGTGGGTGCTTCTGGTTCAGCAACGTTTAGCGGAGAAAGCAGACGCTCATGACGGCCAACGCGCTTGGTCGGCATAAAGCCAGAGCGGCGCTCCCTCTGTTGCCGGCGGTCGGCAGAAATGTCCGCGGGCGGGTGCGTCGTCAACGATGCGGTTGCGCAACGCCTGCGAGCAATACTTGATAGACGCGAACATTCGGCCGATCCTGTCGGCGAGTGCGATCTTCCGAAATATTGGCAGACCCGCCATAGGATATGAGGCCAGATCATGAGTGCCACCGCGTCTACGATTCCCGCTCAGGATATGAAGATCGCAAAGGTCAAGGAGCACATCGGCGCTATCGTCACCGGCGTTGACCTTGCTCACCCCATCGACAGCGCGACGCGGAAGAAGCTCTACGATGCAGCCGTCGAGAACGTGGTGCTGATAATCCGTGGGCAGGAGCACCTCACGCCTGGCCAGTTGCAGGCCGCCGGCGAAATTTTTGGCGAGCTGATGGAGGATCAGAACCGGCGCTATCTGGTCGATGGGTTTCCGCTAATAAGCGTGCTCGACAATCGTCACCTCGACAGCAAAGGTCAGCCCGCAAAGGTCGGTGCCAATGCGACCTGGCACACCGACCATACCAACCAGGAAATGCCGCCCAAATTCACCATGCTGTATGCAGTGGCCGTGCCGGATAAGGGCGGCGCGACATCGGTCTGCAACGCCCGCGCGGCCTACGAAGCGCTACCCGACGGGGTTAAGCAGAAGATCGCCACGGCGAAGACCGAGAATACGTTGATCAGCACCGCGCGGATGGCGGCGGGCAATCCCGATGTCGTAAAGGCGCAGCGCGAGTCGACGAAACCGCCGACGGTGCACCCCCTGGTCCGAACCCACCCGGAAACCGGCACCAAGGCCGTGTGGTTCCACAAGGGCAAGACCGAAACCGTTACCGGCATGTCGCCCGAGGAAACCCAGGATTTCCTTCAGGATCTGACGGATCAGATCACGCAGCCGCAGTTTTGCTATGCGCACGAATATCAGAAGGGTGACCTGCTGATCATCGATGATCGCGCCACGTTGCATAAAGCCGGCTTCGATTACGATCACAGCCAACATCGGCGCCTGTACCGCATGCTCGTGCGCGGCGATCGTCCGCGCTGAACGCCACGGACAAAAGTCGCAGGCGAACAAATCGGCGGCGGTTCCAGATGCCGTGCTCGCTTCGGCGCGCAATGCTTTGCGCTGCTCGCCGAACAACCCACGGCCGATCAACGCTCGCATGACGTACTATCGTCATTCGAGCGTCCGATTTCCCCGCCGATCGATACTCAGCGTAGCGGTTGACCGCTTCGCCCTTTCCGGGCGCCTGACTCTGAGTCCATTACCCGGCGCGTGGCTGAATCCGGGAACAGAGTTGCGAACCCCGTGGCGTCTGCCGCATCCTCGAAATCGACCTGAAACAGCAGCCCCGACGCTTGAAAGGTATATCTGAGCGTCTGGGGATAGACCGGCTTGCGCTGCAGCCATTCCAGCGCTTTAGCGATGTACGGCGAGAGGGCCCCATGGTCGGGCACAAAAACCTCTATTACGTGCACCTTATCCCCCGACCGTGTGGCGCGCCGCCAGCCTCTATCGCCCACTCGCAACAACCACCCCTGGCCGGATTCACCATGACCCTTGCCGCGGTGAAGCGAATGGTAGCGGGCGATAAATAGCTGGGGGTGCAGGCGGCGCAAGCCCAACAGCCGGGGTACTCACTCCGTTAGAATCGGCTCCTTAAACGTTCGATCATTATTGCTGACTGCTGCCCTTATGAAAGGGTCGGCAGCTTCCACGCGACATCCGGGCTGCCGATGATCTGGCTGCTCGCCAGCTGCGTGCCGGCCATGTTCCACAACATCACCTGCCCGGTGTTTTGATTTTGCAGTACCAAATCGCTGGTACCATGCCCGGTGACGTCCGCTGCTTCCTTGACATTCCAACCGGCGCCCGGCAACCCGATATCGTCAAAGGTTGTTGCGGTCGAACCGTTTGTTTCCCACAACGCAACCTGGCTGGTGTTCGTGTTCTGCATCACGATCTGGGTCCGGTTATCGCCGGTGAACTGGCCGGTCGTCACTACCGCCCAACCGGCGCCAGGCGAACCAAGATCGCCGACACTGGTCATTGAGGTTCCATTCATTTCCCAGATCGAGACATCGCCCGTATTGCTGTTCTGAAATACGATGTCGGACTTGCCGTCATCATTGAAGTCGCCGGTTGTTTTCACCTGCGATCCGGTGGCGGCGATAGCGACAGCGCCCTGGCCAGCCATCGCGAGGCCGTTCATCTCCCATACATAGACTTGATTGGTATTGCTGTTCTGAAACACGATATCGGCTTTGCCGTCACCGTTGAAATCACCCGTCCCATCAGCCTTCCAGCCCGCGGCGGGAGAGCCGATAGCGTCTGCCGCCAGCGTCGATGTGCCGTTCATCTCCCAAAGGTAGACCTGATTGGTGCTGCTGTTCTGGAACAACAGGTCGGCCTTGCCGTCGCCATTGAAATCATCGACACCAACAACATTCCATCCGGCGGCGGGTGTTCCGAGCGGGCCGCCACCAATCGTGGCCGGACCCTTCATTTCCCACAGATATAGCTGATTGGTATTGCTATTCTGAAAAACGAGGTCGGCCATGCCGTCGCCGTTTAAATCCCGATTGGAAGTAGCGGGAGGCAGGGAAGCCGTTGGGTTGACCGAAATGTTGAACTGTTGCGCACCACTGCTGTTACCGGCGGCATCTGAAACGGTGAAAGCGAACGAATCGGAGGAGGCGCCGGTTGTCACCTCGTGATAGCTGACACGGTTATTGTCAAGATCGGCTTGCGTAAAGGTGGTCGTCGCCACGCCGGCCAACGTTAGAAAACCTGCGGCGGGGTTCTTTACGATCGTGTAAGTCTCTTGCGCATCGCTACTAAGATTGTCGGTCGCACGCAGTTGGCTCGAGGTGATTGTTATCGTTCCGCCCCCCGCCAAGCTGGCGGGTCCGTCCTCGGCGAGCGTTGGCGGCGTGGTATCCAGCGTGAAGTTGAGAGTGGCGGACCCGGTTTGTCCGGATGAATTGGTTTCGCTTGCGACAAGGGTATGAGTGCCGTCGGCCAGGGCAGGGGTGAATGTCCAGACACCAGAACTGTTGGCCGTCGTGGTTCCCAGCGTGACCGTGCCTTCGGTGATGGTAACCACCGCGCCCGCATTGCCGCTACCGGTCAGCGCTGCTTTCGATGTGATCGCATTGGAGGCTGAGGCACCGGTATTTGAGACAAGGCTTTCGGTCACTGCGGGTGGGTTAGTCGCAGGGGCAGAGGAGGGGGCGGAAGTGGGAGCAGATGAGAGCGAGTAGACCTGGACGTCGCTGACATCGAGCTCAAACGGTCCGGGATGGGTTGCCGTGTTGGCGACAGTATGCCAGCCCGAGGCATTGGGGCCAGCCATCTCCAAATCCATGACCAGCTCATAAGCCGCGTTTGTCGGCACCCCGGTCGTCCACTGCGCCATTTCCTTCCCGTCGAGGAAAACAGTCCACGACTTGCCGGGAACGTACTCCACACCATAGGTGTGGTAGGCCGCAGAGAGGTCAGTGCCGGTGTTCTGAATGATCTGCGAACCACCAGTGCCCCACCAATGCGAGGCCAGAACATTGTTTACGTTCGCGGAACCGCTGTAATAGCCCGATTCCTGGACATCCATCTCCGGTCCATTGGAGCTGAGCAGCCACAGTCCGGCCCACGCGCCATACTGGGAGTCCGGCATTTTGGCTTCCCATTGCGCATATCCGCCGGTTGCCGGGAGGTAGGCTTTATTTGAACTGACGGCCGACGATGCCCATGAATAGCCAAGGTCACTGTAGTTGCTGCTTGGGGTTGCGATTAAACCCAAGTTGCCACTGCCGCCAACCAGGTGATTGCCCGTTGTATCCGTTGAGAGCCCATACGGGTACGGGTCGTTGTACATCACCTGATAGGTGCTGCTGCTCTCGTTCATACCCGAATAAGGGCTGGGCAGCTTCCCCTGGTCGCTCCAGCGGCCGTATGTCTGGTCACCCATCCACGGGTTCCAATAGGAAGTATCGAGTGTGGCTGTGGTGAAGTTGTCATCCAGCAGCAATTGCGAGCTGGAAAATCCCGCCGGCGGCGAGAGGACATACGTAGTGCTCATGCTGAAACTCACATCTATAGGCCCGCAAGCGGGCGTGACGGTGCGTTGGCTCCGCTAGGGGAAACCGATGACGCTGGTGGTGGTGAGGGGGCACGCTCCGCCCTAAGGCGTCAGTGCAAGATGCTGGCGTGCCCCATTCAGAGACAGATCGAGGGTGTTGCGACCGCCTTTATGACGGGTAGTGTCAGTGTACCAAGTAAGCCCTTGTTTTTTTCGAATAATACCGATTAGCTATTGGTTAAGACCAATGAGGTCAACTGTAATTTTTGTTAACAATTTCAGATTTTAGGTAAGTCTCTATTCTAGAATATTTCCTCTAGATCAGTCATTAGCGAAAATATGCCAATATTTCTAGGATGATACTTGTTAAGCGCGATGATCGCGGTCTCGTCACTTACACCATTCCGGCTGATCGATAATTGGTGTGAAAAACGCGCACCGCCGCTGGGTCGCCCCTAGGCGACGCCTTCGCGAGACTGGTGTTTTTGGATGAATCTGCACTGCCGGTGCGGGTATCAGCTGCTGCGCGTGCAGCTGTGTTTGCGCGCTCTGGAGGCGCCCCGCCGGCCCCGATTATAGCCGCCCAGCGGCGGGTATCGTGGTCAGGCCAGGGAGTGTTCCTCGGGGGTCTTGGAGCGCGTGTCGAGCGGCTCAATCGGCAGATCAAAGACGAAGGTTGCGCCGCTGCGAGGGCTTTTGGCGAGGTGGAGGGTGCCGCCATGCGCCTCAATAATAGTTCTGCTTATGGAAAGACCCATGCCCATTCCGTGCGCCTTTGTGGTGGCGAATGGGTGGAAAAGCGTTTCTAATATTTCCTCTGACACGCCGGGCCCATTATCGGAAACCGAGACTTCAATCCGGCTGATGACCTGTTTGGCTTCAATAATGATCAGGCGCGAGGATGGAGTTACGCCTTTAAGAGCATCTATCGCATTTCGAATCAGGTTCAATATCACCTGCTCGATCTGGATGTCGTCGACCACAACGCGTGGTAACCCGGGCGCTACAACAATACTGATTGCCACTGCCGCCTTGATTGCTTCGCCACGCGCAAGGCTGGCGGCCACTTCGATAATCGCGCCAACGTCCACCGGACCTTGCCGTGGCGGATTGCGTTGCATAAAATCCCGGAGCCGACTGAGAATTTTTCCGCCACGATCCGCTGCATCGACAATTTCACCGATGCCCTCGCGCACGAGCTCGGTGTTTGGTTGTGCCCTCCCCATGAGCTGCAATGATGCATGCGCATAGGCGCTGATCGTGCTCAGGGGCTGGGCCAGCTCATGAGCCATGGCAGCGGCCATTTCACCAGCAACCGACACGCGCGCCGCATGAGCGAGTTCTGCTTGATGCACTTGAGCGGCGCGCACCGCAAGATCGCGTGCCCGGGTTCGGTCCGTCAGAAGCTGTTCGGCTGCCTTCAGGGCCTCGCCGACGGCGGCTATCTCGCTTATCTCCGGCGGCGGTATCGATATTGGCTCGTCCGAGGCAAGAGCGAAGGCGGACCTTTTTAAGGCTTGTATCGAGTTGGCAATTCTTATCCCCGCCCGCCACGACAGGAGCAACGCGATCGATAGCGCGATCGATAACTCGGCGATACTCAGCCAGATCCAATGGCGCAGTTTGGTGGTCAAGCCCGATGACGGAATTCCGATGACCATCCGCCAGTGGGAGCGCGCAGACTGGCTGAACGCTGCAACAACAGGAATCCCCTCGCGAGTGCGATCGTTGAGGGTACCTTCCGTCAGCGCAGACGCCCTTTCCAGCAATTGCGACGTAGCGCTATGACCAACCCAAAGCTCTGGGTCTTGCGTCCGCGCCAGAATTGTTCCGGAGTTATCTATGATAGCGGCGATCCATCCAGGCCGTAAACGTTGTTGACGCAGCACTTCGCTTAGATAAACCGATGAGAAAGCCATCGATAAAACATAAGACACTTGATTGTTGTGGACGATCGGAACCGCCACCGCGATCTGTCCGAGCAAGGGTGGCGGCGCCATGTGGTAATCTGAAATAACAGGTTTCCCGCTGCTTATAACCTTTCGTACCACTTCCGCCATGCCGACAGATGGCAGCTCATCGACAAGCTCCTTGGACTCGTCGATAAGCTCCTTCCCGTCTGCATCGAAGAGCACGATTTGATCGCCGCCCGTGTTCGTCAGAATCTGCTTTGCTTTGGCCTGAAAAACATCGATTTCGCCATGCCCAAGGTTATGCGAAATCGCCAGCGCCTCGAGAGTTGCCTGGGCGGCAGTGAGCTCGGCATCGACCGCCAGGACCAGTGCATGGGCTAATTGTACCGTGTCGCTTTCTAATTCGGCTCTCGCCTGCCTATTCGCATCGTAAAGAATGAGCCCGCTGATTATCCAAACCGGTACGACCCCCAATATCGCCAATCGAGCCAGCCAGAAGCGGATCGGCCATAATCGCTGGCGCCCAATCAAGATGCCCTTGACCATGGTACTGGTTCCCTCGGGCGATTGGTTAGGGAGGTCATGACTAACCGAGCGGGTTGATGGATCCTGGAAGGGCCGAGGCCGACACGTGGCACACTTTAACCTACAGTATTATCTCGCCCGAAATCGATACGTGAAGGTACGTATCAAGCGGCTGCTCTGTCACGGCCCGACGAACGCCTCGGATGTCCTGGCCTAGGCACGCGGCGGATGGAGGACAGAGGGCCAACCCGTTGCCCTCACTCGACCCTGCTTAAAGCGCGGCCCAGAGTGGGAGCGGCAGCGCTCCCCGAGCCGTGTTGCCCCCAATTCCGAGGGTGCCGCGGCTATGGGAGCGCTCCGCCAACTTCATAAGACTTCCGATATGGAGCGCGTCAGACGCGTTGCTCAGCGTCCGCCTGATGTGCCGGGTGACTGATGCCCCACATGGCAGCCTGCGTGCGATTTCGCACCCGCGTCTTCCTTAATAAGCTTTTGACATGAACCTTCACCGTGGCTTCTGCGATACCCAGATCGCGGGCAATATGTTTGTTGGATGCACCGCGCATAAGGTGTTCAAGAATGAGCCGCTCGCGACCCGAAAGTCCCACACCCTCAATATCCGGATCGGCGAACTTCATATTGCCATTGACTGAACTGGGCCGCGGTTGTTTCAAGGGAGGGGCGCACTCACGCTGTTGGACCGGCGCGCTCAACGCATCTGTCAGTCGGCTCGATATGATAATCCCACCCAGCGATACCAGTTCCAGGGACCTGAGTAACATATCGCGGCTGACATCAGCATTTGTCAGGTAACAACTAGCGCCAGCTTTGAGCGATGCCATTGCTTCATCGATCTGGAATTGCCGAGCGAGCACCAAAACCAGGTCTCGGGGATGGGCCGTTTTCCATTGCGCGAGCTGCGACAATTGTGTGTCGGAATTGTCGGTCAATCCGAACACAAGGACACGCCTTTCGCCCGAGCTGGGTTCCGGCAGTTCGTTGATATCCGAGCACTCAGCGACGATCGTGAAGCTGCTATCAGAGATTATATGGAGCAAACCCGCGCGAGATAAGGCGTTACTGTCGATGATGATGGTAGGGACGCTTGGGTGCCTGTCCCGGCTCTTCGCCGTTTGCGGCAGAGTTCCCGGTGACCATGGCGACAGGCTGGGGTCGCCTCTCGCAATTAGTTGTTCAGGCATCTGTATCGGGTCCACCAGCCCGCACTTAGCCACCGACGCCAGGTCGCTCGTCATTCTACAGTCCTCGTTTCGAAGCCGAATGTTCTAACCAAAAGGTTGCGGAGCTCCATGTACACGGTCTGAAAGCCATCAGCCGACCTGTGGTCCGCACGATTAAGGTGAGCGCCAATTCTAACCGGCGGAATACGTGTCACCACGTAGACGAGCACTACGTAGTGAGGGCCGACTGATCTATGTCAAATGCTTGCGGCTCGAACGAGCTCAATATTAGGTATATGATCGTATTCAGTCACACGAAATTGTTTCCCGAAGTTTAGCCTAAGTGGTTGTGGCAGCTGGTAAATGGCCGCTGGTAGGGGGAATCATATGCTTCGACAGGCGGAGCGTCCCGGTTCGGACGTGAAGGCCGCGTCAGATCGGCTGGTGTACGTAGTTGATGACGATGCCGGTGTAAGGAACGCGCTGAAGTTCATGCTGCGCGCAGCTGGGTTCGACGTCGAGCTGTTCAAATGCGCGCGATCGTTTCTAAACAGTTATCACCCGACCCGTTCCGGCTGCCTTTTGGTTGACTTTAGAATGCCGGGCCTGACAGGGCTTGAGTTGATCGCCGAGGTGAACCAACGGGGATGGTCGCTGCCTATCGTGCTGATCTCGGCTCACGCCAATGTGCCGCTTGCGGTAGACGCTGTGAAGGCCGGGGCTTTTGATGTCATCGAAAAGCCGCTGCAGCCGAACGATGTTATCGATCGTCTGGAGCGCGCTCTGAGTGAGACGGATGCCGACCGGCGTCAGCGCCTTCTGCGTGCTCAACTGGAATCACGCCTGAACTGCCTCACGGCCCGCGAACGAGAGGTGTTTGCATGGATCGCCAGCGGGCAGCCCAGCAAAGTTATCGCCCGCCAACTGGGGATAAGCTTCCGTACCGTTGAGGTGCATCGCTCCAATATCGGGCGCAAGCTACTCGCGCGCAGCCCGGCGGACCTCGTTCGCCTGGCATCAGCCAGCTTCCCGGACGGCTCACTACCAGACGGGGCACTCCCAGCCGGCTCAGCACTGAGCGGCTCACCAGAAGATGCCACTCCACTCGATTGATCCCGCGTAGCAGCAAGGATAAAAGGCGGCATCTGCCGACGAGGCAACGTCCGAAAAGGCCAACATCAGGCAAGTTCGACGCGTCGAAGGTCCTCGAATTGACGCCTCTTCAGAAATTAAACATGGCCCGTTCGGAATACGAAAGATCACCGATCCGGGGTTTTGCCGAGCCCTTAAAATATTTCGGTGCCCCTCCGACATAGACGCCGGCAAGTCCCGCGATGGCAGCACTGGAATCCAGCTCGACGGTAAAAGTACCGCGGCGAAGCAGAAAACGCCCGAGTGGGCCGGCGAATCGCCTGAAATCCGCTATGTCTCGACAGTAAGCAAGATAGGCCGAGCGAATCCCAGGTAGCATCCGTGTCTGCAGAAAGACGAAGGGATAATTACGACCATCGAGCGTGCAGATGAGCGAGAGGCACCCGTAGCCGGCGTGCTCACGCAGCAATCGCATCTCCCACTCGGGGAAACCGTCGGCGAGTGCTCCGTCAGATTCAACAACCATGACGCTTGCGTCGTTATGCTCGTGTCGCAGTGTCGGTATGCAGATGAAGCGCCCGTCACAGTAGCGTCGGTATCCCTGTGCCTCCAGCGCGCTATAGGTTTTCGGGTGGGGCGTAATGTTGAAATATGTCACTGATTTGAATCGCAGGGCCCGCGCCGCCATCAGCGCCGAGTACCCGCGAAACGCCGGTTCGGTGTACCAGCTTGAGACGCTGCAGCGTATCGGCTCAGTTCCGGGCTGACCTACGGCGGTAAAGACCAACAACAGACAGCCTACGAGCTTTCCGTCGCACTCAAGCAGATAACCAAACTGTGGATAGCCTGGCGGAGCCTGATGGCGCGCCAGCGTGGCAAGCGCGTTATCCCAGAACACTCGCTTGCGTCCGACGAAACCGCGCGCCAGCAACTGTGCGACACGCTCTTTGTCGGCAAGCCTGATTTCCCGGCAAACGACAGAGCGTTGCGTGCCTACTCCGAGACTGCTTTCCTGTTGGATCGTGGGCAGGGCGTTCCGGACCACTGATGCAGCCCGTTGCTGGCCGAATTCGATTGACCCTCGACGTAAATATGCAACAGATCCAAAAAATCCGTCCCAAATTGGCGTTCCCATCAGGCTCGGTACCTTAACCCTAAACAGAAAACAGGCTGCCGCACTAACGCAGTTCGATCAAACCGCTATGACGGCTTACAACGTCCTAGGGTATTATCGCCATAGTAATAGCGTCGTTCTTCCTACCCATTCAGTGTAACCCCTTGGATCATGGAAGATTGCGCTTTTCCGTTGAACGTTAGTTTGGTCGTTAGCTTAAAATGGAAGCCATTCGCTCAATTTAGCGCCCTGAACTCTGGCCTTGAGGCCGAAGGGAATGTGCCCGCTTCACTTGTTCGAAGCGGCGCTTGCCCAAATATGCTCTTCGACCGGAAGGATGTAGCGGCGCTAAAGCTCTTGAGTGTCACGCGGGTGTTTGGTCGATCCCGCAAGTCATGGGTAACCACCCGCGGACAGTCGGTATGAGTTCTTGATCTAGAACGGCGTATTCAATTCGACCCAGACGGATGAGCGGGCATTCCTCCTGCGGACGATGATCCGACTGAGCGGCACGCTCAGCGATGCAGCCGGGAAGTCCGCTTTGGTCATCGTTGGAGGCGCTCCGTGGCAGTCAGGGTTCAAGCGCTTGTGCTCCGCTCAATCTCCAGCCGCCTACGGTAAAGAGGAGTACCAAGATCATGAGCGATTCACTCAGCACACCTGCGGCCCAGCCCACGGACAGCCCTGCCAATCCGCCTAGCCGCGCGCCGCTGATGCAACAACCAAGCTCGAATATGGCCCCGCCAAAAAACCAAAATGATGCAGAATACATGCTATTGCGCAAGCGTGCTTCCGTGCAAAGATGAAATTTTAGCGTGGCGCCGACCAATCCAAAGCCTAACCATCTAAGACTATGACCGCCGATATCGGCATAGGTTGTATTTATCGTTCTCAATATATCGTGAGAGAAAAGATTTATAATGATTCCCATGGCCAGTGAGAAGCCGGTGGACAATATAATCGATATCAGCATCCTTTCTTGATGGCGCGCCGGCTCGGACGTAATCGATGGAAAAAGCACCGTCGCCAACGATGCGGGGATCACTGACGCCATGGATACGATCATCCACATCACCGTAAAGGCAGCGTTGGTTGCGGGGGTCAATAGCGTTGCCACCATATAGGGCATAATCATGCCGGGCGCCTGAATCGCTAGATCGAGCAGGTAATGATGGGCCGCCTTGCGTCGCAGGCGGCGCAATGCGGAGAAGTCCGGGAGATGCAGCAGGGATCGTTTCTTGTATCGCCGCAAAAGAAGTTCACAAGCGCCAAGCGAGACGATTCCAGCACTCACCCATGTAAACAGGATGGCGGCTTCGCTCGACGACCACACCGCGATCGCAGGAAGAAGAGCGAGCTTACCTGTCGAAAAGAAAACCTGCCGGAGCATCCGCACGGTGCTCATCAGCATGCCAACGAACGCCTGGTCAACAACAAAACAGAGCCCGGTTAGGCCGCATCCCGCAACCAGAAGCAAACCCGAGATGCCGCTGGATGTCATGCCGTGTCCCGGTTTGGAATCCAGTCTTAGAAGTTCCAGGACGATGCAACCTACGCTTAAGGAGAGACAAAGCGCCACAAGGGCCGCTGCGGAGATCAGGCCTTCTCGACGCGCCTGACTTGCCTCGCCCGTCATCAGCGTGCCGAGGCCGGCGTCTCCAATAAGCCCAATCAATCCCATTAAAGACAAAAGCGCGGATGCTCTGCCCATCGCCTCCGGCGCGAACCATCGCGCAGCAACCCACCAATATGCAAACCCGAGCACCGCGGAGCTCACGGTACCCACAGATATAGCGGCCGAATTTCTGAGAACGACCGCATGCCGGCTCGGAAAGCTGCGCAAATACGCAATCGCGTCACGCAGGAGGCCCTGATGACACCTCACGGATTCACTCAGCTGCACGGGAAGCGGAGTATGGATTGGAGTGGCGAGGACCAGTCGCTCGCTTCTCGCGGCAAACCTCGTCGTATGTCTGTTCGATCTGCGTTACGACCGCGCGGGCCTTCAATCGGTTGACCCGTGACAGGGCATTGGTGCCCATCGCCTCAAGCAACTGCCTGTCCGCCAATAAATGCTGAATGGCATCACGCAGCGCCCCGACATCGCCCGGCGCCACAAGCATGCCGGTTTCACCTTCATCCACGAGGTCCGGCATTCCTCCGATATCGCTCGCGATTACGGGTTTGCCAGATGCCATGGCCTCCATGATCACGGTGGCGCAAGCCTCTGGTCCCACCGAGGGAAGGATACCGAACAGGCACCGTCGCCATGCGTGCATTACCGCTTCATGCGGCCACATGCTGAACACGTGTACGTTGGGTGGCCGTTCTGCTGGCGTATCCGGACAAACGCGACCGATCAGCACGAGGGGCGGTGCGGCGGCAAGTTGACCATACGCCGTCAGCAACACGTCGACCCCTTTCAGGTGCATCAGGTCGCCGACGAACAGTAGAAAGGGCTCGCGCGGCAGCTGTTCCAGTTCCGGATGGGTGTCTGTCGTCAAGCTGGCGACGTCGTCCGGCACAAAGTTCGGAATAACCCGATACGGAACCCCGGCGGCTTCCAGACCATTGTAGCGCGCCACGGCGTGGCTCACGGCGATGAAGCGATCAACGCCGCGACGTGACATCACCCGGGATGCGAAATTCCCGATGCTAGTGACGGCTCCCTTGATCGCGCCGTAATGCGCTGCCGCACAGGGCATACACCGGCTCAAGCTGGCTCCATCGCAAATCCGGCCTTCATGCATAAAATTCTTTTTCGCACAAACCAGACTGTAGTCATGCAGCGTTACTACCAGCGGCACCTCGGACCAGAGTTTCAGCGGCAGGAACGAGGCGAGAAGCCAGTTATGGGCGTGTACGACGTCTGGCTTTTCCTCTCTCATGACCGTATGAAGACCCGCCACCAGTTCCGGATCCGGAAATGGTGGCGCATGGCGTCGCTCGGACTCGCGAAACAGCCCTCCCATCCGCTGCAGTGTGCCGCGCAGACGGTGCACGCGAACCTTGCCATCCCACTCCCGCGGCTTCGCCCCAGGGTACCATAGCGTTGCGACACTAACCTGATGGCCCCGCCCGGCCAGCGCGTTGGCCAGGTTGCGTACGTGGCGTTCTTCTCCGCCCACAATCGGGGGGAAAAATTGGGAAAGCAGTAAAATACGCACGCCATATACTCCGTTCAGCCCTTAATTCTCGGGCATTACCAATGAAACCTTGCGGTATATGCTTTCGTTTGGCGCATCGTAGAGGAAGGCTTCGGCTTTCAGTGCATGGTTCGCATCGCTTGGCAGATCGATCGGGTGTGTCCACGTCTCAGCCGGATGAAGTTCGATGTGCTGCAACAGAGCGACCGTGGCGCCGTCAAGGCGTACCTCCACATCGAATTGTTTTGCCTGATCCTCGGCGCTGCTGATACCCACCACCAGTGTTCCCGGTGCTGAGGGCATTGGTAACATCCAGAACTCCGTGTATTTAAACTGTCGATGATGCGCCTCGTCGCGGACATCCAGTGCATACGCCGCCCCGGTTATCGCAATCGCAGTCGCAAACACGACTACGTGCCATGTCCGGCAATAGGGAGTTGGGCGCCACCGACGGGCTGCTACGTCATCATGTCCCCGCAGCCAGCTCACCGCCACTGACGCAGCAGTGACGCTCGCAAGCCAGCCGGCCCAGCCGGAGGGAGAGAGACAGCCCAACCAGTTCAACAGGAAGCCACCTGCAATGCAAACGGCGATGCTCGCGCCGGCAGAGTAGACGGCGTGCTCGGCAAGTGTCGTTCCGACCACCCGCAGTGCGCGCAGGAGAGCGTAACCCGTGAGAAAAAAAAGCAGCGGTGTATTCACAACGACAAGTACCGACATCGGAACGCGCCCGGTGAGGGCGACCGAGGTGATCGCCGCGCCAGATGCCAGCAGCAAGCCGGGGTCTCTGCTAAAGGGCATAAAGACGCCTCACATCGAAGACGACCAACCAGCCGTTATCGAAAATTCTGGACACGCCCTTCGCATCATCGAATTTCAGTAAGCGACTCGGCGGCGGCGGTCGGCCATGACCGGTCTCGTTCTTGTCGAAGTATTCCCCGAGAAGAGCCGGTGCGGTCGACATCCGTAAATCAACCAACAGGTAGCCAACGCGGCCAAGTCGCAACGGATAGAGCGTCTCGGGTGACAGATCCTTGCCGAGAAAGGCACGGGAGATATCCAGCCGCGTCCCGAGGCTGCTCACGACATCTTGGCCACCATAGGTGCCTAACAGAGTCATGTTTGTGCGATCAGCGGCGAAGCGGTTGCCTTCGCCCAGCCAAGTCCGCGTCCAGAGTGCCGCCTGTATACCCATCGGCTCGATTGACTCCGGGTCTGCACCGACACGGTATCCACCGTGGACCGCCCGGCCTCCCCAACCGACCGTGATGCCTCCCAGCAGAATGATAAATATCGCGCAACTGACCGCCGGGACGTTTGACCGGGTGATGCGCGCTTGCCAGAAGTGCACAATGGACATCGCCGCGACAAAGCCGACAGCGACAAAGATGAAAGCCGTCATCCGGTTGCCGATTTCCCAACCGGCGGCGGTAAGCCGAAAAGCGACCGATATTGGAAAGCCAAATGCGACCAGCGTGATGAAGACGACGCGACTGTCAGTCCACCGTCGTCTCAGTACCAATAGAAGAGGCCGCCAACCACGGGCGCCGATGCCGCCTGCCCCGAGGGCCAGTGAGCGGAAAAAGCCTGTACTCAGTCCCAGAGCGATCAGGAGGATCGACCCGACGCTGGCAAGCCGATAACCGATCGGCTGCACCGATCCATCGGCGCCGACAAACATCTCGCGCGGCGCTGAGGCACCGTGTGCCTTGGCGCTCAACTCGGCGATCCCACTCTGCAGAACCGGCCCCAGGTAGCCGGCCACCGTGTTGCCCGGCATCTGCATCCAGAGCAGGGGGAGGATCACGGCTAGGGCGGTAGCGATCGGGGTTACACCCAACCGCTGCCGCAGCGATGTTCCATCGCTGCGACGTGTCACCTCGATAATCAGGAGGCCGGCAAAGTAGGCGGCGCAGAAGATGGCTGACACATGGTGAGTGACCGCCAGGCTGGCCAACAAAAGGCCAATAAGCAGCACTTTGCCGATATTTGCCGATGGCGCAGATCCTGATGCTCCGGCCTCCACCTGAATCGCAAGCAACGCTAAAACAATGCCAAGGCTTTCGTAGGCGAACATTATATCGAAGATGATAAAATTCGCACATCCCATGTATATGACAGAGGAAAGTGCCGAGATACGCGAAGAGTGCACAAGCCGCTCAAAGAACAGAAACAAGGTGGCTACAAAAATTGCGTGCAGGATAAAGAGGACGACATTGGCCGAGGCAAACACGCCAAATCCGGTCAGGTTGGCGAGCGCAGTCGTCAGTATCTCTATCGCCGGGTAAAACGTGCTGATAGGCAGAAGCGGATTGCGGATAAACAGCCGCCGGTAGCGCAAAATGTCATCCGCGCTGATCCAGTGCAGCAACTCATCAAAATCGGTGAACGAGGTTGGAGAGTACAGAACCTTCAGAAAAAAAAAGCCTTCAGCGAGCAGGATCAAAAGAATAAGCCGCTCGGCGCGAGCCACCTGGGGCGCGGCGATGCGGTACACCAGCGGACCGAGCAGTAAGGCGATGCCCGACCAGAATAACAGCGAGGCTGTTGCTTCGGCGCGCCGTCCGGCGCCATGCCCTGCCGCGATCATCAGTAAGGCGATCGCGGTGCTGAGACACAGCGCTGCAATCCATGACAGGTCGGGCCGCTCGGGTTCCGCCACCTCCGTGCCCCTGAGGCCACACCCGATGGCGGCATCGAGCAGGTGAACGGCACCGCGGAACGGATTGCACGGAGCGACGGCTAGTCGGAACGATACCATCCGCCAGCGAGCCTAGCCGACCGGGCGAGCTTCGATCGAAGGCATCGCGATTGCCCTGCGCTGCGCGCCGGGCGTACCGGCCCGGGATAACACTTGCTCGTAGACACCGACCAACTGTCTTGCGCAACCATCCCAATCGGGTAACTCAAGCTGCGGAATGTCGTCATCATTCGCCAGTTCCGCAGCAATGGCATTGGCAATAGCCCGGGGGGTTGCCGCCATCGGAATGCGGTGACAAAGGCCCTTATCCGCCAGTTCGCGCAGTCCCGAGGTGTCGGTCACCAGCACGCGCCGACGCAGCGACAGCGCTTCCATGATGGCAACCGGATGAGCCTCGTAATCGCTCAGTAGAACGACCAGTCCGGCGCGCATAAGAACATCGGTAAGTCGCTCGCGTTCCGATGACGGGATCGACGTGATGGTCACCCGATCCTCAAGATGAAGCTTTCCTGTCATCTTGCGCAACGCCGCTTCGTAGGGGCCGCTGCCGATTATCATCAACCGCGCGTCCGGAAGCTGCCGCAGTAAGTCGGGGAATGCCTCAAGCACGCGTTGATGACCCTTGTACCGCTCGAGCCGACCGATCGATAAGATCAGGTTAGGATCGCGGATTGGCGGTGCCCCGCTCACGGCGGGCAACGCGGCGCCATTTGGGACGACCGTGAACCGGTCCCGACCGACACGCATGCGTTGTGAAAAAAGGTCGACTTCGAACTGGGACACCCCGATGAGATGCTCGGCACGTCCCACCAAAGGCGCAAGCGCCCGTTGTTGAAGCCCTCGGATTGCATTGCGAAGCGGCGACGAGTGGCCCCCGCTGTGAAATGTTAATACAAAGGGGATGCGACGTTGTGCTGCGGCGACCAGCCCGATAGGAGCAACGAGCGTATTGTAGCCCTGAAAATGAATAATGTCGGCATCGGTTCGGGATATTTCTCTGTAGATACGTGGTGCCAAATAATAGTCACGGCCCTTTGGCCAAGCTAACACTCGCTTAACCAGCATCCCTTCCGAATATTCTTCCTGTGGCAACGCTCCCGAAGGGTCCGTTGTCAAAATTGTGACACGGTGGCCGTTAGCTACCATGCGGCGTCCGACCTCATAAATGTGAGTCTCAATTCCTCCGATCATCGGAAAATATCGTGCAGCCACCATAGCAATATGCATAACCTGTCCTTCTGGTGGCTTCATGGGGGCGTCGGCGATACTGCTTCAAAGCCGGTTGAATACAAAGCTAACCACGCTCTGCCGACGCCGAGGAGACGGCATTTCTGGTATCACGACCGCCGGCCTTTTACCGTATCTCTTATAGGCTACTCCGGGTATCAGCGGGCGTGGGCATCGAGCGTTTTTCGGGCTCGCCTCGTCAGCCAACCGTCATCAGCGCGGCGAGCTGCGACTCATCCCAGGTGCCCCAATTGGATGGGTGCAAAGACACGCTTGGCCACGAGCCGCAGCGGCGCCCCGCGAATTCCCGGTCGTGTCCAGCGTTGCGCACCATGGATTTCATACAAGTCGCATTGGTGCGCGCGGCCTCAGACGAACTTAATATCTAGATTGTTGTTTCTTTAACAAGGCGCCGGATAAGCGCTCACTTTGACCATTTCGCGTAAGTTCTACCTCCCTCTGATTAGACCCCCAGCTGTTGAAACGGCGGCTACACCCGCTGTTGTAGCCATCTATTGCACCTTCTCCGGGAAGGGGTTCGCTGTAACCTCGTCGAACCCCTGTCTAATAGCAGTGGGAAGCAGCTGGCTGGCCCTCGCATCAGCAATCCGCCGGATGGCGATCAGGGGCATGTCTTAACTTTTAATCGATGCAGGTGAATCCCGATGGGACGTATCGTCGACGTAGCGATAATCGGGGCCGGACCCTACGGCCTTTCATTAGGCGCCCATCTACGATCCCGCGGGATCGATTTCCGCATCTTTGGTGATGCGATGGCATCGTGGAGGGACAATATGCCCGAGGGCATGTTGTTGAAGTCCTATCCGTGGGCCTCTAATTTGGCAGAGCCGAAGTCGGAGTTTTCGGTCAAGAGGTTCTGCACAGACAACATGCTTCCCTATCACGATTCGTTTCATCCGCTCGCGGTTGAAACGTTTATCTCATATGGGAAAGCATTTCAGAACCGGTACGTTCCAGACGTCGAGAACAGGCGGGTGACCACCCTTACTCCGACAGGTTCCGCAATCGATGTGGGCTTCGAGGACGGTGAGACGGTACGGGCATCCCGCGTCGTCGTTGCCGTCGGTATGACACCATTCGGCGTACAACCCACGATCGCGGACAGCATCCCTTCCGAGTTCGTGTCGCATAGTTCGGCATACGGCGCGTTCGATAGCCTCGCAGGAAAGGAAGTGGCGATCGTTGGTTCGGGTTCCTCGGCCACGGATCTGGCGGCGTTTCTGCATGAACAGGGCGTCTCCGTTTCGCTGGTCGCGCGGCAGCCGGAATTGATCTTTGCCGGAACACCGCGGCCGCGGAGTCTGCTACAGCGCGCAATTGGACCCACCAGCGGCATTGGTAATGGCTGGACGATGGGGGTGTGCGCGACGGCCCCTTGGGCCATTCATATGCTGCCATCGAAGGTCCGTATTCAACTGGCGAACGCGCAAGCTCTGGGGCCGCTCGGCGGCGCATTCATGCGGGATCGGGTCATAGGCCAGGTACCGTTGCACCTCGGGAGCAATCTGACTGAGCTGAAAATGCGGGGTGACAGGGTCGAACTGTCGCTGGGTTCAGCGCGCAATAGCCTGCGCTTCGATCACGTGATCTTCGCCACCGGATATCGGACCAATGTCGACCGGCTGCCATTCCTGACACCAGAAGATCGTAAAGTCATCCGCCGTACAGGTGACGCACCGGCATTGTCGCGTCACTACGAATCGTCGATCCCTGGGCTGCATTTCGTCGGTCCAGCGGCGGCCAACAGCTTCGGTCCGGTGTCCCGCTTCGTCTATGGAACACCGCATCCGGCGCGGCATCTGACGAACTATTTCGCCAGTGTGCTTCCGCACCGCCAGGTCACGGTAAATCACCCACAAGGCATCGAAGTGGCAGCAGTACGATGAGCGAAGTACTTACATTGACGGACAGAGCCGCGGCTGCCAACCGCTCTACGGATGTCTGGCAGAGGCAGCAGAGCACACCTCTCGAAAGCGGCCTCGAGCTGCCTCGAGTGAGCTTTGTCATTCCCACGCTGAACGAGGCGAAGAACCTGCCTGGCCTTCTGCCCCGCATACCACGCTGGGCGCATGAACTGATCATCGTCGACGGTCGGTCTACAGATCGCACCATCGATGTCGCGCTACGCCTCTATCCGACGGCGAGGATTGTGCTCGAAAAACAGCGCGGCAAGGGCGCCGCGCTGCAGGCGGGCTTTCGCGCTGCTACCGGCGATATCATCATCATGCTTGACGCGGATGGCTCAATGGCTCCTGAGGAAGCCATATCCTTCGTCGGTGCACTGATGTCTGGTGCCGATTTGGTGAAGGGTTCGCGCTTCGTCCAGGGAGCCGGCAGCGATGACATCTCCATCATCAGACTGCTCGGCAACTGGGGCCTGACCCAGGCCGTACGTATGCTTTACGGCTGTTCCTTCAGCGACCTCTGCTATGGCTACATCGGTTTCTGGGCCAAACACGCGGAATGCCTCCGCTGCGACTGCGATGGTTTTGAGATCGAGACGCTGATCAACGTGCGCGCGCTGAAGAGCCGACTGAAGATCGTCGAAGTGGCGAGCTTCGAGACGCCTCGCGTGAACGGTGACAGCAATCTACGCGCCATTCCCGACGGGATCCGCATTCTGAAGACGATCTTGCGAGAACGGCTGGGTGCGCAACCGCCGCTCGTCACCTACGGATGCCCTTAATCAGGCAGGCATTCCATACAGGCGGGAGGCCCCCTGAACCATGCCGAAGTATCTCGTGACCGGCGGGTGCGGCTTTATCGGCTCGCACCTCGTCGACGCTTTGTTTGCCTACGGTCACACGGTTCGCATCCTTGACGACCTGTCGACCGGCACGGTGGATTACAAGCCGAAGGATGTCGAACTCATGGTCGGGGACGTCTCCGACCCCGACACCACAAGAGCTGCGATGAAAGGGGTGGACGGATGCTTCCATCTAGCGGCGATCCCATCCGTCGAGCGGAGTATCACCGACTGGATCGGAACCCACCGTACCAATCTTACGGGTACCATTGCGGTTTTTGATGCCGCCCGCCGGGCTGGTGCACTCCCTGTGGTGTTTGCGTCATCCGCGGCAGTTTACGGTGATCATGGCGATGTTATGCTGGACGAGGGTGCAGACCCTCGACCTCTGTCATCCTATGGCGCCGACAAACTCGGGGGAGAGCTGCACGCGGCCGTAGCAAGCCACGTGCATAAAATCCCCAATACCGCCTTGCGCTTTTTCAACGTCTATGGCCCCAGGCAGAACCCCAAGTCGCCGTATTCGGGTGTAATTTCGATCTTCTGCGATCGAATGAAGCAGGGTCGCGAGATCGCCATTTTCGGGGATGGTCAGCAAACGCGTGATTTCATCTTTGTCGGCGATGTGGTGGCCGCCTTGTTGGCGGCGATGGAACGATGCTCGTCACCCGCCGGGGTCTTCAATGTATGCACAGGTCATCCCACGTCTGTGCGCGGGCTCGCCGACCACATCGGTGGAATTCTGGGATCGCGTCCGGCCGTACGATTTTCGCCAGCGCGTCAGGGTGAAATCCGACACTCGGTTGGCAATCCAGCCCGGGCGCAGCGGGGACTGGGGTTCACTGCTGCAACCGGCTTGGTGGCGGGCCTGATGCCCACCTTGCAGGCGCTATCCGCGAATCCAGTGGCTGTGCAGCCCACGAGGCAGACACGGCCGCTGACCGGAGAGGTGGTCCCTTTTGCTCAACATCGCATCACCTTGGAAGCCAGCAATGGCGGATGAGGTGAAACAGAGACGCCGACGAGCGATCGATCTGCTCGACTCGCTTCGGCGAGACTGGATGCGCGTCGGCTATGATCTATCGGCAGCTGAACGTGCGGACACACAAGCCCATATCTGCGGGTCGCTCAATGAGCTGACGCAGTTGGTTCACGAAATGCAGACGATCGTTAACGCGCATGGCTGAGCCGGCGTGTCACGGCAGACGCCGAGTGAAGTCGCGTGGAGTGCCGCAGAGACGCCTCGGCTACGGTGAGTGACGGCGCATCCTAGACGCGGGATACGCCGTCGATCACCTGATAGAGGGCATATTATTCGCAACCGCGCTCGCGAGCGCAAATGAAGGGTTATGTCAGGCCTGTCTGAGCGGATTCGTTTCAGCTGGTCTGCTTATCAGTTGCCGCATCTTGCGGATCGCAAGAACGCCCAAGGTAACGAATCTTGGTTGGGGCAACCGTAGGAACGCAATCTTTCGAACATAATTATCCACCTTCCAGTGTGCCACTGTGCCACTCGAGAGGGTAAGAACATCACCTGGTTGATATTTGCGCATCGGTGATTTTTCGGTGCCGATAAAAGCACAGCCTTCAGTGATATAGATGGTCTCTTCAATATCATAGATCCAATCAAACTTTCCGGCTGTGCAGTCCCACTCCAACGTCATCGCTGCGCCATCGGCACTGTGTGACAGAATCGCGCTTCGTGCCACCGGATTACCTTCGCGAACCCATGATGCCGGAATCGGGGCAGAAGCGAGTTTGACGCAAGGGATAGAAGCTGGAACCAACGTCTTGTATTTCATAGATTTCGGAACACTCTCGAGCCCGCGGAAACGTCGTGCTAATCCAAAGCCAGATGGTTATAATTATTGGGTGATTAGTTTCTATGTGTCGCCGAAAAGAGAAATTCCTTAACCGGCTCGGCCAAGCGCAAACGTGGCTGTCGAGCCTCGGTCGTCAGCGACGATTGCACGGTAGGTTGTTATCACCAACTCATCTACTATAGAGGGCGGCGGCTCCCAGCGTTCAAGGTGCTGAAGTACGGCCGCAACGGGAACTTCGACCAGCAAAAACTGTGCGCGGCGCAACTGTTCCACGGTAGTTCCACCGAAGGCAAGATAGGCAAACCGCGACACCGCGGCCTGATTTCGCTCATCCTCCAGGTGAAGTGCTTCCCTTAGCGCTTCCGGCCCCTCGCCATGAACGAAATCATGCCGCCGGTTAAGGAGCAAGACGCGCGCTTCATTCAGATGCTGACGTGACCAGATCAGCGCGTGCAGTGCGGCTCCCAGTGCATCGCCGGCGTCCAGCGCGGCGGTGAGTCCTTGCTGATAGTCGCTGTTGATGCGCAACCATAACTCTGTCAGGAGCATGTCGCGGGATATAAAGCGGTGGTAGAACGAGCCGGTTGGGGCGTTCAGGCGCTGGGTGATTGACCCCACCGTCACCGCGAGGGGGCCTCGCTCTGACGCGAGCGCCAGCGCTGCAGCCATAAAATCATCGGTGGCGTATCGAGCTCGACCCATCGTCCAGACACTGCTGCAGAGAGACATCGGAGAGAGAATTCGGAACAATAATCGCGTACTTGTTTGAAGACTGACTAGTAGCGGCCTGGAATACCATTCCTCCTTGGTGGTAATCAGAGAGAGGTTTTAATAATTAACGCGATAACTCTGCTCTCATATGCGATTTTGATATGCGGACAAAGAAGCATCCTGACAGACGATGCGGCGCCAATACCATAATCTGGATTAAGAGTAGCAGATAAAACGCGGCAGCAGCTGACCATCGGCTTCCCTTTGCGCTACCTCGTGATGGCCACGCAGGAGCCCGTTTTTTAAGCTAAGCTGTCCGAGTCATGAGTGTAATAAGATGCATGCGATGACCGCCGCCGTCAGTTCGCCGAGCAGTCCGGGATATCCGCACCCGGGTGGGTCAACAGCGGGGCGCACGAATGTCGAGTATCGTCTGGCGAAGCTGGCCTCATACAATCTGCTTAAGGGGGTCTGGCTGGATTGCGGTTGTGCCGACGGCGGCTATACCAATGCCCTTGTCGAGTGGGGGGTAGACAAAGCCGTAGGGGTCGATCCTGATGAGGAACGGGTACATCAAGCGCGGTTAAACAGCCGATCAGTCGCTGTGGAGTTTCACCGCTGCTCAACATTATTGCCGTTTCCAGACATGTCCTTCGATGGCGTGCTCCTGAACGAGGTTCTAGAGCATGTTGAAGACGAAGCGGCAACGCTAAGAGAAATCAAGCGTGTGTTGAAGCCAGCCGGACACCTGGTTGTTATGAGCCCAAATCGCTTCTTCCCCTTCGAAGGGCATGGATTGCGTGTCGCTGGGGTGAACTTGCCATTTCCGGTACCGCTTGTCCCTTGGTTGCCGAAATCCTGGGTGCTGCCGCTCATGGCAGCACGAAACTACTGGCCCCATGAGCTGAAGCAGTTGGTAGTAGATGCTGGACTGAAGATCGTGGATGCCGGTTATGTGCTGCCTGTCTTCGAGGTCTATCCATGGATCCCGAAGAGGCTAATTAGCGCCTATCGACGCATGATGCCGGCAATCGAGCGTACCCCGCTTCGGCGGTTCGGCGTGTCGACACTCGTCGTCGCGACACGACGCCCCGAACCCGAGAGGACTGCTCGGTAAGCTCGAGCGGTTTCAACAGTTTATGTCTGTTTCTCGACCGGGCGGCGCTAAAGAGCCGGCGTTGTAGGCAGGTCCATCGCTTTTGATGGCGGCGGCTGCACGTTTGCGTCAGCTGAGCGGTACGGCCGTAGTACGTCCGCCGATATCGGGATGAAAGAGGCTTCGATTTGACCGCGTCCCGGCGGCCGACCGAAAACATCAATGACTTCCAACCCAGCGCTCGCATTATAGGTGTGACAGCCGAATGCCCCTGCGTTGATGTGCCCCACCACCGTTTGCGAGAATGTGTCCTCACTCAAATTATCGATACGACACAATTCGATCGAGCCACCATACAGGCCTGAGCAATTCTGCGCCGGCCGCACAAGCGTCCCGTTATAGATAAACATTGCGCCACCCGGTCGACAAAGGGTCGCATCGATAATGACAGGATTGCAGATATGCCGGGTCCAATCTCCGAAAAGATCACGCGCATGATACAGGCTTAACATATCCCACCCGGACGAATGCCATGCGCGCTCGCAGAGAAAGAGCCAATAACGATCATCATGGCGCAGCAGCGTCGCATCATAGGCGTTGATGCCCGATATCAGACATGCCGAGCGCTCCCACTTGAATGGGAACTGCGTCGCCCGGTACAGGTAAACGCCACGTCCTTCGCCTGCCTCCGGTATCATCCAGATGTCGCCGCCGAGTTCGAAGACAAACGGGTAAGACAGATGAAACGGCTCTTCCAATACAATGCCCAGAGAAGTCGTCTGGCCGCCGGGCTTCACCTCGAGCACAGATATGCACCCTCGCCCAGTCGCGTATGGGAATTCCTCGACGAAGATGAACTCACGTCCGTTATGGCTAAAGGGGAATGGGTCGGCGAAATAGCGCCGCCGATCGTCTGGAACGATCGAATATCCGAGTCTGGCCCGATTCAGGAGCTGTGCGCAGCCACCAGGCCGCCATGCCACCATCCACTTCCGGTCACCAAGCGCAAGGTCGGTCAACCGGCGCGTTACCTTGTGTATGAAGCTCCTTGCCGCGAATGACCAACTGGCCGTGACGGCACCGCCCGTCGGCAACTGTGGAGAGACCGCCTGAGACACGCATTTTACCGAAGGATGCGGCGCGCCGCCTCGCTCGACCGCGCTGAGGAGCAGCCGTGCGGTCGCGGACAGTATGCCATCCATGCTCTTCCCAAGGACCTCGCGATCTACGCTTGCAGGTCGCTCCCACCAAGCTGAGCCGGGCCGGCAACTATCAATCAGTTCCACGAGTATTGGTTCGCTGCCCGTCAACGCCATCATCAAGCCCAGTTCGCCGGCGCGTCCATTGAATAGGGGCGTGAGCAGTCGGTGCGAGGATGGTGGTGGGCTGTCGTCGGAAAAGTCGATTATCAAATCGGCGTCGACCGATCGATAATCCAAAACGCCAAACTGATGTTCGACTTCCGCCTGCATTGGCTCCAGCGCATGTTCTCGATCGAGGCCATACACCAACCGCTCCAGGTCCAATAGAAGCGAACAACTCGGCGGCAGCGGAGATATACCTGGCGCGAAGGCAGCCACAACTTTTGTGCCCGGAAGCGCCGTAAGCGCTTCCGCCACCCACAAATGCCAGCGAAACGTCCGCGAGCGATCGAGGTATAGGCAAATGCGCATGACAAGGTGGTGTTGTATCTAGGCGCCGGTACCGATCGCGCGGTCGCTGCCACTGGGGAGGCCCTTCGGGCCGCCGATCTCCCCCCGCTCACTCAATCGCCCGAACGGTCCTGCCAGCCGTTGACCGATGCGCCCTGCGATGGCGCGTACCATAGACGGCGCAGAAATGACGAAGTCCCTCGGATAACTGACAAAGGCGGGCAATGGATCGGCGGCGCGCCAGTAACCGTCGACGGTGCGCAAGCCGATATTAGCCGCCAGCGCCCCGGCCTTGACACGCTCGACGAGTGAACTCTGCCATACAATGGGGGGAAGCGCTTGCGCCGGTATCGGCGGCAGATCGCATTCATCGCGGTAGGCGGCGAGGGGGATATTGACCCCGCAAAGAGTCGCTACCTCCTCTTGCCAGTCGGTTCGACCTACGGTCGGCTCGATAATGACAAAGCGCTCGCTGCGGCTGTCCCATTTATATTCGACGCTGCCGATGCCCTCGTATTCAACTCGTTCCATCAATGCCTCGGTATCGCGCGCCAGAAGCGGGGCCAGCGACCCGGCTTCCGTGCAATACGCTGTACTTCCCGTTCCGGGCGGCGTGCTCGCCAGCTTACGCCCGGTGAACATCGCCAGGGTTTTACCTTTGGCTCGGTAGAAGAGGCAGAAGAATATACTCGTGTCGGGGCCCTCAACACATTCCTGCACAATTATGCATTCCGCCGCCTTGAGCAACTGTCTGCTCAAGCGAGTTGCGCTCTCAAAATCATGAGCGGTACTCAGCCGGAATCCGGCTCCCAGATGAACGACACGCTTATCCGCTGGCTTGATTATGACGGGAAACCGCAACTGTCGGATACCGGCAAGATCATTCTCGTGACGAACGATTACTGCGTTTGGTACAGGAAAATCGTTAGCCACCGCGAATTCGTGAAACTGAACCTTATCGTGCAACATCATGACCGCGGCGTGACCGGGCAAGCGAAACCGGTACATCCCGCTCAACTGATCGCGATATTTGGATATTGTCAGTAGCGCCATCTCGTCAGTAAAAATTATAACAGGGTTCCCCCCAACCTTACGATGCAGCGTCTGTAGGGAAGTTAATAACGGTTCACCGTGAAGGGCAGGTACTTTAATCGCTTTGACATAACGCGACCACATCGCTGGATTTCGACGGTGTGCATCAAGAACGTAAATGGGAATTCCGGATTTAGCGAGGCTGCGGCAGACCCCCAGCCCGTTGAGCTCACCCCCGATCACCACGGCTGGGGTGAGGGCGGTGGCCACATTCATATAGGCGTGCACCATTCCTGAATGCTCTAGACGAAATGTTCCGAGTGCCGAAGTAAACAGGCCCTGCAATGCGGTTGTCATTGGTTCTTAAGGAGCAACTGTGCTGTGAGCCGGCCCAACTGGAGTAATCCGGGATTTGGGTTGCGGCCGGTTGTCGAGTCCGGTGAATCGGGCTGATCGTTCAATACATGTGTCAGGATATAGGTCTCCCCAGTGGACATTCCCGCAGCCAGCTTTCGGTCAAGGGCCGTGACCGTCTGCTCCGCTCTGGCGCTGGCCGGGCTGGCCGCGGCGATCACCGTGTCTGCGCGGGCGGCCGATGCGTCAGTTCAGTTCGTCAGGACAGCCGGCGACGGCTTTGTGCTCGCCGGGAAGCCATTTTTCGTCGCTGGTGTGAATAATCACTACCTTACCTTTGGCACGGAACAGGAGGTGCGGCGCGTGCTTGATGATGCGGTGCAGCTGCACGCGAACGTCATTCGTGTGTTCCTGCAACCCGTTATCGGGTCGCTGGACGGCAGGGTGCCGAGCGTGTGGAACTGGCAATCCCCAGCCTCGTCAAGCGATCTCGGCGTCAATGGTACATACCTGCTGTACTGGGACAGAAAATCCTCACAAATGGCAATTAACGAAGGCGCAAGTGGAATGCACAAAGTCGACTTTCTGGTCGATGAGTGTAGGAAGCGAAACATCAAGCTGATCATCGCACTTCTTGATTTCTGGGCGTATACGGGCGGTGCACAGCAAATGCGCGCCTGGTATAAGAGTGTCGATCGTAATAGATTCTTCTTCGAGGACCCCCGAACAAGAAGCGACTATCGGCGATGGGCACATTATGTTGTCAACCGAGCGAATTCGTTAAATGGAAGACACTACAAAGATGACCCAACGATCATGGCATGGGAGCTGATGAATGAAGCAAACATCGAGCCCGCTTCTCTGAAAACAGGCTGGGTTAGTGAAATGTCTTCTTACTTGAAGTCAGAAGATAGCAACCACCTGGTCGCTTCGGGCGGGGCAGGGGTCAATGATCGATTGGCGGACATGCGCATACCGACTGTCGATTTTGGCACATGGCATGGCTATCCGTTATTTTATGGTCTTACGGTGCAGCAGTTTAATAAGTTGATTGACCAAAGCTGTAATATTGCAGCAAACCTGCAGAAACCTGTTCTGCTTGAAGAATTCGGTTACGCAAGGTCGAACTCCGATCAGGCTGATGCCTATCAGCAATGGCTGGATAAACTGCAAAGTAACAAAGATTGCGCCGGCTGGCTGGTCTGGCGATTGGTTTCGTACCAGCAAGACGGTAAGTACCCGTTGGACGAACATGACCAGTTTGACATACGCAACGACGGCAGCCCGATCTGGTCGATCATAAAGGAAGCCGCCGAACACGGGGTAATCGGCCGTGGTCACGAAGTGCCGCGGCAAAGCGACGATACAGGAAGGCCACAATGATCAATGCCAGCGTCATTATCTGTGCGTACACAATGGAGAGATGGGAGCAGCTCCAGGCGGCGGTCATCTCAGTGCGGGGCCAGACGCGACCTGCCAGCCAGATCCTGGTGGTGATCGACGGCAATGAGGAATTGCGGCGGCGCGCGGCAACGGAATTTGGCGGTGTCACCGTTCTCGAGAACAGCAAGACACCCGGGTTGTCGGGCGGCCGCATGACGGGAGCGGAGGCCGCCGTGGCCCCGATACTCGTCTTTCTCGATGACGATGCCGTCGCCGAGCCGACATGGCTTGAGCAGTTGCTGCGATGCTACGAGGATCCGGCGGTGCTCGGAGTCGGTGGCTACATCAGACCTATATGGAGTGGCGCTGAGCCCGCATGGTTTCCCCCCGAATTCTACTGGGTGGTCGGCTGTACCTACGCCGGAATGCCGGTGCGCAACGGGCGGATTCGCAACCCGATCGGCGCGAGCATGTCAGTTCGTGCCGAGGTGCTTGCCCGGGCAGGCGGGTTTGCCTCTCAACTCGGCCGGCGGGAGGGTGAGCGGCTTGAGGGCGGAATCGCCGAAAGCTGCGAAGAGACCGAGTTCTGCATCAGGGCGACGCGTCTCAATCCCGGCAGCTACTGGGCGTACTGCGCCACGGCGCGGGTTGGTCACCACGTGCCGCCACAGCGGATGGCGTGGCGCTACTTTGTTCGCCGGTGCCGCATGGAGGGTACGGCCAAGGCCGTGCTGACCGATATGGCGGGGACCAAGGATGGGCTTGGTTCAGAGCGGCGCTATGTCATCGGGCTATGCGGGGCGGTGCTGCGATCCTTGGCCTCGGGATACCTGCGTCGAGCTGGCGCAATCTGTGGTGGGTTCGGGATAACAGCACTGGCGTACTTCCGCACTCGCGCCTTGATCCGCGCTGTCCGCAAAGCTCCGTCTGGCTATTCCGATCGGGCCGCCGCCTGAACCGAACCTCCCATCAAAACAAGGCTCTGATCCTTCGGTGTACCTCTTGCGCTTCCTTGCGATCGGCCAGGCTCGGGTGCAGTTTTTCCACCCAAACGACAATGCGAGCCAGCCGGTCGTGGCCATTCCCTGTAAGAGGCGGCGATCGGGGCAGTTATCCAGTCCTTTACGGGAAGTGTAGATGTCCAACCGTATCCCAGATAACGCGCCAACGAACCCCGCCCGGGTTGTTAATTCGTCCGATATTCCTCCGGACACTCAGCTGGCAGCGGCGCAAGCTGCGGCCGAGCCGGAGCCGACATTGCGGCCTCGCAGCTGGCCGAGCGTTTTGGGTTTGGCTTGCGGGCTAACCATCGCCTCCGGCGTTCCGTTCGGTCACACCGAGCGGGTAATGATCGCCAACAATCAGCCGAATACGCCTGATGTGGCGGAGGCAAGCCTGCCGCGCGCGTCAAATTCATCAGGCACGCTCGCGTCGAGCACGCGGCCGGATAACCCGCGGCCGGATAATGCGTGGTCCGGCAGCGTAGGTTCGGAGCAGGCTATCCGTCCCGTAAAGGAAGTCATTCTCAGCCCCGATCGTCCCGCGGTTGAGCGCGATAATCGTGCACCGGTCAGTACCGCGCGGGCACCCCGGGCAAAAGGACCTCGTCTTGAGATCGGCGATAAAATCAAGCTGACAGTCTACGAGAAGGTGCAAGACGAAGAGGCAAATAAATGGGGCAAGACGTCATCGTCGTCGACGCAAGGGTTTCAGCAGCGCCCGGAACTTAGTGGCGATTACACCGTCCAAGATGATGGGGCAATCTCGCTGCCTCTCATAGGCTCGTTCACGGTTTCGGAACTGTCCGCTGAAGAATTGCAGGGGGCCGTAGCCGACGCGCTTGAGAAACTGACAGGCCGTAAGGAGTTTGTGACGATCTCCTCGGTCGAGCGGCCGCCAATCTATGTCCTTGGACCCGTCAAGAACCCCGGTTCGTACAAATTCGTACCGGGTATGACGGTGCTGCACGTCCTTGCGCTGGCAGGCGGCTACGAACGCGACACCAGTGACAGCTGGCAGCGTGTGGAATCCGCACGCGAACTCCAGAAGCGGCGTCTTGCCGTCGAAGGAGTGCTGAAGGCGCTTGCGAAAGCGAGCGTGCTGAAGGCGGAGGTGGATGGCGGGGTCGCGCGGCCTCCCGCGACATTGGTGCAGTTGCTGGGCAGTGACCAAGCCAGCACGCTCGTGGCCGAGCAGGTGCAACGGCGCGCCGCGATCATTTCAGGACGGCAGGATCAGGAACGGGCGCTGGCGGCGGCAGTAGACGCTGCCAAGCAGGAGGAGCAGCTGCAGCGAGGTCGCCTTACCGGTCTGGATGATCTGGTCACGTTGCGAACCAAGCGTGTTGAAGCGATGCAATTGCTGCTTCAGCGGGGAACAATCGGGAATCTGGTCGTCGTTCAGGCTGAAAGCGAATTGGTTGATGCGCAACAACGGCGACAGGACTCGGTCAATCAGATGACCCTTGCGAAGCAGCATCTGGCGGTGGCGCAGCAACAGGTCTCGAAGCTGCAGACAGACGTCCGAACGGAGCTTCAAAACGAGCTCGATCTTGCCGAAAAACAGATTAGCGAAGGCGAGGGCGAATTCGCGACGAGCGATGGTGTCCTGTCTGCGCTCAAGGCTATACCCGTGAAATACGCGAATGCCTCGAGCGGCCCCGATTACACCTATGAGATCGTTCGACAGAAAGCATCCGGCGATCCGTTCTCGTTGGCCGCAAACGGCATGACGACGCTGCAGCCTGGCGACCTCGTCAATGTCGCTCCAAAACCGGTACCCGACTCGGCCGCGCCGGCGCTGCCATCGCGAGGATTGCCAGGGTCATCAGCCGATGCCGTCCTGATCAAACTTCCAGGACGCCTCGAATAGTCTTTGACACGCGACATGGGGGTAGCCCAATTCGCGGGCGTCTCTGTTGAAGCGCGCGTTGCCAGTTGGCCGGGAGAGCTCCCGGCTGGCTGGCTTATACCAGGCCGCCGACGAGGCCGCGCTCGAACGCTTGTGATGCCGTCAGATACCAGCCGCCATAGGAGCGGCGCCGCACTTCTTCCATGCTGATCGCGCTGCCCTCGATTAATTGCGCAAAGCCCTCGTCCTCGATCCGCAAGCCATTGTCGATGTCGGCGATGATTTCCTCCAATACCCGCCGGCAACTTCCCAACGGCCCTTCCAGATGCACATTGCGTGTCATGCGGCGGCCGTGGATGAGCAGGGTGCTGTCGCGGGTAAGCCAACGGCGATCGCGGGGGAAGGCGGCCATGAAGGTCACCGCAGCTGACGCGACCAGTGTTTTGCCGAGAAACCACATATCGCGGCCATGCGCTTCGCGGAGGAGCCGCACCTCCTGCGCTAATCGGCAACCGATATCCGCGTCGCCCCCAGGACTGAAGAGCTCGACAACGATCGAACCCGGCAATTCCAACACCGGCAGGATCTGATGGAGAAAGGCCGTGGCGGCATTTTCATCGATGGCGCCAGATAGGCGCACTGTCGGGTGTGCCAGCCGGGCCAGCAGTTCCGGTGGGATATCGGCACTCCGGTCAGACATCTTCCAGTAAACTCGGCGGTATGCGTTTCATTCGCAGAGGCCTCGTTTGGCGAGACTGCCACATCCTTTCATCGACCCGCCAGCACAGTACGGTGGAGTGACACGTCACAGTTTGCGTTGGCCGGGGCGACGGTAGCAAAAGCAGAAGCATCGGGTCTCACCAGTTGCCGACGGCTTACCGACCGCCTTCCTGATACGGCCGCCCCCACTGATCCGAAAAGACCACATCGGCAAGAGCGACGCGCTTGACTGGCCCGAACCGTCCTCGCGGGTAGCCGATTGGTAGGATCGCGTATGAATGCCAGTCGGCGGGCAGGCCGAGAGCGGTCTCGGCCTCCTTTTCGAAATTCAGGTACAGGGTCGTCAGGGTTGCCCCGAGGCCAAGAGCTCTCGCCGCGAGCAACATGTTCTGCACCGCGGGATAAATCGATGAGCCGGCGGTTCGGCCGGGCGCGTCGCCTTGCAGGCACGGTATGATCCACACGGGGGCTTGATGCATGTGTTGCGCCAGATACTCGGCGGCGGCGAGCATCCGGTCGAACCGCTCCCGGCTGGTGCCCGGGGCCGGCGCGCCCTCGCGGTAGCGCGGCGCGACGATCTCATCCCAGGCGCGCCGGTAGAGGTCGCCGACCGCCTGTTTGATCGCTGGGTCCTGGACCACCAGAAACCGCCAGCGCTGCATGTTGCCGCCGCTTGGCGCACACACGCCGGCATCGAGGATCTGGCGGATAAGGTCGGCGGGCACGGGATCGGGCTTCAGCCGCCGCATCGACCGGGTCGTGCGGATGATCTCGAACAGGTCGGTGTCAGTTGTGGGCGTCGGCGACATCACGGGGCCTCAGACGAAGCCGACTACGGCATGCGGGACATAGGGCTCTTCGAGCGCCGCGATCTCCTCGGCGGACAGTTTCACGTCGAGCGAGGCAAGCGCATCGTCGAGATGCTGCAGTTTGGTGGCTCCGACGATCGGGGCGGTGATGACAGGTTTGTGCAGCAACCAAGCCAATGCGATCTGCGCGCGTGCCACCCCGCGTGCCTGCGCCACCTGGGCGACGCGGTCGACGACTTTCCTGTCGGCCTCCTCGCTTTTGAACATGCGGCGAAAGGCTTCGTCGGTTTCGGTGCGGATGCTCTTGTACTCCCAGTCGCGGGTCAGCTTGCCGCGTGCCTGCGGGCTCCACGGGATGACGCCGATGCCCTCGGCCGCGCACAGCGGCAGCATCTCGCGCTCCTCCTCGCGGTACAGCAGATTTACGAGGTTCTGCATGCTGACGAACCGCGTCCAGCCGTTGCGTTCCGACACATGCAAGGCCTTACCGAACTGCCACGCATGCATCGACGACGCGCCGATATAGCGGGCCTTGCCGGCTTTGACGGTGTCATGCAATGCCTCGAGCGTTTCCTCGATTGGGGTATCGTGATCGAAGCGGTGGATCTGGTAGAGGTCGACATAATCGGTGCCGAGCCGCCGCAGGCTCTCGTCGATCTCGAACAGGATCGCCTTCCGCGATAGGCCCGCCCCATTCGGACCCGGGCGCATGCGGTTATAGACCTTGGTGGCGATGACCACCTCCTCACGGCGCGCGAAATCGCGGATCGCGCGGCCGAGAACCTCCTCGCTCTTCCCGACCGAATAGCGATTGGCGGTGTCGAAGAAATTGATGCCGGCTTCGAGGGCTTTCTTGATGAACGGACGGGCCTCCTCCTCGCCGAGCGACCATTGGTGAAAGCCGCTATTGCCGCCGCCATAGCTCATGCAGCCGAGGCAGAGGCGCGACACGTCGAGGCCGGTGCGGCCGAGTTTGGTGTACTGCATGCAAACCTCTCTTGCGCAGCGCGTCACCCGGATTGGCGCTGGCGACCTTACCGGGCCGATCTTCTGTCCGTCACGCCAGCCCTGGCCGCAGGGCAGGTGCGGAAGGTGGCATGATTCGATGGTTTGAGCACCGAGCGCTGCCCCGCGCAATCCGTTTCGAGCTGGACGAATTCGCGGTAGCCTCAGCCGCGCAAATAATCGGCTCGCCAGACGCTCAGGCAGCCATATCGGGAGGAACTGACCATGCGAACGATTACTGCTGCCTGTTCGACACTGGCCGCCGCCGCCGTCATTGCCGCGTTCACGACGCTGGCCAGCAGCCAGGCGCCGGTGGCGACCGTGCTGTTCGACGGCAAGAACATCGAGGAGTGGAACCAAATCGGGGATGCGAATTGGAAGATCGAGGATGGAGCCGTCATCGCATCCAAGGGCAACGGCTTTCTCGTCTCAAAAAAACCGTACGGTGATTTTCAGTTGCGGGTCGAATTCTGGGCTGATGACGACGTCAATAGCGGCGTGTTCATCCGCGCCGAGGACCCGCAGAAAATCACCGGCACCAACGCCTACGAGGTGAACATTTTCGACAAGCGGCCCGACCCGAGCTACGCAACCGGGGCGATCGTCAATGTCGCAAAGGTCGACCCGATGCCGAAAGCCGGCGGCAAGTGGAACACCTACGAGATCACCGCGCAGGGTTCCCACCTCGTCGCCGTGCTAAACGGGGTGAAGACGGCCGACGGTAACGATTCGGCGCACAAGACCGGCTACATCGCATTGCAGCACGGCCTTGGCGCAGACCAGACCGATCGAGGTGTCATCAAATTCCGCAAGGTCGAGATAAAGCCGCTGTGACCGCGTAACGCGGCAGCGCGACCCGTGTACCGCCTGCCTGGACCCGCGGCCGATGACGCGATCGGTCGCGGGAACGGCGGAAACGGTGCTAAGAGCAGCGGATGGCTCGCCGAGTGTGGCTTCCGACCCGTCGCTCGCGTTTCTGAGGGGGTGTCATGAATTTCTGGACAGATCAGCAACTGGCGTCGATCGACCGGATGCTAAACCCGCGCTCGATCGCGATCGTCGGCGCGACGCCGCGGATGCAGTATGGCGGCCGGTTTCTCGCGGCGGCGCTCAAGGCCAAGGCGCGTGTCAACGTCTACGCCGTCAACCCCCGCTACGACGAGATCATGGGGGAGAGATCCTACAAGAGCGTCACCGACCTGCCCGATTCCCCTGACACGGTCGCCGTTGTGGTGCGCTATGACCAGGTGCTCGATGTCCTCAAGGAGAGCCACGCCAAGGGCGCCAAATCGGCGATCGTGATTTCCGCCGGCTTTTCCGAACGCGGCGAAGGCGACCGGCGCGATCTGCAGGGCGAGTTGGGCGAATTCGCCCGCGCTTCGGGGATGCGGATCAGCGGCCCCAATTGCCTCGGCCTCGCGAATGTCAAACACGACATCTGGGCCACTGCGTCGTCGCGCGGGGCGGATGGGCTGTCCGGGCCGATCGGCCTGGTGTGCCAGAGCGGCGCCACCGCGTTCGGGCCGTTTCTGGTACGCGCGGTCGAGAACGGCATCGGCTTTAGCTACATCATCTCGACCGGCAACGAGGCCGATCTCGACTTCACCGATTTCGCCCGCTACCTGCTCGACGACCCCGACACCAAGGTCATCGCCGGCTTTATCGAGGGCTTCAAGCGCGCCGACAAATTCCTCGAAGTCGCCAAGCTCGCGGCCGAGCGCGGCAAGCCGATCGTCCTGATCAAGATCGGCCGTTCGGCGCTCGGCGCGCGGGCGGCGCAATCGCACACCGCGGCGCTGACCGGCGAGGATGCCCGCTACGACGCGATCTTTGCCCAATACGGCGTGATCCGCGTCCAGGATTACGACGAGCTGATCGAGGTGTCGCACCTGCTGGCCCACACCCCCAAGCCCGCCGCGCCCGGTCTCGCGGTGGTATCGCATTCGGGCGGCATCAGCTCGCTGACCGCCGATATGTGCGGCCAGGCCGGGCTCGATCTGCCGGTGCTCGG